>NC_011761.1:2158750-2461875 GCF_000021485.1 Acidithiobacillus ferrooxidans ATCC 23270
CCGGGAAGCAGTTTGTGTCCCTCATTAGGATGACGGAGCAAACGTGCTTTGCCCCTGATGCTTCCAGTACCGGTAGGCACCCCTTGGAAGTGTTCTCCCTTGCGTTCTGTCCCCATAGATTCCGGACCCTGTCCATGCTGAATCTGATGGTGTTTATCCTCGACGATCACCTCGGGCGGCGTTTCCCGTAGCCAAGACTGGAACATCTCGGTACGTGCAAGAACACGCGCACGGAGACCGGCAGATGGTATCTTGCCTGCTAACGCCTGGAATATTTCGGGCATGGTCAACTGAAGAATATCGTCAGGCCTATCCAGACCATCCACCGCAACCAAATGCGCCCCAGCGGCAAGCAGCACTTGCCGAATCGGCTCCAGATAGGCAATTACCGCGCTGCGGGCAGATTCCCGCTGGTTGCACTCTTTGCGGGCTGCACGGGTCAGCGCCGCAATAATAGGTCGCCACCAGAACGGAACGGTTGCAACAATGCGCCGCATGGCTTTGGATTCAGCGGATCGCTGTCTTTCCCGAAGGGCCGATTCATCGATGCTGGCCAACTGATCTAAAGATGCCAAAAGATAGCCGGGCTCCTCCCGCCAGCGGGGGTTACGCAGGTAAGTTTCGTACAAACCACGATGGCCATAACGTTCGATAAATTCGGTAAAAGCCCGACGGAATTCATTATATGGCGGTATGGTAGCGAACCAGTCGTCGCTGGCCGCAGCAGACTCGGGGAACGGCCCAACTTGGGGGTCGGTCCGGGCAAGCCGTGCGAGCGCCATGAGTTCGTAGCCCTGTTGGGCGGTGACACTCGGCACCCCGCCAGCCAGCAGAGCGGTGGCAAGGGCATACCCCTCCCCAGGAAAGTGTTTCTCCAGTTGCTGCACCAGGAAAGTCAGACTGCCGCCGCTGGACCCTTGCAGAAAAAAAATATCCGATGCCCCGCGCACCGTTCGCAACCAGCGGATCAACACATCCTTCAGACCATTGCCATCTTGTGGAAGCGCTTGCTGCCGCCAACGTTTCGCTTGGAGTATGGCGTCGCCAACGGCCTTATCGGCCCGCCGACGGCGACCTGGAGCCAGCGTCAGGTAACGTAGGATGCGGGCCAGTCTGGATAATCGGTCACTGAGTAACGGGGGCGCCAACTCGATTTCGGGCTGATGGCCGCCAACCAGGGTATTCATGGCCTTTGGCGATACCCCTAATGCGTCGTATGCCTCCCATTGAATAAGAGATAGCTCAAGATACAACCGACCATGGAATAATCCTGCGCGCTGAACCCCTTCTAACAGCGGGTAGCCGGCCATCGCATAACCCTGCTCAAGCAGGGCGTTGACCAGCTTGCGGGAATTGCTCCAGTCCACCGGCGAAAGGGGGTCGGGTACCACCTCGCAAGTATTACCCCGAGACCAATAGGTCGGCTGTTCCTGCAGGATCGGGTAGGTAAGACGCGCACGTGCGGTCACCGGTCGTGCCTGCGTCAACCAGAAACTCTGGCCATCCCAAACCCATTCCAAATCGTAGCACGGCATGGTGAAATCGAGGGCTAGGGCAGCATCCCGTAACAGGTTGGCAAGCACCATGGCCTGTGAGGGTGTTAACACAAAAGCTGCGGCTTCGTCGGAACCTGTGGCACGGGTTTCCGTGCCACCCGTTGCCAACGGGACTGTTTTTTGGCTTTTTCTGCCCAGCTTCCGGGCAAGCGGCCATAAATGGTCGTCTAATGGGTCTTCGGCGAATAGGTATTCATCCCCGGCGGCTTGCCCGCTCACCAGAGACTCACCCAGCCCCCATTGCGCATGGATAATCAAGCGATCATCACGGCCATCGATCGGGTCACAGGTGAAGGCAATGCCGGAAGCCGTAGCGGGTAATAGCGGCATGATAAGCACCGCCATGGCGGGCGCATCGCCGGTATGACCTGAGATATCCATATGTTGTCACTGACCGGCAATATGGCGCCACCGATGTGCGGCGTAATGGCGCCATTTCAAAGTGCCTGAAATGGGGTCTCGAACGGTGTTAAGAATGGGTGTTTTTGGCTCCTTTCGCAATGGTGTTTTTCGGGGATTCCGGGAGCGGTCGTGGGGCGCGAAAACTATCGCCTTCCAGGATCAGTCGATAGGCGCCGTGGCGTAGCCGATCCAGGGTGGCCACTCCGAGCATGCGGTTGGCCGGGAAGACGTCCCCCCACTCGGCGAAGTCGAGATTGCTGGTCAGCATGGTGGAGACTCGCTCATAGCGTTCGGCGATGAGATCGTGGAAGTCCTCATCATGGGGCGGGCGCATGGGTTTGAGGCCGAAGTCGTCGATGATCAGTAGCGTCACTTTGGCGAGTTGGCGGAAGCGCCGGTCAAAGCCACCGGTGGCCCGCGCTGCATGCAGGGAGCCCACCAGATCACCTTGGGTGATAAAGAGCACGTCCATCCCCTGGCGAATGGCACAATGCCCCAGCGCCTGGGCGAGATGGCTCTTGCCGGTGCCACAGGGCCCGACGATCAGGACAGGTGCCTGCTCCTGCAGGTAGCGACCCGTAGCCAGATCATGCACCAGAGAGCGGTTCAGGTTCGGTAACCGGTCAAAGGCGAAGTCTTCCAGGGTTTTGTGATTCCGGAAGTGGGCCTGACGCAGGAGGGTGTCGAATTTCCGTTGGTCCCGGCGGGCCACTTCATCCTGCAGGAGCATGGCGAGGAACTCGGTATAGGCCAGTTGGCCATCGACAGCTTGCCGGTTGCGGGCCTCCAGGGAAGCCAGGATGCCGGACAGGCGCAGGGCGCGGAGGTTACTGCTCCATCATTCCGTCCGCCTATCTCCATGTCCAACAATCTGTTATGCAAGCACGTTCCCGGAAATTGTCCGGCATGGCCGACTAAGGATCGTTTGACGGACACCAACCCGAGTGCCAAAGGTGGTGGACGCACACAACGGCTTTTCTTTGGTGTACACTTGTGCAATCATGAGGCATGAGATTCACCTGGAACGACAAAAAGCGGCAAACCAACCTGCGCGATCATCGCGTGGACTTTGCCGATGCCGTCGGGGTCTTTTTTGATGACTGCGCCCTGACCACGGAGGATGTGGATGCCGAAGGTGAGCAGCGTCTGGTGACGATGGGGCGGGACTTCTTGGATCGAGTACTGATCGTGGTGTACACCGAGCGCGGTGGAGATGAAATACGCCTCATATCCGCCCGTAAAGCCAGCCCAGGAGAACGCAAAGCATATGCAGGAGGTGCGAACCCATGAAAGCAGAGTATGATTTCAGCCAGGCCCGGCGGGGTGCCGTCGCCGTAGAGCAGGGAAAGACCCGCGTGACCATCCGCTTGGATAACGACGTGTTGGACTGGTACAGAAAGCAGGCGCAAGAACATGGCGGCAATTATCAGACCGCGATCAACGCCGCCTTACGGGAACAGATGACCGCGCAGGATGGGGCACTAGAACGAGTGCTACGAAGGGTTATCCGTAAAGAAATGCTGGTATGATCGTAATGTCTCAAAATAGCCCTCAACCGGCAGGCGGAGAACCCCGCAAAACAGGGCCATCCGCCCAGCGGGGATCAGCGCCCATCAGACAGAAGGATGCATTCTGTCTCATCTACAACCGACAGGAAAATCATCGCATGATATATGGCATATCTCCTTGTTACATGGCACCGACAGTGCCGTCGAATTTACGTTAGATTTTTCATCATGGCACTCACAAAAAAACAGCACGAAGCATTTGCCAAATTCTTTGAAAGCCCAACACGGAGCGCTCTTAGAGATTTGCTCAAAGGCAACATTGGCGAGACAGACTACCTAGATTTCAAGGAGACATGGCCTGAGCCAGTGAAGCTGGCAAAGCACATATTGGCTATGGCAAATAGCGGTGGGGGAGCAATTGTTGTCGGCGTAAAGCAATCCGAGGATAACGCCGTCGAAGCTATAGGACTTGAGAAATTGGAGGACAAATCAGACATAAGTAAAAAGATTGCCTCCTACCTTCCTAGCGAGATCGCTCTGGAAATCCTCGATTTCACTTACACCGAATCTGAATATGAAAAGATACGAGGAAAGTCATTTCAGGTTATGCTAGTTGAATACAACCCAAAAATTGTTCCTCTGCTACCGAAGAAGGAAGGGGATGGAATAAGACGAAATGCCGTTTATATCAGAAAGGGCACTAACACGGAGGAGGCCAACTATGAAGACTTACAGGAGCTAATTAACAAGCGCCTGGAAACTGGATACTCGACCCAAAAGAGCTTCGAACTTTACAAACACTTGGATCAACTAAAAGTTCTAGATATAAATCAGCCAAGGAACAAGTCAAGGAAAGGCCGATTTTTCGGGGACATGCGAACTTTGGGGGATATATTTGGCCCACACAACAGTTTAGAGTACGACAAGTTTTTAGAGGGGCTGTATGAGAAAAAGAAAAAAATCATCGAGCGCGAAATTGGGTTGTAAATCTAACATGGCGCTCAACTTCGGTCGCTGGGCGCTGCGCGATAAAGCCGCGCAGCGCCAGTTAGCTCTACGTTATATCGGTATCCAATAATGACGCTTTGCAAAATCTCCCAGAAGAAAGCCTCTTGGATTTGGTCCACACTCCGAAATGCACGTCGGTATAACTCAAAGATTGGTGAAGAGTCCATTACGGATTTCTTTGTTCTTGAGTTGAAGAAGGCCTCGAAGGGGGCGTACTTTATCGACTCATTTACCCGCCCAAAGGAAAAGATCACGGGTGCAGATTGGGAGCTTTGGTTCACAGGGCCAACGAAAAAATGGATTGGTCTTCGCGTGCAGGCGAAAGTCATTTCGATCAACGGAAAGCGATATGCCCAATTACACTACAAGAGAAAAGATGGTACTTACCAAATTGATCAATTGGTAGCCGATGCAAAGAAACATAAAGCCATCCCTCTTTACTGCCTGTATTCCTATTGGCGCAGTACGGAAGCCGGCAAGATCAATTGGCCATGTGTGACGATAAAGCGAAATTCGAGACTATTTGGTGCCAGCATTTTATCCATCAGCAGCGTGAAAAAACTGAAGTCCTCGAAAGACGACACGCTCAAAAGTGTGGCAAAAAACATCAATCCGTTGCATTGTCTTTTTTGCTGCCAGGGCTACGCCCAAGGTGATCTTCCAACCCGTGCGTATGCATTCCTAAGAGCAAGAGACTATCTCGACATAGATGCCCAGTTGCTGCTCGACGATCCGCCTGAATATGTAACTAAGATGCTTGATAGCTTATCCGGAGAAAGTCTAATTTGGGCCAAAGACGAAAATCTTTCTAGAGTAACGATCATCCGAGAGGAATTAGAGGGTCCCATTGTCATTTCAAGTAGGTAGGCTGATATCCAGATTGCCACAGATCAGATAAGCCATGTTTTGGTCCCTTCAAACCCCTTTTTTGAAGGGACCAAAACATGTTAATCTGACATAATCAAAAATGGGTACAGAAGCGAGTCGTTTACATGACCAAGTTCGCGTTTAAAACGGATGCCAAATACTGGGCCGCATTTGTCTGGTTTTTGGAGAATGCATCCATCAATGATTTGTGAGATGCAGTAGAATCAGATCTCCCTGGGATTTATCAGGCAACCATCCAAAAAAACCTTCGTGCGCAGTACGAAATCTACGCGAAAGGTGAAAGTTGTCCTTAGAATTAGGCGATATAATGAGACAGATTGGCAATATAAATGAGTTTCATGGTCGGGATTCATCGCGTTAATGGACGAGTTGTCGTGCTAATCTGCGCTTTTTCCAATCGCCTGCTCTGCAACAGCAAACAGTTGTTCCTGTTGCAAGTCTCCTGCCAACGCTACACCTTTTAGTGGTTTTGTGTGAAACGCCTATTTCGTAGACCATCGGATTACTAATCCGGGGGTCTGAAATGACAAAACCAGCAAATACCAGCATTGCAGCGCGGGGTGTGGCGTGGTTTTCGGGGAGTCGCCCAAATATCGCCCAGCCAACCTCAAAAAACGCTATTCCGTTATACGGTAACGGCCTGCACCGCCTTAGTACCCCGGCGTATCGCCGCGTCCCTGCCCCGTCATGATAAGCCGCTGTTCCGCCAACGCCTTCCGAAAACTCGCCATCGAGGAGGCCGATTCAACGGCTCTCAAGGTTTTGCCGCGATTCATAGACGCATTTTCGATACCCAGTATATGGCCCACATGGGTGCCGATGGTTTCCAGTCTCAGCTTGAGCTTTCGGTTTTCATCCAGCACCGAAGCATAGTTATCCAGCCGTTGTTCGCGTGTTTTCAAGGCGGCATCCCATTCCAGTAAACTGCTTTCCTTGTGCTGGACCTGGGCTTCCCGCTCTTTCACGTTCTCCTCACGCCTGGTCACGTTTTCATGGGCTTCCCGGATGGCGTTCCGCCCCATTTGCACCGCTTTGTCCCGAATATATTCGGCTACCTGTGCGTGGTAAGCATCCACGGCCTCCTGGGATAGAATCCTGTTTCTGGTCATCGGGATGATCTTCCCCTCCAGCACGGGCATGGCATCCCGCACCTGTGCCGTGACGGCTTTTTTCTGCTGGCTCTGGGCATCCAGCAGCGCCACCTCCTGCCGTTTTTTCGCAATGCCAGCATCCAGTTTTTCAAGGGCTTCACGATTGGCCGCAATGTCAACATCAAGCTTGTTTTTTTCATCATCAAGCTGACGCTGTTTTTCCTCCGCATCCTCTGCACGTTTTTTGTAAACTTCCAAGCGTTTTTTAACTTTTTCTTCATCGCCTTTCTTTTGCTCAAGATCAATTTGCGCTTGTTCAGCCAAACGGATATTTTTTAAGTACCGATCCAACGCTTCCTCTGCTTCAATTTCAATTTGCTTGCGCCGTTCCTCAACCTTGGCAATGTCGGCAGGAAGCGTTTCATGAAGCTGCTTTACTGATCGATGTATCCAGTTAGCGGGTTCTTCACCGTCTGCGATTCTCTTTTTTTTGCTCTTGCCTCTGGTGATACCCAAGTCGGACACTTCATTCCCGGCCACATCCTGCAACATCCGCAGATCAACGGCAGCCAAATTCATGGGGATTTCATGGCCCGTCTCTTGGTCATGCTTATAGCTTCTCAACATAAAATGAGCATGCGGTGCGGATTCATCACGATGCACAACCAGACTAATCAATTCACGATCGGCCAGCTTTGCAGTGCGTTCTGCGATCTTACGGAAAACTGCATTTTGTTTCTCTGGCGTCATGTCATTAATGATGGATTGCGCTTCTGTTCCAAATGTCACAATGCCAGAAAGCGCCAATCTTCCATCCTTGCGGAACCCACGCTGCTTCGCTTTTTTTCGATGCCGGATGATTTCTTGCTGGAGATGATCCGCAGATGGGCCTGCTATCAAAATGGAATTTTTATCGCTTCTATCTTTGTCCACGTACTTAGGAATGCGCTTTGCGTCGCGCATGTCATGCTGCTGCTGGCCGCCATAGGTCACACTATTCAAATGCTCCAGTCGCACACTAATCGTCATCGTCATGGTTCTATCCTCATGCATCGCGTGGGGGTTTCAAAAGGGGCCGCCCCTTTGCCTACTGCTTAATCGCCAGATTAAGCTTAATAGATTAAGGTTAGTCTCGACCTCTAACCACGCAAAACATGATACGCGCCGATAACCGACATCCGAAACACAGGCTGCAATGGCGCCAAAATGTCACCATCATGTCCCCATGCATGCTCCGACCCGACCCATGGCCACCATGGGGTCAGCTCACGAAACAGAAAAATCGTTTTGCTGGCAGGCGCAATAAGGTCTCCCCGGAGCCAGTGCGCATGGATGGGCCGGATCGCCTGTCTCCACCTGCAAGGTGGGATGGTCGATGCGAAAGCGCGCCTGCAATTCATCGCTGATTTGGTTCAGAAGCGCGTCCCCCGGATAGCCGTTCGGCATGACCAGATGCGCGGTCAGCGCCGTTTCCGTGGTGCTCATGGCCCAGATGTGCAGGTCATGCACCGCCGTCACATTCGGCAGAGCGGCGAGATAGGCGCGTACCACCTGGGTTTCGATCCCTTCTGGCACGCCATGCAGGGCCAATTGGGTGGAGTCCCTCAATAACCCCCAGGTGGCGATCACGATCACCGCGCTGATGAGCAGACTCACCGTGGAATCCAGCCAAAACCAGTGCGTAAAAAGCATCACGATTCCCGCGATGACCACGCCAAGCGAGACGACAGCGTCGCTTGCCATGTGCAAAAAGGCTGCCCGGACATTCAGATCGCCCTTGCGCCCCGCTATGAACAGCAGTGCCGTCCCGGTATTGATCAGCGTCCCGAAAGCCGCCACGCCGATCACGATACTGCTGTCTACCGGAGCTGGATGCAGCAGACGCTGAATCGCTTCCCAGGCGATCCCGCCAGTCACCACCAACAGAAATACGGCGTTGGCCAGTGCCGTCAGGATAGACGAACTGCGCAACCCGTAGGTGAAACGGACTGAGGGTGGGCGGCGGGCCAGGGCAGTGGCGCCCCAGGTCATCAACATGGCCAGCACGTCACTGAGGTTATGGCCGGCATCCGCCAGCAAGGCCAAGGAATGTCCCATCACCCCGAACACGGCCTCAACCAGCACGAAACTCAGATTGAGCGCCACCCCGATGGCGAAGGCACGGCCGTAGCCCGCCGGGCCATGGGCATGATTATGCCCATGCGCGTGGCCATGGGTCTGCTGGTGACCAGTGGCATGGTCATGATCATCATGTTGGTCGTATGCCATATATCATCCTTCCCCAAAAAAATCCGAATGAATGGCCATTACAAACCTTGTAGTCACTACATAGTCAAGGATTTATACTGCGCATTTTGGGGGAATAATATGCGAATCGGCGCACTTGGACAGGTGACCGGCGTGGATCCGGAGACCATCCGTTATTATGAGCGAATAGGCCTGTTGCCCGCGCCAACCAGGCGGGCGAATGGTTATCGCGCTTATGGCCCCGCGCATCTGGAGCGACTTGCCTTTATTCGCCATTGCCGGGCGCTGGATATGCCACTCGCGGATGTGCAGCGACTATTGCACTTGCTGGATCACCCACTGGACGATTGCCAAGACGTGGATCGACTGATCGATACGCATCTGGCGCACGTACAGGGAAGACTCCAGTCCCTACAAGCGTTGGCGCGGCAGCTTGAGCAACTGCGCGGACGTTGCCATGGGCAACATGCAACCGCCGAATGCGGTATCCTGCATGAGTTGGTGGCCGCCGCCCAAGGGGAAAACTGTATATGTCATGGCGGTTCGGTCCAGGCCCCCTTGAAGGATGTGCAGCGATCGGTAAGCCAAACAGGCTGACAAGGATTTTCCTTATTCCGTCTCCCCCGAAATGACTACCAGGCCGCCCCAGGGCAGCGTGTGGGGCAGCAGATGTTCCAGCGTTCGCGCCATCCCGTCCCCGGCAGGAAGAAATATGGCGGAATGCACCGCCAGTCGGCGTACCGGCAAACCGGAGAAGAAGTCGAGCAACTCGTTGGGACGATGCCAGTGCGCCCCATGGTAGGCCCCGCTCCCGCCGCCCTGCCCTTTCTGTCGATAAAGCAGGCTTGCCCGGTTGAGCCAGCCGATGACGAAACGCCGGCGCGCCACCCGCACGATCTCGGCCACGGCCCGCCGCTCATCTTCCACAAAACACAGTGCCGCAACCGAAACCACCTGGTCGAAACTGCGGTCGGGAAAAGACAGTGCGCGAGCATCTCCGGCTATCCAGCGGATCTCAGGGGGGCCCTTGGCACGGGCGAAGGCAAGCCAGTCCGGGTTGGGATCCAGGCCAGTGACGAGGAGGCCCTCTTCGGCAAAGCGGCGGGTGAACCAGCCGGTACCACAGCCCACGTCCAGAAGTGTGTTCCCCGGCTGCGTCTGCAGGAGCCTGGAAAGCAGGCGGAACTCCGCCATGCCGATCCAGCGCCCGCGAGGGGTATCATACCAGGCGTCATAGGCGGCGGCGTCCATCGGCCCCATACCCGGCCCGGAGCCGTCAATCCTCCAGTTCCTGCACGTTCACCTTCGGCACATTCTGCAAAGCCGGGCGCTCCCAATGATAATTGCCCGTACCGCCACCCCGTTGCTCCTGTATCTGGTAGCGCTGGTACGCATGCAATTTTGCCACTTCCCGCTGCAATTCCAGTTCGGCGCGGGCAAAATCCATCGCCGGAACCGCACGTTTCGCCAGCGTACTTTGTGCGTCCTTGATGCGTTCCCTGCTTTCGTGAATATCGATATCCGCAATCCGCAGGCTGGCATCGGCGAGGATGGTTACGATATCGGGTTGAATCTCCAGCATTCCACCCTCCAGAAAAAGAATCTGCGTCTGGCCGTCTGGCTGGGTAATGCGTAACTCGCCGGGCCGCAGCCCGGACAGCAGGGGCGCATGCCCCGGCAGAATACCGATCTCACCCAGTTCCGCCGGTACCGCCACAAAACGCGCCATACCGGTGTAGACTTCGCCATGGACATCGACAACATTCAAGCGGAATGTTCTATTGGGGTTTAAGGAGCCACGGAACGTAAAACCCGGTTGCCCCCTTGTCCAAAGCTGTTGCCTGATTTCTTTCGGTCATGGCTTGTCCGTGCAAGCCGAACCGCTGCACGGTTTAACGGGATGAAACGGGCGCACGTAGTGCTTTCAAGGATTGCCGCAGGACGTTAAGCGCGGAGCTGAGAAACACACCGGAGATAAGGGCACCGACGATGATATCCGGCCAGCGCGAGGCAAGCAGGTAAATGCTGCTGGCGGCTAGTAAAACACCGATATTGGCGATCAAATCGTTTCGAGAGCACAGCCAACTGGAACTCATGTTTAGGTTGTGGCCACGGGATCGGTACAGAAGAAAAAAGCACACGAGATTTGCGATGAGTGCCAGCACACCGACGATTCCCATCGTTTCGATACCCGGCATGGCGGGGTGAAACGCCTTGTAGGCTGCCGTCCCCAACACACCAAGCCCAAGGGCGAGCATGACGCCGCCCTTTACCAGGGCAGCAACTGTCTGCCAGCGCGCCGACCGTGCCAGCGCAAAGAGGCTGAGCCCATACACCAAGGCATCGCCCAGCATGTCCAGCGCGTCCGCCAGCAGCGAGATTGAATGGGCGATTAGGCCCGCCGAGCCCTCCACGAAAAACATGGCAGCATTGATGGCGAACACGATCCACAGCACACGTCCGTGACTGTCGCGCATGGCATCTATCTCGCAGCTTTTGTTTTCACAGCAATTAGCCATTTGTGGGATCCCTTGAGTTTTCTGTACCTGACGGTAGCGTAACCTCCGTACCGGCTGTTCAGTGAATATATACCCGAATACCTCACTAATATCTCTAAAATCCGTTATGGTGATGTCGTCTTACGCCAACAAGCGGCAACGCACGGCTGGCTGGATCCACAGGAGCCTTTACCTGATGATGGTGAGCTTGCGGCAGTACCGCAGGCACTCCGTGCCCATCCAGTATGTTTTCACCCCCAAGAACCATGAGGGTGGTCACCCAACTGGTGACCACTTCGCAACGAAAACCCCCGCCCTATCTGATGAACCTCTTGATTTCAGCGAAAGGGAACTGCTGTTTTTAGGATTAACCATGCACTCTTTCCTCGGCTTTCAGCGGTCCAAATGACAGGAGTTTTGCCTTCAGCGCCACGACCAACTTTCGCCCGGCCGCCCTTTCCCCACAAAGGCATCGTCCCGTACATCAAGCCATTCATCCGGTAGATACAGCGTTCCTGCCCGTCATGAAGGTCTGATGGCGCCAGCAGCCACCCACATCAATAAGCGTTTATTGCCTGTATTTGTTTGCCAATCTCGGCAACCTTTTGGGCGTTCTTAACGACTTCCTCCCAGCGACCATCCTTGATCTGTACAATCATGGTGTACGTTAAATATTCTGCTTTATCTTTCAGTATTTTTGTCTCATACCTTGGATTAGTTGGCGCATGATCTTCGCGTGCATAGGCAGATAATGGCGCGGTCATAAGGATCATCATCATAAAACCCCGCAGGGCAGCATGGCGAAGTCTGATCGTCATGATCCGTATTTCTTTGTATATCTCCTGGTGGGATGTTTCTAATGTCATGGCGAATCCTCATGTATTGACTCAGATGAATTTAGTAGCGATCCAGTGGATGATATAACCCGATAATATCCCCGTGGTATTCCCCGATGAGCCGGATTACAGTTACTTCGTATTTTCATTGTCTGACCGGCGTGATCCTGGTGATGACGTACCCCCCGGCGGTATCCTTTGCGAAGACGAAATTCACGATCTCTCCAGTCTTGAGGCCGTTGAGCATAGCCGTGTTCTGGAGCAGGAAATTCATTGACATACTGGGCCAGCCAAGGGCCTTGACGGGACCCATGGCGACATTGGCCGTGTTCGCATCGGGATTGATGCTGTTGATTTTGCCCTGCCCCATGAAGGTCTGGGCCTTGGTCGCTTGGCCTGATACGGTGCCCATATTGTCCATGCCTGGCATGTTGCCCATGGCCGCATAAGCCGGAAGCGTGGCCGCTGCCGAACACGCCAGAATGAGGCTGAAATAAAAACGTTTCATGTTCGTCTCCTTGCTGTTGGTGAACTGTTCGTTTATCAAAGTTTAAGCACTTAGTTATGGCAACAATTTCCGGTGTCCCTCCTTTCCGCCCACGGCGAAATTGCGCGTCCGTTCTGCTCGCCTATCCATCACTCATGCCTGCTTTTCGTGTCATCTCCGTTATTTGAAGTCATGTCGTCCAGCCCTTCCGTCCCGCCGCTCGGTCCGCCTGGGTCCGCCTGGACACTGAACGCAGCGTCCCAATCGGCATGAAGGGCTTGGTATTCCGACTCGGTGAACCCCTTGTGACCGTGGATCATGGCCGATATCAAGCCGTGGCGACCCGCGATCTCGTGCGCCATCACGAGCGCCACATGGACAATGACGAAGGCAAGCAGCAGAAAGAAACCCCATTCATGCATCACCATCAACGGGGAGTGCATCGCTTCGCTATCCGGCATGAGCGAGAGACGGATACCCAAGGCAATCTGCACCACGGCAATCAGGAAAAAGACGAGATAGGCGGGGCCGGCGAAAGCGTTATGCCCCCGATAGGGAGAAATCGGGCGGCGGAAACCGCTCAGATAGCAGGCGAGGGTTTCCCGCCAGATGCGGCGCTGGGCTGACGTCAGGGGCAGGAGGTCGCGCCAGCGCGCCGTCGGCGGGCCGACAAAGAGCCAGATGATGCGCACCACCAGCCCGGCGGCGAAAGCATAGCCGCCGACATAATGGATGATGTCGATCTTTCCCATCAGGGCGTCAGACATGTCGTTACCCAAGGCCAGGAGGGTCGCGCCTGAGGTGAATTGCGCCATCATGGCAAGCGCCATCCACCAATGCAGTGCCCGCAGCAGCGGGTCCCAGACAGGGTGCAGGATATAACGGTTATCCGTTGTTGAGTTCATACTTCCTCCAGGGTCTGCGTATCATTGACCAAGCCCACAAAGATCCGGGAAACAGCCCTCACCATCGCGCAAGGCCGACCCCGCCACTTTGCATCCAGATGGTCCCGGGACCCTGTGCGCGGCATATGCCCCAATTCGCTCCTGCGGCCAGATCCGTAGAAAGCGATCCCAGCCCAATGGATTCCCATTGGATCGAGGAATCACGAGCGATCCATGCCCCCGGATCCAAGTCCAAGGATTCCCCTTTCGCCAGTGTGAGTTCCCAGACGTCCCCGTGACCGTGCAGCCAAACCAGCCCCTCCGCATCCCCTACCACGGAAAAGCGATCAATGCTTGACGCGGTGTCCCCTGTGACCCAAGGTCCGTCGCTCTCGCCGGAGAAGCTCTCGATGTGGACCGCGCCGCTCGCCGCCAGAAAGTGCGGGGTGGGTGCCAACAGAGTATCTCCGTCATGCAGGCTCACCCCGAATATCTTGCCGACGCAATCCCGGCTGAGACTCAATGACCCGGGTCCGGATGCCATCATCAGCCACGACGGACGATCCCAAAAACTTCGAGCGCTTTTCGGCGACGTGGCCGAAATGATGGTTTTCTGGTCTTTCCACAATAAGGTGTGATGCTCAAAGAGCACAAAACTCAAAGGGCCCAAGTCCAGCGTCAATACCGGGGTTAATTCCCCATCCAGACGGAAGCGGATCCCGCCATGCCCCCCCATCTTCGCCGATGTCAATAATTTCGGTTCCATCATCAATCCTCCATGCCTACGCTTCGTTAGTGTTGCCACGAACTTCTCCTTCCCACTTCGCACGGCATCATCACCGCAGGCCCAATCGCCGTTTCTGCCACAGGGCGTAGAGGGCGGGGATCACCAGCAGCGCCAGTAACGCGGCGCTGAACATGCCGCCCACCATGGGGGCGGCAATACGCTTCATCACATCGGCACCGGCGCCATGGCTGAACATGATGGGCAAGAGGCCACCCACCACCAGGGTCAAGGTCATGGCCAGAGGCCGCAGACGCAGCATGGTCCCCTCGATGACGGCAAGCTGAAGATCATGCCAACTCTGCAAGGTGTCGCGGGCCTGCCGCCGGATGAGGGCCTGATCCAGGTAGAGGAGCATCACCACCCCGAATTCTGCCGCCACCCCCGCCAGGGCGATGAAGCCCACGGCCACGGCCACCGAGAGTTTGTAGCCGAGCCAGTAGACGAGCCAGAAACCGCCGACCAGGGACAGGGGCAGGGTGAGCAGGATGATGGTCACCTCCACCCAGTTTTTGAAGTTGAAGTAGAGGAGCAGGGCGATCAGCAGAATGACGGCGGGAATGACCAGCTCCAGGCGCTTGGCGGCCTGCTCCATGACCTGATACTGGCCTACCCAGGAGACGGTATAACCTCCTGGGAGACGGACGGCTTTCGCAATCGCCGCCTTGGCGCGGGGCACATAAGCACCGATGTTGGTGCCGGGCTTCAGGTCAATGTAGATCCAACTGTTCAGCCGACTGTTGTCGCTAGTGAGCATGGCTGGCCCTCCCTCGATGCGGAGGTCGGCCACCTGGGCCAAAGGGATCTGGGCGCCGTCGGGAGCGGCGATGCGGCTTTCCATCAGGGTGGCCAGGGACTGGCGCAGTTCCCGGGGGTAACGGAGATCCACCGGGAAGCGCTCCAGCCCTTGCACCGCAGTGGTCAGGATCTCGCCGCCGATCGCCGTCTCCACCAGACGGTTCACATCCGCCACCGAAAGACCGTAGCGGGCGGCCTTGGCGCGGTCGGTGTGCACGACGATGTAGCGGCCACCGGTGACGCGGGCCGCATAGGCGCTTTGGGTCCCAGGGACCTTGCGCAAAACCGTTTGGAGGTCCTGCCCCAGGCGGTTCAGGGTATCGAGATCCGTTCCGCCGATTTTAATGCCTAATGGCGTCTGGAGACCGGTAGTCAGCATATCCACCCGTCCTTTGAGCGGCTGCGTCCAGATATTCGACAGGCCGGGGACTTGCAAGGCTTTGTTCATCTTGCTTTGCAGCTTGTGCATGGTCATCCCGGCTGGCCACTGGTCGGGATTTTTCAAATTCACCACCGTATCAAACATGGACAGGGGCGATTGATCGGTCGCCGTTTGTGCCCTTCCGGCCTCGCCGAAAACCGTCTCCACCTCGGGGAAGGTCTTCAGGATGCGGTCCGTTTGCTGCAGGAGCGCGGCCGCCTGGCCGATGGAGACTGCCGGATCCTGGGTGACCGGCATGTAGAGCAGCGTCCCCTCGTTCAGGGGTGGCATAAATTCCGACCCCAGGCGATTCCAGGGGTAGTAGAGGGTGGCCGTGAGCAGCAGGGCGAGGACCAAAATGATCCAGGGAGCGCGCAGGACACCGTGGATGACCGGTCGGTAGAGGAAAGCCAGGACCCGATTCAGGGGGTTTTTGCTTTCGGGGAGGATGCGGCCGCGAATGAACCAAGCCATGAGGATGGGCACCAGGGTTACCGAGAGCATGGCGGCGGCGGCCACGGAAAATGTCTTGGTGAAGGCGAGGGGCGCGAAGAGCTTGCCTTCCTCGCCGCCCAGGGCGAAGACCGGCAGGAAGGAAACGGCGATGATGATCAGCGAGAAGAACAGTGCCGGACCGACCTCCTCCGCCGCCGCTATGGCCGCCGCCCAAGGGTCGACGCCGGGGTTGTGTTCTAAATGCTTGTGCATATTCTCGATCATGACCACGGGGGCATCCATCATCACGCCGATGGCGATGGCGATGCCGCCCAGGGACATGATGTTGGCGGGGATCCCCAGAGACCACATGATGAAAAAGGCGGCCAGTATCCCCAGCGGCAGGGCGATGAGCGCCACCAGCGCCGAACGTGCACGCAGCAGAAAGAGCAGGGAGATGAGCGCCACCGCCAGGGATTCTTCCAGCAGCTTACCGGTCAGGGTATGGATACTGCGCTGGATGAGCGGAGCTTGGCTGTAGGTGGTGACAACCTTCACGCCCTTGGGCAGGGAGGGCTGGATTTCCTTCAGCTTGCGCTCGATCTGGTGGATGAGGGCGTAGGCGTTGCCGCCCTGGTTCATCATGACGATCCCGCCCACCACCTGTCCGTGGCCGTTGAGCTCGGCAATCCCGTTGGGCAACTGCGGCCCCAACTGCACACGGGCCACCTCCCGCAGTGTAATGGGCACGCCGTTGCGCACCCCCAGCGAAGCATCCTCCAGGGCTTTCAGGGAATGGATGTAACCCGAGGTACGGACGATATAACTCGCTTCCCCCATATCCACCACCGAGCCGCTGGTCTCCCCGTTCGCGGCGCGGATGGCGGCCTCCACCTCCGGCAGGGTCAGGTTGTAGGCGAGGAGTTTCTGGGGGTTCACCACCACTTGGTACTCTTGCACCATCCCCCCCACCGTCGCCACCTCGGCGACGCCGGAGATGCCCTGCAGTTCGTACTTGAGGAACCAGTTCTGCAAGGTGGTGAGTTGGGCCAGATTCAAAGTTCCGCTGGGATCGGTGAGGGCATACTCGAAGATCCAGTCCACCCCCGAACTGTTGGGGCCAAGGGCCGGCGTGATCCCCGGCGGCAGCTTGGACTGCACCTGGCTCAGGTATTGGAGTACCAGATTACGGGCCTGATAGATGCTGGTGCCACCCTTGAAGAGGACGTAGACATAGGAATCCCCGAACATCGAGTAGCCGCGCACGGCTTGGGCGCCGGGCACCTCCTGCAGGGTGGTCTCCAGGGGATAGGTCACCTGATCCTGAACGATCTGCGGAGCCTGGCCCGGATAGGAGGTCTTGATGATGACCTGGGTGGGCGAGATGTCGGGGATGGCCTCCAGGGGAATATTGATCACCGCCAGCGTACCGGCGACGGTCAACACCAAGACAGCAATCATGACCAGCAAGCGGTTTTCCATACACCAACGCATGATCGCCCTAACGGACATTGCGACTCGCGCCACCCCAGAGGATGAAAGAGAATGGGGGGTGAGGAGATGGCGGATTGAGGTCGAGCAAGTTTTTGGTGATTCCATCCCGACTCTAACGTGACCCGCCAGGCCGACTCGTACCCCGGATTGCCTCCCTTGAGAGCGCACATTAAAAGGGCCGCCTGAGGCTTGCCACAGGCTGGTGATTTCGGCGCTGGCATTCGCCATCTCTCCCTTTGATAGTAATTGGAGAGACGTCGTTATGGAACTGCAATCCCTCTTTCACCGGGTTATCGGACTGGATGTTCATCAGGCCCAGGTCACCGCCTGTGCCATTCTCACGGACCCTGACGGAAACGTTACGATTGAGCGCCGGCAATTTGGTGCTTTTCAGAAGGACCGGAAGGCATTGGCCCTGTGGTGTGCCTCCCATCGGCCCGATACGGTGGTCATGGAGAGCACCGGGATCTACTGGAAGAGTCCCTATGCGGCCCTGGAAAAGGTGGGGATCCAGGCACAGGTCGTGAACGCCAGGCACGTCAAACAGGTCCCCGGTCGCAAGACCGATGTTGGGGATGCAGAGTGGCTCGCCACCCTGGCTCGAGCCGGACTGCTGCGGGGTTCCTTCGTTCCCCCGGCACAACTGCGGGAGCTGCGGCTGATCGCCCGACAGCGGCAAAATCTGGTGGGCATGCTCTCGTCGGAGAAAAACCGCTTGCACAAGGTGCTGACCGATGGCGGAATTCGACTGGGGGTGGTGGTCAGCGATATCCATGGGCAATCGGCCCGGGCCATGATCCAGGCCCTGATTCAGGGGAGTCCCCCGGAGGCCGTACTCCGACTGGCCAGCCGACGGCTCAAAGCCAGCCAGGAGGAGATCCTGGATGCCCTGCAAGGCGAGTTGAGTGCCAGTCACCGCTTTGTCCTGGACGAGACGCTCCGCCATATCGAGTCTCTGGAGGCCCAAATCGCGCGCTTCGATGTCCAACTGCTGGAGGGCTTGAAGCCGCAAAAGAATGCTCTCGAACTCCTGCAGACCTTGCCGGGCATCGATACCGTGGGTGCTGCCTTGCTGCTGGTCGAAATCGGAGACGACATGAGCGTCTTTGGGAGCGCCGATCGACTGGCCTCCTGGACCGGCCTTTGTCCCGGGAACAATGAGTCTGCCGGAAAACGGAAAAGTGGGCGAACCCGCAAGGGCAACCCGTATGTCCGTCGGATCCTCTGCGAATGCGCCCACGCCGCCAGTCGTACCCACTGCGCCCTGCGCTCCAAGTTCCAGAGTCTGGTCGTCCGTAGGGGGCACAAGCGCTCCATCATCGCCCTGGCCCACAAAATGCTGCGCATCATCTACTTCATGCTCTCACACGGCAAGTACTACCGGGATGCCGATACGGACTATGAGGCACTGAGTGTGCAGCGCAATGCTTCTCGCTGGATCAAGAAACTGATCAAATTCGGCTTCCTGCCGCAGCATCAGCCAGCGTAGAGCGTCACTTCGATCCCAATATGGCCACCCGATGGCCAGGGATTGCCGTGCCCATTCCACGGATTTCTTTCACATTAATCATGGGATTGACCTTCCTGGCCCCTGTTCATTCCGGGCGTGGTACCCGGGCCGGACGAGGTCGGGGGCGTCGGTGGGGCGCCTGCATCCCCGGCGGGAGCGGCCGGCGCCGGGGATTCCCGGCCCTGAGTCAGACCACTGTTCTGCGACCGGGAACGTCCACTGCCCGGCATGGCACTCGTGGTGGGCGCCGTGTTGCCACCCAGCATGCGGGCCTTGACCGACTGGAACTGGGATTCGGAATAGAGCAGGAACTGGGCGCTCTCCACCACCCGGTCGCCCACCTTGAGTCCCTTGTCGATGGCTACCCAGCCGTCGGTTTCCGGCCCTAGGGCGACCTGTACCGGCAGGAAGTGCCCTTGGCCCTCACCCAGCATCACGTAATCCCCCTGAGCGGTACGCAGTACGGCGCTGCTGGGCACCGCCAGGGTCTCCTTGGGGCTGGCTAAAATAGTGGCGGTGGCGTAGGTGCCGGGGCGCAACTCTCCGCCGGGATTGGGAAAGCTCAGCCGGGCCGTCACCGTCCGGTTTTTGGGGTCGAGGGTCGGATAGAGAAAGTTCAGACGTCCTTCCCAGTCCTTGCCGGGATAGGCCGGCAGATGCAGGCGCACGGGGTTGCCGATCCGTATCCAGGGCAATTGGTAGGAGTAGAGCGCTACATTGACCCATACCCGGTCGAGATTGGCGATTGCATAGATATTCGTCTGGGGCGAGACGTAACCACCTTGGCGCACGTCGAGGCTCTCGACCACCCCGGAAGCAGGCGCCAGGAGTGGCACGTCCCGTTGCGCCGTCCCGCGCTGGGCCAGGGCCGCGATCTCGCCTTCCGGCATGCCCAGCAGTCGCAATTTCGCCTTGGCTGCCGCCAGCAGAGCCGAGTCTTCCGTCGTTCCGCCCTGGCGACGGGCAATGAGATATTCCTGTTGGGCGCTATACAGCTCGGGAGAATAAATCTCGGCGAGTACCTGTCCGCGCCGCACGGGGTCACCGACGGCGCGGACATTCAAGCGTGTCACCCAGCCGGAGAAGCGCGGATTGACGGAATAGACGCGGTTCTCGTCCACTGCCACGGTGCCCACGGTGTGGATGGCCTGACCCATCGGACGGCGCTGGACATCCACGAGACGCACTCCCAGGTTTTGGGCTAGGCGCGGATCGATGCTGAGGCCGGACGCCTTGGGCGCGTTCGGACTGGAGGCATAGACCGGGAGATACGCCATCCCCATGCTGTCCTTCATTGGGTGATCCGAATGAATCTTGGGGTTCATGGGGGCGGCCCAGTAGAGGATATGCCGTCCCTTTGGCGTGCCTTCCTGAGAATGGGTTGCGGTGGAGTTGGCACTCGGTGCCGCGGCAGGGACTCGCAGCCACCACACCGCGCCAGCCCCCAGACCTACACCAATGCCCAGCAGGCCCATGCCGATGATCCAGTTGCGTGCCTTCATGGTTGCGTTGCTCCTTGGGTGGTGAGGAAATCCAGCTCTGCGGCGCTGAGGTCCAGGTCGCGGCGGTATTGCAGGCGGGTCAGAGCATAGTCCAGCACTTCTTTCTGGGTGCGCAGCACCGCGCTCAGTTCGGCACGTCCCGCCGCGTAGGCGGCGAGCGTCGCGGAAAAGGCATTCCGGGCGGTGGGAAGCAGTTGCCGATCGGTGCGCTCCAACCGGGCCTTGAGGGCTTCATAACGGGCGAAGGTGGTGCGCGCCTGCTGGGTCAAGGCAAGGTGCTGATCGTCGTAGCGATATTGCGCCTGCAGTGCCTTGGCCCGGGCGGCGGCGACGTCCTGGTCCTGGCGATCTCCCGGAAATATGGGCAGGCTCAGGTTGACCCCCGCTGACAGCCAGTTGGGGCTGCCGGGGTAGAAATCCTGGCCATAATCGACGCTGACCGTGACTTCCGGCCAATAGCCACGCTTGGCCACCTGCACGCCAATTTGCGCGGCGCGCGTTTGCGCCTGGGCGGACCGCAGGAGGGGTTGGCCGGAAAGCCGGGCTTCCGCTTGGGCAAGGGTGGGCGGGGGTGGCAGGTTCGGCCATTGCTTTTCTATGGACGGCGGTTTCCGTAGATCCAGGATCTGCGCGATTTGCGCCAGATCGCTCGCCTGCTCCGCCTGTAATTGATTGATATCATTGGCTAGGCTGTCGCGCGCCAGTTGTGCGCGGAGTACATCGGCCTGTGACCCTTGCGCGGAGCGATAGAGTGCCAGCGCCGCTTGCACGCTCTCTGTCTGCAACTGTTCCTGATGTCGGACCGTTGCTACCGCATCTTCGGCATAGAGGGCTTGCAGCCAGGCGCGGCGCAGCAATAACACCAACTCGGCAGACTGGCCGCGCAGGGTATCGGCCGCCGCCTGGGCTTCCACCCCTGCCTGCTGCCCTTCCAGCCCCAGTTTGCCAAAGGAGGGAAAAGTCTGGCTCAGGCCCACGCTCAGCATGCTCATCTGCTGCTGGTTCATGGAGAAGTTGTTGAGGGGTGCGTTGACCACACCGAGGGCGAGGTGCGGATCGGGGAGTTGGGCTACCGCCACCGCTTGGTGCCGCAATTCCGCGATCTTTTGGGTCAGGGCGCCGAGACCGGGATTTTGCCGCAGGGCGATCGCCTCTGCGCTCTGCAGGCTCAATGAGACGGCACTGGCATAAGGGCTAAACACCATCATCAGCATGACGGGAAGGGAGAGTAGCTCTGCGCCCCTGCGAATAGCCGCAACCCACTTTAGAAAATATTTATTTCCAGAACTTCTTTGCACATCGCTCATAATAGTCTCCACATGCGGCCCGGGTTAGGGCCGAAGACGCGAATTTCCTGTCCGGCGCGACTATGCGCGGGACTACGGATTCAGGCGGGAGGCTAAATGAGAAAACGAACTGCGGAGAGTGGGGGAAGACCAGTGTGGGCCGCAACGTGGAGAAAATGGGGAACGGGCTTAGGAGAAGGGAGAGTAAGCCAGGACGCGACGGAAACGGCGAGAGCCGACATGGCGGGGGTGATGTTGTTGGCACTCTCCGCCACCGGCGTCATCATATCGTGGTGGCAGCAAGCAGTCAGGCAGGTGCCTTGCTGGGCCGGAGCGCCGAGGGTCTGCTCGCAACGCGGTGTTTGTGTGCTGTGTGCGGCTACCCCTGTCATCGACAGGGCGCACGGCGCCGAGGCAGCGTCTACAGGTGCCAACATCCAAGGCAGCAGTAGAAGCAGGGCCATAAAGGCTATCCGGCGAACGAACAGGCGAAAAACGCGCACGGCACTCCCATCTCAAGCTGCTAGTGTGGCCATCACAACACAACGGCCATCAAAAAGTCAACGCTTTCCCGAACCCGCGACTGAGTGCCGCGCTTCCCGCCCTTACTGGCGCGCCCCTTATCCATAGCTTTTTCTATCGCTCCAACCGTCGGTGTTTGTAAGTCTTTTCCGACGGCGAGATCCTCCATCTCTGGCGGGAGGTCCACGAAATGGCCGTCCAGCACTTGGAAGTCCTGGACGTGGAAAACTTCCGCCCCCACTACGCCCAGAACCTCATCCACCGGGTCCGCAGCCTGGAGGAACACAAGGAAGAGGCCATCGCCATGGTCGGCGAGAAACGCTATCGCATCTGGGCAATCTATGTGGGGTGCCGTTACCAATATGTGGACCGAAGTTACCGCGAGGCAGAGGTGAGATGGGAAGAATCCAATGGTCAACAGGGGGACCATTGGCAGCGGAGGTAGAGTGGCCGAGGGACTTGCCTAGGACCATATCCTCAATCGCCAGGACACTGATGGCTGAGGTGGTCCCCATCCATGGGATAGTCTGAAAGAAGATGGAATAAGTGGACACCGCCTACTACACTGAAGTGGCGTTGAATGGTCAGCAACGAGTGTTTGTTCTGGGTCCGTGGCGTAGCGAGTGAACGACGAGGAACAGAAAATGTGGCCTTACATGATGGGTGGTTTTGGCAATGGTTATGATTGGACAGGGTCGGTATTCATGGTCCTGTTTTGGGGTTTGCTTTGCCTTTTGCTGATTTTTGCCATCGTTGCCGGCGTCATGTTGCTGGTGCAGGCCTTCACGGGTCGCGGGATTCGGGGCGGCGAGAAAAACACCGCGCTGGATGTGCTCCATGAACGCTATGCCCGCGGGGAAATAGGAAGGGATGAATACCTGGAAAGACGTCGCGACCTGGAACAATAACGTTTCTCCATCCACCAAAGCGGGCCCGGATGCGCCACCAACAGGTGGAACTGTGGTAGACATCTCGTCTCGTTGGTTAAGAGCCAATGTCTGCAGCCGGCTCTGCGGGCTCCTGCGGCGGTAAAATAGAGAGGATTCTATGGACCATTCGGGACATCAGGAACATGGGATGGGTAACGCTCATCCCGGCGCGCACGGCGGTCACAACCATGGTGCCATGATCGCCGATTTCCGGCGACGGTTTTGGGTATCGCTGGCCCTGACGATCCCTATCCTCCTTTTGTCGCCGCTTATCCAGCGGCTGCTGGGGCTGGAGGCGGCGCTCGCCTTCACAGGGTCATCCTATGTGCTTTTCGCGTTGTCGAGTGGAGTGTATTTCTACGGCGGCTGGCCCTTCCTGAAGGGACTGTTTGCCGAGCTCGAGACCCGCAAGCCAGCCATGATGACGCTGATCGCTCTGGCCATCAGCGTGGCCTATTTTTACTCGAGCGCCGTCGTGTTCGGGGTGCAGGGGGAAGTGTTCTTCTGGGAGCTCGCCACGCTGATCGATGTGATGCTGCTCGGCCACTGGATCGAGATGAAATCAGTCCTGGGGGCTTCTGGTGCACTGGAAAAACTGGTGCAAATGATGCCATCCGAGGCCCATCTCGTAACCCCGGAGGGCATGAAAGACGTGCCGGTCGCCAATCTGCAGCGCGGTGACCGGGTGTTGGTGAAGCCCGGCGAAAAAATCCCTACGGACGGACGTGTCATCGAGGGACGGACCACCATCAACCAGGCCATGCTCACCGGCGAAAGCCAGCCCGTGGAGAAGGGGGACGGCGACGAAGTGATCGGTGGTTCGGTTAACGGGGAGTCGAGTATCACCGTCGAGGTCCACAAGACCGGCAGTGAAACCTATCTTTCACAGGTCATCGAGATGGTGCGCCGGGCACAGGAGTCCCGCTCCCGGACCCAGGACCTGGCCGACCGCGCGGCCCTGGTGCTGACCCTTACCGCGTTGAGCGTCGGCGGACTTACCCTTGCCATTTGGCTGGTCCTTGGCCAGCACTTCGAGTTTGCCCTGGCCCGCATGGTCACCGTTATGGTGATTGCCTGTCCCCATGCCCTAGGCCTGGCGATTCCGCTGGTCGTCGCCGTGTCCACCGCCCTGGCGGCACAGCATGGGCTGCTTATCCGGGACCGGTCTGCTTTTGAACGGGCGCGCCAACTGCAGGCGGTGGTGTTCGACAAGACCGGGACCTTGACGGAGGGACGGTTCGGCGTCACGGATGTGGCCGTGCTGGGCGGATACGCCGAAGATGAGGTCGTGCGGCTCGCCGCAGCCCTCGAAAGTCAGTCGGAGCACCCCATCGCCGCCGGCATCGTGGCATATGCCAAAGCGAAGGGCATCGGCTTCGAGCCTCCCAAGGAATTCAAGGCCATCCCCGGCAAGGGTGCGCAAGCCGTTGTAAATGGGCGCAATGTGAAGGTCGTAAGCCCCGGCTATCTCAAGGAGAGCGGTCTCGATGTCAGCGATGAGCGGATCGCGGCCTTGGCATCCCAGGGCAAAACGGTGATATACCTGCTCGTCGACGAGAAACCGGCGGGGGCTGTCGCGCTGGCCGACATCATTCGAGCGGAGTCGCGGGAAGCCCTCGCGCGGCTGAAGGGGATGGGCGTACAGGTGATGATGTTGACCGGCGACTCCGCAGCGGTGGCCCGTTGGGTGGCCCAGGAAATGGGGCTGGACGACTATTTCGCCGAAGTGCTCCCTGGACAAAAGGCGGAGAAGATCAAGGAGGTAAAGGCGCGGGGATTGCGCGTGGCCATGGTCGGCGACGGCGTCAACGATGCGCCTGCCCTAGTGGAGGCGGATGTCGGGATCGCCATCGGGGCGGGCACGGACGTCGCCATCGAGTCGGCGGACATTGTGCTGGTCCGCTCCGATCCCCGGGATGTGGCGGCTATCCTGGAACTTTCCCGGGCGACCTATCGCAAGATGATCCAGAACCTGTGGTGGGGTGCCGGCTACAACATCGTGGCGATCCCCCTTGCTGCCGGGGTGGCTTACAGCGTTGGCCTGGTGCTTTCCCCGGCGGTGGGGGCGGCCCTGATGTCCATTTCCACCGTGATCGTCGCCATCAACGCCAAGCTCCTCCAGAGGGTTCGGCTCACCGCCTAGCGCATGGATCGACAAGCAGCCAGCATGTCGCTTGTTCAGAGATTCCCCGAACGCAGGATCGCTAATTAACCCATCTGGCAACTGCCGTCGCAAAGTAGGCGTTCATCGAATACCTCCTTTTCCTCACCCGGCGCAGCAGGAAAACTGCTTCACGTCCTTGTTGAGGTCTGCGCCGCGAGCTTCAGCCCTTCGACCATCGTCAGATAGGGGAACAACTGATCGGCCAGTTCCTGCACCGTCATGCGGTTGCGAATCGCCAGCGCGGCCGTCTGAATCAGCTCGCCCGCTTCCGGCGCGACTGTTAACGGACAAAAAAGTATCCTCCCAGAAAATATGTAACTTATTGATTTATCGTTATCCGAATTTAACTGGAAAACAATGTTTCATCCTGAATCGATGTGTCTCTGAGAGAATAGCGCATTTCTAGAACAATAAAGTTTCATCCTGCCGTCTGTTGGCAGGAATCCCTTGTGCTTGCGCTATACCCAATGTCACATGAGCAGTGTAACCAGATTGCCCGGAAATTGATGGTCGATGCTTAATCTGGTTGAATCGACCAGGTGGTAGGTGATGTTTTGTTTTGTGGCTGTCATCTATAGACGTTCTCTAATCGCCAGCAAGACGGTTATGAGAGACAAGCAGCGTGATAATCTGGTCCAGCTTATCGCTTTGGCGTTGGATTTTATCTTCAATCCTTGTCATCCTATTTTCAATACGATCCATTCTGGCATCAAGGCGCGACTCTATCCTCGCCATTGCTTCAGAAGCTTCCCGGCGCTGGGCCAATATCTGCGAGGCCTGCTCACGCAGCCGCTCACTCATTTGGCTTTGAACGCCGCGAACCTCGGCTATTTGCGCTTTATGCGCGTCGAGTTTAGGCACCAGTAACCTCTGCACTTCTTCTGCGACGCTCATCATAAATTCTCCATACCGCACATAGTATAAGGCGGAGGGAAACTCGACAAGTAGAACCAACCTGCTGTCTCTGGTTATATTAGAAAAGCAGTTGCGGCCCAGAAGCTTGGGTAATGGGGGGCACCATTAGGCCCAATAATGTTTAGATGGCAATAATAGGGCATGGGTCGCAAGGCGATTGCAACGGATCGCCCCTATCCCTGATTAGGTATGAACTCATTTGTCTGCGCACCCCGCGTGGGTTACGCTTGCCACGACTGGTAACAGCGCGGCCAGAAGCCATTTTCCGCAACACACTCTGCAACCAGACAGACCTACCCCGAGGGGGGAATAGCGCCGGCTGCGGGAAGACGGCGATGCAGGACGCGCACCGCATGGATGAAGGACAGATCCTGAGCAGCCTGACCGGTTTGCGCTGCAGCTTCGGTCATCAGATGGCGCACCGCCGCATGAACCAACAGGAGGGCATAGAATTCCTGCTCCACCAATTCCGGTCGCTTGCTGCGTAGTACGACCCGGCGCTCGGCCAGATGGGTCTTGAGTTCATCGAAACTGGATTCGATAGACCGGAAACTGAAGAAGTCATCGGCGAGCGCCCCTGGAATGATCTGCGGCTGGTCATCGCCCATGATCCCATGACGGCGGCGGACCAGACCGCCAAGCGGAATGCGCGGATCGAAGCGCTGATTACCCAGGGCGACCAGTGGGCCGGCAAACTGGATGATCAGGATGACGGCAAGAAACACCGGGGCCGCAAGCTCTCCGGCAGCGATGCCAAGGCACGCTTCTACCATGCCGTCTGCGAGGCACATTTATCGCGTATTATCCAGGTGGACATGGCCGCCAGCAGTTTAGCTACGATATCGACGATAGCGCACGGGCGCTGGCGGAACGCATGGATGGCAAGCTCCTGCTCGTGACCGATGGGCAGGAGCTACCGCTCAGCATTTTCTCTCGGACTCCATGCCACCAGCTGGGCCACGGGCTCGCCTTCTCTGAGGATGATGATTTCCTCGCCCTGGACGGCCAGCCCCACTTAGTAGGGCAGTCTTGCCTTGGCGTCGGTGAGATTCACGGTACTCATGGTATGACTCCTCTTGTATCTACATGCGTCGGTGAAGTTACGGAGCGGCCCTCGAAATGTCGGATACTCCACATCCTCCTGGACGGACTATAGCACTGCGGGAATCCCCGCGTTATCCCCCGCGACGACGGTCCAGGACCTCGTCCACCCTGCAATTTGCGTTGCGGTTTTTTGCGAACCTGGATATCCCCCGCGGTATCGTCTACATTGAGTGTGAGGTACTTGCACCGCAAATGTACGGCTATAGTAGGATAACCTATCTACAAGTGAGGTGTAACGTGATGAATACCAATCAGATGCATGATGTTCAGGCCGCTCTCTCATCCTGTTCCTGTACGGCGCGTGTAAAGGGTATCGGTCTTACCTTCGGGAATCTAGTGCTGTACGCCATGCCCATTTTGATATTAGCCGTTGCTGTAAGCCATTGGTTCGCACAGGACTATCTGTTGGAATTGGCTGCGGTTTTTGCGGGTGATGTCATTGGCCTTTTCCTGGTTATCCGCTTGGAGCGTTACCGTATCCGCGCGATCGCACAGCGAGTTTGCTAACGAGCATTTTCTGGGGTGGCACGGTTGCGGGGACGCTGACGATTCCAATTTGACACCCCCGCATTTGGTGGAATGCTACCGCTCCATCCAGTTGCGGGCAGTTCTTTGCGGAATTTCGCAAAGGAGAGGCACTGGAAACGCTATCGCATGTCGACACCCTGCTATTCGACAAGACCGGTACGTTGACCGAAGGCCGTCCTGCCCTTGTTGATCAGGGTGGCCCTGATTCTGCCAAAGCATTACGTCTGGCCGCAGCGTTGGAGTCGGCTTCCGAACACCCACTCGGGCGGGCTATTGTCACCGCGGCTGGCGAGCGCGGTATGCACTTGCCCACGGTCAAAAATTTCCGCTCCATTGCCGGCTATGGGATCGAAGGTGAAGTGGAAGGCCGTATGGTGCGTGTTGGCGCCCGACGTTTTATGGAGCGCGAAAATGTGCTGTTGGGGGATGACGCCGAGACTGCGGCACAAAGAGAAAATGGCGGGCGCACAGTGGTGTTCGTCGCGGTCGACGCAACGCTGATCGGGTGGCTCGCCATTGCCGATCGCATCAAACCGGAGGCGTATGTGGTTGTACAGGCATTACGCGCGCGTGGGCTGCAGGTAGCCATGGTCACTGGCGATGGACGGGCTACCGCTCAGTCTGTTGCCAGGCAATTACATATCGAGCAGGTGCATGCCGAGGTGCTGCCCCAGGATAAGGCGAAAGTCGTCACCCAATTGCAGGAACAGGGCCGCCGGGTCGCCTTCGTCGGCGATGGCATCAATGACGCTCCAGCGCTCGCACAGGCTAATGTCGGCATTGCACTCGCTTCAGGCACGGACATCGCCATCGAAGCAGCAGACGTGACCCTCACGCGTGGGCAACTCGGCGAGGTGGTCACGGCACTGACGGCGGCACGGCGCACCCTGAGCAATATCCGCGGCAATCTGTTCTGGGCCTTTTTCTACAATATTCTACTGATCCCTGTTGTGGCTGGCGTGGCCGTGCCTATCGGCATCCATCTGAATCCGATGGTGGCTGGCGTAGCCATGGGGCTGTCCTCCGTTTTCGTGCTCAGCAACAGTTTGCGCCTTAAACGGCTCAAGGCTTATGTACCAACGGTAACGCCGGGTGCTGTACAGAATACCGCACTCGAACCTGCTCATTCCTGAGCGATCGTTCAAACGAGGAGAATCCTTATGAGTCAGTTCGTTTTCAGCGTACCCGCCAAGGGCGATTTTGAAACCACCGTGGCGCAGGTCACTGCGGCCCTCAAGGTGGAAGGCTTCGGTGTGCTCACCACGATTGACGTGGCCGCGACGCTCAAGGCCAAACTGGGCATTGAGGGACGGCCCTATGTCATTCTCGGGGCTTGCAACCCGCACTATGCTCATCAGGCGTTGGAGGCCGATCCCGACATTGGTGCCTTGCTGCCCTGCAACGTGGTGGTGCGCACCGAGGCCGATGGCAGCGTGAGCGTGGTGTTCATGGATCCCGCCGCCGTGCTCGGCATGGTGGACAGGCCGCAAATTACCGCGCTCGGCATCGAGGTGCGCGACAAACTCCAGCGTGTGGCTGATGCCGTGCGCGGTTGAATGATACCTATACGAGCGTATTGAATATCCCTTTTACTTCATTCCCAACAGGAGAAAACCTATGAGCGATATCAGGCTGAAGATCACCGGTATGACCTGCGGACATTGCGTGCGGGCCGTGACGAAGGCGCTGGAAGGCGTATCTGGCGTTGAAAAGGCCGATGTCACCCTCACGCCAGGAGAAGCTGTAGTGCATGGTCAGGCGAGCGCTGCCGCATTGATCGCAGCGGTCAAGGAAGAAGGCTACGACACGGCTGTGCAGGACTGAAGCCATGGCGAAGGTGCTACTCTACACCAGTCCCGGCTGTCCGGACTGCGCCGCTGTCAAGCGCTACCTCGAAATGCGCGGTGTCGCTTTTGATGAACGCGACGTCACCGCGCCGGGCGTGGCCGAAGAAGCGAAATCCCGCTACGGCGTGCGCGTCGCGCCGATCACCGTGATCGACGGCGGGGCGCTGTACGGTACTTTTGCCGAACAGAAATCGCGGCTCGATGCTGCATTCGGTGGTTAAATGCAGTGTATCAGGAGGCTTGAAATGGACCGGAAAACCATCAGGCGTTTGGGTCTTGCCGCAGCGTGCGCGGCATTTATTGTTTCGCCCGCCTTCGCACAGGGCATGATGGGCGGCCCCGGCATGATGCCACACATGCCGATGATGGCGGTTCAGCATAGTCTTCCACGCCAAGCACCCGCAGCGATTTCCCGCTACGGCTGCATGAGTTGTCATGCGGTGGCACATGGCGTCGTCGGACCTGCCTTCGAATGGGTGGCCTGGAAATATCAAAAGCAGCCCGATGCCCTGGCGCGGGTTTCCTCCTTCATAGAGCACGGAGGAACATCCACATGGGGCGGCATGATGCCTGATCTAAACGTACCCGATGCAACCGCCCGGGATATTGCGCAATGGATCCTTAAACTCAAACCCGTACAGCCGCCGCAGACGCAGGGAGAGCACTGAACTGGGTTGACGTGAAGGTTCGCATGTATTTTTCGGCGCCTTGGGTTGGTGGCCAGCCGTGGTATTCCTGGTTATGCTGGCGGTGCTGCCCGCCGTGACACGCTCGGCCTGGGGATAACGCACCATGCAACCTCCGGGGCGGGCTCAGTAATGGGGCGGTTACAATTCTCGAAAACCATTCTCAAAGACTAACGGTTTACAGCCATAATAACGAATTTCGAGGACATGGTGGCCAAACTGCCGAACGGTCGCTTACGCTGTCCTGCCGCTGTTTGAGCCCAGATGCTCGGCAGCAGTAGAGGGTTGTTTGATGCCTGACCATACTGCTGCTGGTTTTGCAGGGCTTCTTGGGCAGATGCCAAACAACCATCTACTTAAGCGGGCATTCAACTTCATGATTAGCACGATGATTCCGCTGCACGGAGCCATCGCTCTGGTCGGGGTCCGGTGTTGACGGCGGCACGAAGCAAACTCAGGGGCAAGGCCGCCAAGTTGAAACGGCGGTTGAAGCGATAAGTCATGGTGGAGAGATAGCGTTGCGCATATTTGCGAAACTTGAAAGCATGGTAAGCCCCGGAAAGGCCCGTTTTGAGGTTGCCCAGCACGGTGTTGACCCACCGGAACTGGGGCAAATCCAGGGGCTTGCGGCCCCCGGCGACGATCACCGCATGCGAACGCCCCGCATCGGCTATTCCGTTGAAACAAGGGAGGCCATCGGTCAGGACCTGACATTCTGTATTGAGCGTGCTGCGCGCCCAGTCTTCTATGGCGGTACTGGTAAATCCCTGAATCGCGGTAAATCGCGCGTAGACGGGATGTCCCTGCGCATCCACCGAGACAGCGGCAACAAAAGGGACTTTGTTCTCAGACCCTCGTCCGGCCTTGCCACCGGGATTTTCCCCGCCCAGATAGGCATCATCGGCTTGTACCGCGCCCAGCAGAGTGTAGACCTCCTCGCGTTCGACCATGGCCTGCATCAGCTTATGGTGGATGTGCCAGGCCGTGGGGTAGCTGACGCCGAGTTGGCGCTTCAGAGCCAGTGCAGACAATCCCGTTTTGGCTTGGCTAATCAGATAAAGTGCCAGAAACCACGTGGTCAGAGGCAAGTGGGTACATTGAAAGAGGGGCTCCGGCAATCAACGAAGTCTGGTGGCGGCAATGGCTGCATTGAAAAGTTTTGCGCGAGCCACTTTTCAGAAGAGAATGCGGGGTACCGTCACACTGGCGGTAATGAAATCCATCTGGCCAGCATCTTCTCCTCAGTCATATCCTGGGAGACCATTCTGCACATCTGAAAAATTCAGAATACAACGCCGCTCAGTTACTTACCTTGATCCGGCAGAAGCAATCGTTCTATCAGTCCATCAATATTAGTCTCGACTTCCAGCAGTTCGGCATCGATATTCGCTGCCAGCCGCTCAAAATTTTCGTGCCCTATGAGACTCTCTTGACGTGCATCCAGCAAGCGCTGTTTCTGCATGGTCAGCAGTCGCCGATACAGGCGATAAAAGTCAGTGCGGAAACGATCCTCATCGGCAATGTCGAGGTTTGAGAGCCGGTCTTTGGCGTCTTTGCTTTGCTGGATATAGCGCGTGGACAAAGCATCGAGCGCCTGTGGATCCCGCACCCCCTCATGGCGCAATCGATCAATCTCCTGGAGCCCCATTTGCGCCAGGGTCAGACGCATGCGCTGCATCTCGAAATCGGCGGGGAGTTGCCTGCGGCTCAGCACCCCCAAGGCGCGGGCTACCGGAGATATGCTTAGGCCCTGAATCAAAATGGTCAACAAAACCACACCAAAAACGAGATTGATCAACATTTCCCGGAAGGGGAAGTGTTGTGGAAGACTCAAGGCCAGCACCATGGATAAGGCGCCACGAATGCCGCCCCAGATCAGCACAAAATTCCACGACCACGGCATGCGCGCGCGCGACCGGCTCAGCAAAGCCCCCATGCTATAGATGACTACCCCTCGGGCGATGGTGATGGCCACATAGGCCGCTATCACCAAGGGCCATATCCGTAGTAAATCAGGCAAGCGAATGGTGAGGCCCACCAGCAGGAATACCAGGGAATTCAGCGCAAAGCCGATGTACTCCCAAAAAGTGTTCACCACGAGTCTGACCGAGGGAGCCATGCCCCTTTTAGCACCGTAGTTTCCACAGATCAGGCCAGCCACGGCCGTACTGATGACCCCGGAATAACCCAACTGCATGGCAACCAGAAAGCTGCCATACGCGGCGAGTATGGTGAAGGTGATCTCTACCATGCCGTCATTGACGCGTTTGATGACCTCTGAACTCAGCCACCCGACGATGGTCCCGATCAAGACGCCACCACCCACCACGGCCAGAAACTTCACCGCCAAGGCGGAAGCGGTAATGGGTTTCCCCATCGCCATCGCCAGAAACAAGGTGAAGAAGACGATAGCGGTTCCATCATTCAGCAGGCTTTCACTCTCCACCAGAAAGGTGAGCCGTTGTGGTGCCTGCAGTTCGCGAAAAATGGCCAGAACCGAAATCGGATCCGTCGCGGCGACGGTCGCGCCAAATACCAAGGCGACACCGAGCGGCATGGTCACTGCCGCCAAATCGGGTAAATAACGACTGGTCCAGAGGAATACGAATGCCGTCACCACGATGGATATCAGCACACCGGGTACGGCGAGGCCAAAAATAGCCAACCGATCGCGCCATAAGGCACTGGCGGATAGGTGATATGCCGACTCAAAAACCAGTCCTGGCAGAAAAATAGTGAACAAAAGCTCGTGCGTCAGGACCGGCGCGGGAAACAGGTGGAGTGATCCCAATAACAGTCCGCCCAAGACCAGCGCAACCGTATAGGGTATGCGTAATCGGTTGGACGCCATCGCCAGTAATGACGCAGCCACGAAAAGATAGAGAATGGCAGTTTCCGGTATCATCATCGTTCCTACGTGCTATTCATTGAGTGAAAATCTGACGCACAACGCGTCCGGGTGAGGCAGTAGGCTGAATATAACCATCACCATGTGCCCAATCACTCCACCGTCACCTCCCAATGCCTATTTCTCACCGGATTTCCCAACCACCTTTTTGAAGCGTCCAACTCGCCGAGATTCCCAACGGTAGCCGAAGAATGTAGCAATAGACCGTTTTTTCCCAAGGCAGGCGCCGTTAATCAGAATCCGCAGAGGATCAAAATTCACCTTTCTTTTCCGGAGTGCGGCTCTGCGCAGAGTGGTAACGTGACGCTGACCGCCACGCCAGACCCATACGGCCAACATGATAAAAACGAGCCATAGTCCCCCTATCAACATACCCGCTAGCATAACACCCCCATTCCTTGGTCAAACAATGATCAGACCATCATGCAATCTCTGTTCAGAAGTCCGCGAACCGCGCTTAACATTCTCATGCTGGGCTTTCAGCCTGACCGCTAGCGGTAACAAACTGTCTGCTTGGTCCGCAATGACTTGGTTTTGCCATAAGCCGAAACGCTGGAACCTGTTCTTTCAGGAAATATTTTCAGTTGTTCATTGAACTTGGCCCCTTAACCCGGTTTTCGTTTCAACGAGCCTCACAGGCCCACTGCGTGCAGAGTCGCGGTTTTATCAATGCGCCATCACGCTAAAACCCCCTTTTCAAGGGGGGGGGGGTAAAGCGGCGCTTGGCTTTTGAGCCATCAATGGGCGAAAAAAGCCAATGCTTTGCGGTATGGCAGCCCCGTCCTTCCCGCTCTTGAGAGCGGCAGCCGTAGGCTGAGGGCGGGGAGGACGTCCACTGTTCGTCGATCTCTTTAGATTCCTTTTAGTAACTCCGTTTCATCTACGACATCCCAAATGCCGCCTGCAGCGAATCAAGTGCTGAACAGTCCAGCGGTATTTGGCGTTTTCCACTTTCATATGTCACGTCCATCGCAACACCCACCACCCTGTTATCCAATTTGGCGCCGATGCGGAAGATCTCTTAACACTTTGGCCAGTTCGGCGGAATTGGATGCTGTAGATGCCACCCATCTGTCCGCTTAGTGATAAAAGATCTTCCGCATCGTGCTGTTTATCCGCGCGTTTGAATGGTCGTGGAAAGCTCACGGCGCATGCCCAATTCCATGGGCAAATTGTAGCATATAGGCATTTATCTGCTGGTCAGAAACGGCTTGATGAATAGCCATATAGAAAATTGACACGCTCAGCACAGCCACGACACCCATACTGGGGAAAAATGTCAGTGTGCCGATACCCCCCAAACTTTTGGGTCCGATCCAACTGATGAGCCAGAGGCCGCAGAAATAAGGTATGACCCACCACATATACTGCCAGCCCATTTCCGACCAACGACCCTTGCGCCAGATTCCCGTTATCGCATAGATCGCCAGCAAGCCAGAGAGCGTGCTGAAGATGAAATTCAGGGTATGCAGGCCAGACCAAAAGACAATCCAGTTTGAAACCACAAAAGCGAGGGGAGCCAGTGCCGGCGCCCACCACAGCCGAAATGGTCGGTCACCCTCCGGTAGCGCCCGACGCAACTGCAGTAACGCGATAGGGCCGATCACATAGGAAAGTACGGTCATCGAGGCAATATAACCCACCATTTTCTGCCAGGATGGGAAAGGGAAAAAGAACACCGCGCCCACTACATAAAGCAGGATGAGGCTCACCCAGGGAACGCCAAAGCGATTGACCCGCGACACCCATTGCGGTGCGGCTCCCGTCTCCGCCGTCGCCAAGCTGACTCGGGCGGCCGTGGTCGTGTAGATCAACGCGGTGCCCGCCGGAGACACGAAAGCATCCACATACAGAAGCACGGCTAACCAGCCGATTCCGATCGAAATAGCTAGCGCTGCAAACGGACCGTTGATGCCGTGAAAACGCAAGTTCTGCCATCCCCCATGCGCCAGATCCTGCGGGTTGACGGCACCTAGAAAAGCCACCTGCAGACCGATGTAAATGGCTGAGGCAATAAGCACGGAACCGATCACGGCGATGGGGACGTCCCTGCGCGGATTCTTGCTCTCCCCGGCAAGATCGATGGCGTGCCGGAATCCCAGCAGGCTAAAAATGACACCACCACTGGCGACCGCCGCAAACATGCCATGCAGGTCAGTCACCTGGTTGACCGCACGCACCGCAAAATTACCCGGATGCCACGAAATGGAGATCAATAGAATCACCGTCAACAACGGAATGGCCAGTTTCCACCCTGTGGCCGCATTATTGATTTTGAGCACCCAGCGCACCACCAGAAAATTGAGAACAACGAATATCGTCAACAGCAGCAGGGCCGTTCCGAATCCCTGCGCGCTCAACAAACCCGTGTGCGGCTGCAAAAATCCCGGCAGATAGTTATTGGCATACGTCAGCACGGCCGTCACTTCAATCGGCGCTATCGCAGCATATGAGAGAAAAAGCATCCAGCTCCACAGGTGCCCAACGATAGGACCATTACCCACATGCGCCAAATGTACCACCGCCCCGGCACGCGGGATCAGCGGCGCCAATTCGGCAAAAACCAGGGCGAGGAGCAGAATCGCCAGCGCGCCGATGAGCCAGGACCCGATGCTCAGGGGTCCGGCAAACTCTGCGGTATACAGTGGACCGAACAACCATCCTGACCCAATGGAGGCACCGACGCACGCGAACAGCAATCCCGTCAGGCCACCCTCGCGGCGAAGCTTGTTTTTGCGTATTACAGGCTTAAAACGGGGCACAAATTCCTCCTTTTTGAGCTCTGATCATGTGGATACACCATGGGTTTGGGCGGACCCCTTTTCAGTGGATTCCTGTTTCCGCAAATACTGGTTCAGGCTATTGCCATGCAACTGCACAATCCGCCACTGCGGCGCACCTTCCGCATTCAGGGTCCAGAAGCCCAACCAAGCATTTTGCAGGCAGACCCACAACAAATGATGATTGACTTCTTTCAGTAATACCCAGGTGTGCTCATCTTTTACAGGGCCCGCGAACAGTCCACCGAACACAGGATTATCGGCGGCCACTGCAGAACGGACCTGCTGTGCCAGCCACTCGTCGGTGAGCGTGGCCGGTTTTTGAGAGAAAAAGCCACGAGCCCGTTTCCGATGGTAGCGATAGAGGACATAGAATCCGACGAGCAGCGCCACAAAACTCAACAACACGATGCTGATCATGACGGAAGGATACGTCGCGGAACCGATTTCTACGCTCTTTGATGCCAGCACGTCTGTCCACAGCAACATGGCTAAAAGAGCCGGTCAGCCCGGCGCACCAAAATACGGCGCCAGTGTTTTACATCCTGCAAACTGACCCCATACTGACAGGCGATGTCCCCGGCCTGATCGGGTCTCGCGCGATACGCCGCCAAAGCAATCATGGCCTTGACCGACGGGTCGGGCTGCCAGTGTCCTGACTTCGATCTCGCACGGCGGGGATAGAGACGCCAAGCGTTCTCCAACAAGGTACGCCAGCAGGACTTCACCAGACTAGCGTCCACCCGTAATTCCTGTGCCAGGCTTTCAAAAGACCATTGCGGTTTTCTCACCGCGAGCAGCGCCAGAGTAGTGCAAAGCTGGCGTGAAGACGATGTCATGAAAGCCACCATAACTGATTCCTCTTAAAAAAAAGGTGGTGAAAGCACCAGGAAGGCATGTTGTCCCCCACTATCGCGTTCCGATGATTTGCTGTTGATCCTGCCGCGCATCATGATAACCCTCCAGAAAGGCATAGAGCTGCATGCTTGGCAAAGGACAGGCCACTTTTGAATACCTTTCCTGCCCCGCTGAAATCGCCAGTTGAAAAGCACAGCCAGGATGTGTTAGCGCCCAGTCATACCCTGCCTTCCTGGCCCTCTCGCGCCGAAGCTTGCTGGCAATTCCACCGATCCTGTACCACAGCAGGAATATCCCGCCAAGCACAAAAACGCCTTCTGCCAGATCGCCGACCAGTGACGGAGCGCTCATGACGCCGAAAGCTCACCGTAAAAAGGCGGGTTACAGGCCTCGTCCCCCATTTCCCCGGTGCGGATGCGAATGGCTTCCGAGACATTCAACACAAAAATCTTCCCGTCTCCATCCTTGCCGGTGCGTGCTTCCTTAACCACTGCCGCAATGGCATCATCCAGCCTTTCATCACTGATGACCGCTTCGATTTTTATCCTGGCGATAAAATCAGAAACATACGTATGGCCTCGATAAATTTGAGAATGGCCTTTGCGCTGTTCAAAACCCGTGACTTCGGTAACCGTCATCCCCCGTATACCGATAGTGGCCAGTGCATCACAAATGTCATCCAGCTTGAATGGTCTGATAATGGCGGATAACTGTTTCATGGCGACACCTCATACGCAGACTTGAGACTTCACAAAAGGTACCTATCGGTCCTATGGTTAAAACAGAAACCCAGTTTCGAATAGCGCGCGAGCCTGTGTAGGATTATTCCCTTGCGGACCGAAGACATCACCCTGGGTATAGCTGCTTGCCTGCACATAGGAAAACTCAGCGCGGGCGAAGAAATCGTGATCCTGGTAGGTGGGCGTCACGGTGATGGACCACGCCTTACTACCAGGTCCATACATCAGATTAACCGCGCCATCGGTGGCATTGCCGGTGCTCGCAATGTACTCGGCCCGGGCGGCCAGGGTAACGTGGGGGGTGAGGGCATAACTCGCCAGAATGGCCGCGCCTCTGGTCCCCGTGCCGCGTTCCACGCCGATAGCGGGATTGGCCGACACCTGGGTGTACTGGAGGTAGGGCTGAATCATCCATGGGCCCGAGCTATAGGTATAGATCAGGTTGTAGATGTCGCTGTTGTTTTGATAAACCGGGGTGGCGAGTGTGGAATAACCCGTCTGTCCCGCATTGCCCATGCCCACGAAACTCACGGTGTTGGCGGAGTTAATGGTGTAGGACAGGTCGCCGGAAAGCCAGTTGAAGCGATTGGAGTAGAAACCGTCACTCCATGCGAGAGAGGCGCTCAATGGCCCCGCGCTGTAGTTGACTTGCACCCCGCGATTGACGGCGTTTTCCTGGTTCCACAACAAGCCGCGCTCGATGTTCATATTCTCGAAAGTGAAGGTGTATTCCGCGCCGATCAGGGTGGGGAGTTTGCCGATCAGCACCGAGAAGTTTTTGGTGGGAGCGATCTTCAGATAGGCCTGTGGCAAGGCACCATAATAGTCGGCGGTGGTGGCTCCCGTGGAAAGGAAAGGCGTGCCCAGGGCAGGCATATTGTAGGCACCGGCCTGGAGGAAGAACTGGATCAGCCCGTGTGTCTTCTGGATGAAGATCTGGCCATTGCTGATATCGGCGTGGGTGAGCCGATCACCGGGGACTCGGTTGTCCTGCCAGACGCCCATGCCGCTCATCACGCCGGTAATGTCCAGTTTTCCTAGCGGGCCGGCATTAAACTGAAAAGGAGATGGTGACTGCAGCGGTCCGGTCATCGCTGGCATCGGCAGGGGCGCGGCTTGAACAGTGTCCGATACCAGAGCCAGTGTGGATAACACTGCGACAGCAAGGATTGTTAAACTCCTCTTGCTGCTGGTGCGAGGGGCTTTTTTCGTGGTGAAGCGGTTCATCATGTTTCTCCAATTGCGTAAAAGAGGCCTGTACACCAGGTATGACTGGCGCGATCGCGTAGCCAATAAATGTGAAAATTTATTGGCCGTTGAATATTGGTATTGCGGTAAAAGGTGGCGTTTCCGAATAAAAAGCCACCACCTCATCTTTTACCCGGCGCACGGGATGGATCACCCACTGTTGGCCGTGGTGGATCTGAAGACGTGTCCAGGCATCCCGACGCAATTTCCGGTCGAATTTTCCAGAACGCAGAAATGTCCCCAAAAGTGCCCCCTTGTGCAAGCGCAGGAGCACATCCGGAATTCGTCCATCGGCAATGAGCGTGGTCGCACCAGAGCGCGCCGCATGGGTGGCGGCGTGTATTTTGGTGAGCATCCCGCCGGTACCCACGGTGCCACCGCTTCCACCCGCCATATGCTCATACCGTGGGTCACCCGCCATACCTTCCGTGATCATTTCGGCATCAGGCCGTGCGCGCGGGTCCGCTGTAAATAGCCCTGATTGATCAGTCAGCAATACCATCAGGTCGGCATGCCAGACGTTGCTGACCAGGGCGGCCAAATGGTCGTTGTTGCCCAGAGCATTATCCAGATCGACGATCGCATCGTTCTCATTGATAATGGGCAACATCTGCATTCTCAAGAGCATTTCGATGGCGGACCGAGTCTTCTTGAGGCGCTTCCGATCTCTGAAGTTATCGCGCGTCAGCAGTATTTGCCCGCAATGCGTCCCTCCCTCGGCCAGGAGATTCTCATAAGCATGAATCAGGGCGGATTGCTCCACGCTGGCCGCCGCCTGACGCTCTTCGGCGGTGGTCATCTTCTGGGCCCATCCCAGGTGACATTTGCCGGCACTGACGGAACCGGAGGAAACTAATACGACCTCAATATCTTCGGCGCGAAGTCGCAGTATTTGCTGCACAAGTTTCTGCATGGCCGACAAATCCAGTCGTTGGCCGTCTTGAGTCAGCAGACTGCTCCCGATCTTGATAACCCAGCGGCGTGCGCGCTGCTGTAGCGCTGCCCGGTCGGGCACTACGGAATGCATAGTTGCTTTACCGACAATATTCATGGTCATTATAAAGACTCCATTGGTTTAAAAACCCGTTTGGTTATGTCCTCAACGAAGATTGTAGATGGTCCTCATCTATAAATTCCATATAAATGGTATATAATTTGTGTATATTTTTAGGGGCTGTAATCAACCTGGAAGGCTGCAGATCAGGGGTGCTTATAAGATGGTTGTCCGCAGGCATGGCCTTTTTATTTCCATAGCCCCACCATTCGCAGGCCACCCGGTCCCGGGCCGCCCATGCGACGTCTCCATGCGCCGGATCAAGGAGCGCAGCACCGTCTCGTAGAGGACATCCCCCATCACGCCGTCCTCAATGCCGCGATCGATATTCGGATTGTCGTTGACCTCCACGACGAAAACGCCTTCGGACGTTTCCTTGAGATCCACACCATAGAGTCCGTCCCCAATCAGGTTGGCGGCGCGGACGGCAGTCTGCAGAACGAGCGCGGGTGCTTCGTGGAGGGGGATCGTGCGAAACCCGCCCTGCAGGGCGCGCCCGTTGTCCAGGTGACGCACGATCTGCCAATGGTTGGACGACATGAAGTATTGGCAGGCGAACAGGGGTTGCCGGTCCAGCATGCCGATGCGCCAGTCGAACGGCGTATAGCAATAAGGTTGAGCCAGCAGCAGGTCAGAGTCAGCGAACAGTTCGGCGGCCACCTTTCTCAAGGTCTCCGGATCGGTGACTTTCCGGACTCCGCGGGAGAAGGACCCGTCCGGCACCTTGAGCACGAAAGGATAGGACAGCCGTTTCTCCAGGCGTCGAAGATCGGTCTTGCGGATAATGACGGTTTCGAGGATCGGCACCTGATGCGCCCGCAGTATCTCCGTCAGATACACCTTGTTCGTGCAGCGCAGAATGGAATCCGGGTCGTCGATCACCACCAGCCCTTCCTGTTCGGCCTTCCGGGCGAACTCGTAGGTGTGGTGGTCAATACGCGTGGTCTCCCGGATGAACAAAGCGTCGAACTCGGCCAGTCGCCCATAGTCCCGGCGCTGAATCAGTTCGACGTGAATTCCCAGACGCTTTCCTATGCGGACAAAATGCTTCAGCGTTCGAGAACTGGATGGCGGCAATACTTCCCGGGGATCGTGGAGGATGGCCAGATCGTAGCGCATGCGCTCGGCGGGCTTGCAGCCTGCAGGCTTCGACTTGCGCCGGCGGCGAGCGAGATAGTGCTGAAGGGCGGCACGGAGCTCCGCTTTTTCCACGGCGTCCAGGTCTCCGATGGGTAACGCGCAAACCCTTTGGATGCGCCAGACGCCATTGGCCCGAAGCTGCACCTCCAGCGCCGGCATGGGCAGGTGCTCGAAGAGTTCCCGTGCGAGTCCCTGCATGGGGCCATCCGCCGTCCAGCCGAAGAAAATCCGCAACACATAAGTGGATCCCACCTCCTTCTGCAGGTTTTCCGTCGCTTTTTCCAGCAGAGGTTGCAAATCGGCGAGTCCCGGGCGGTACAGGGATTGCCTGCGCACTTCCAGCAGGGTGCGCACTTCCGGCAGAACGTGGTGACCGCGGGCCTCACCCAGCAGCGAGCAATAGTAACCCACACCCCCATACTCCAGGTTCCGGCACAGGTTGATGACCCGGGTGCGTCGATCTTCCGGCTGGTATTTGCGGCGCAGGTAATCTATCGCGGTGATGACGGGGATATCGAAATCATCGGCCGGCCAGTCGCGGCGGGAATCGACAACGATCAGGTTTTTAGGCATGGGAAATTCCGGGATTTGGGTGAACGATACGCATCAGAGCGGTTTTTCCATGCGAATCGCGGCGGTGCGGTCCACCTGTGGCGGTGCGGCCTCGTAGTATGACGCGATGCGGTCGAAAGGCCGGTAACCGACGCTGGTGTACAGGCGAAGAGCCGCAGTATTGTCCTCGCGCACTTCCAATCGTATCCGATTCCGCCCGGACGCCATGGCGACAGACTCGGTACATGCCAGAAGTGTCCGGGCCATGCCTATCTGGCGGTGTTCCGGCGCCACGGCCAGTGAATAGATACGTGCGATGCGTGAATTTCGCCGCATCAGGAGAAGCGCATAGCCGGTAACCGTCCAAGCAACCCACCTTCCCAAATTTTCTGACCTGACCGATCCTGATCTGCATTCAGCGCGGAGGGATGGTGATGAAGAAAGAAGAGAAAGTAGCTTATTGGCGGCAGCAGGTAGAGGGATTTCAGGCGAGCGGACAGTCGGTCAAGAATTATTGTGCGCAGGCGGGGATCGCCGTAGCCACGCTGCATTACTGGCGCAAGCGCTTTGCCGATTCTGCACAAACGCCGTTGCTGTCCGCCGTGCCCGAAGGGTTTTTGCCGGTAACTCTGGCTGCGCCGGTCAGGACGCCTGTTTCACCGGTAGAAATTCACCTGTTATCCGGTCGTAGCCTGAAGCTTGCGGCGGCGGTAGATACCAGCTGGCTCCAGACCTTGGTGCAGATTCTGGAAAGACCATGTGGCTAAATTCGAGCAGCCGGATCTGGCTCGCGGCAGCGCCCGTGGATATGCGCTTGGGCTTTGATGGCCTGGCGGCTAAGGTGCAGGGGGTATTGGCTGCCGATCCTTTTTGCGGTCATGCTTTTGTCTTTCGCAACCGCCGGGGGGATCGTCTGAAATTGTTACTGTGGGATGGACTGGGTTTCTGGCTGGTGTATCGCCGTCTGGATCAGGGACGACTCCATTGGCCCCGCGCCGATGCCGGTGCCCTGGAACTCTCCGCTGCGCAGTGGGCGATGCTGGTAGAGGGGCGCCCGTGGACGCCGTTACCGACCTTGGAAAAATGCACACCAAAACTGCTGTAACTAGCGGGAATTGCTTGTATAAATAGCCCAGTTCCGATACTATTTTCTGATGATTTCAGCGCCGCAAACGCCTCTTCCCACCAGCCCGGACGCCCTGCGCGATCTGGTGCTGAGCCTGCTGCAACAGCAGGAGGAACAGGAAGCGGAACGCACCCGGATCATCGCCCAACAGCAAGCGGCCATTGCCCTGCGCGATGAAACCATCGCCCGCCTGGAAAGCACCATCGCCAAACTGCAGCGCTGGCGATTCGGACGCCGTTCGGAAAAGCTCTCTCCCGACCAGATCAGTCTTTGGGAAGAATCGCTGGATACCGAAATCGCGGCGATGGAAAGCCTCCTCGAAACCGTTCTGGAAGACAGTGCGGCCGTGACCGCTGGCCGTGCAGAGGGAGCAGCCGCCGACGCGCAGACCGTAACGGTCCCCGCCCGTCCCGTACGCCGGCACCCCGGCCGCATGGCGATCCCCGCCCATCTGCCCCGGGTAGAAGTACGTCACGATCCCAAGACTTGCACTTGCGCGCAATGTGGGGGTCCACTCGAAACTGTCGGGGAAGAGATCAGCGAAAAACTGGATTATATCCCCGGACGCTTCCAGGTGATTCGCCATATCCGCCCCAAACTGGCCTGCCGCCCCTGTGGTACCATCGAAAGTCCGGCATTACCGGCACAGGTGATTGACAAGGGCTTGCCCACGGCGCGCCTGGTGGCCCATGTGATGACGGCGAAACACGTGGATCACCTGCCTTTGTACCGGCAGGGAACCCAGTACCAGCGAGCGGGCGTACCGATCTCTCGCGCCACCCTCTGCAGCTGGCTGGGTCAGGGCGAATACTGGATCAGTCTGCTCGCCGAAGCTTGCAAAATGGCCTTACTGGAAGGAAAGATTCTGCACGCCGACGAGACGCCCTTGCCCGTCCTCAACCCCGGCAGCGGCAAGACGGACAAAGCCTATCTCTGGGTGTATCGCAGCCAGGCGGATGCCCCGCATCCCGTCGTGGTCTTTGATTATGCCCCGGACCGTAAGGGGATCCACGCGCAACACTTCCTGGGCGACTGGCAAGGCATCCTCCAGACCGATGACTATGGGGGGTATGATGCCCTCTACCGCAAGGAACAGATCATCGAAGCCGGATGCTGGGCGCATGTACGCCGCCACTTCTATGACGTGGAACAGCGCGGTCCCAGTCCGGTAGCCCAGAAAGCCCTGGCCTGGATCGTCAAACTCTACGCCATCGAAGCGGAGATCAAGGAATCTCTACCAGATCAGAAAGTCGCCGCCCGGCAGCAGCGTGCCGGTCCCCTGCTGGAAGCCTTCCATGCCTGGCTCACGGAAACCCAGATGCAGGTGGCGCCGAAAAGTGGTATTGCCAAAGCGATGGCCTATGCCCTCAACCGTTGGAAAGCACTGACGCTCTACCTCGAAGAAGGACAACTCAGCATCGATAATAATCCGGTGGAGCGGGCGCTGCGGGGCGTGGCCATTGGTCGCAAGAATTTTTTATTTGTTGGAAATGATGCGGGTGGTGAACGTGCCGCGTCCTTCTACAGCATTATCGAAACGTGCAAACTCAACGGCGTCGAGCCCTTCGCTTACCTCTGCGATGTGCTGGAAAAGCTCCCGACCTGGCCCAACAAGCGGCTCCACGAACTTTTGCCGTGGAACTGGAAAAAAACCGCATTACCCTGATCGGCGCTAACCCGCAAGGGTGGGTTGGCTGAACGTTTACCATAGCCGCAAATGCGAGTGCCATTTTCGACCACGAGAATCCTGGCGCGCGCTTGCAGAGTGCAACCCCCTGCCGGGGTGCAACTCCCATGTGCCAGAAAACGGCGTAGCCCGGAGCGTGAAATACGATCCATGGAAAAGCATTGGTTCTCAATGGCGGTAAGCGCATCCAGATCCCTAAGGCCAGCCTCGCGGATGGTGCCAGCATGGGGCGCTGGTCGCGCCTTCGTTAGGGCTGTGGTGTTCAATCTGGTGCGAAGTCTTTCTGTGAATGGACGAGGGTCGCGGCACCCCCCGCCGGGTTCAGCAGGTCCGCCAGCAGATAATTCCTTTTTTCGATTAAGTACGCGAAGATTCTGTCACTCCTCAATAAAATTCTGCCGCCACACGAGTTTTCCCGAAGGATAACCGGACAGCCATGTACCTCGCGAGTCATCTAAATCTTCCGAAGGCTCTGGGCGTCCGTCGCAACGCTAGGAGTTTACCCTGTCCTGAAACGTCTTCGTGGCCTTGAAGGTCACGACGCGTCGTGCTGGGATCTGGATTTTCTCACCCGTCGCAAGATTCCGGCCTTTCCTCGCTGATCTGTTGGTGAAATGGAGCGTATCGACTTCCGGGATGAGTATCTTTTCCGCCGAGTGCATTTCGGCGCGAATGGTCCTGGCAAAGGCTTCCAGGAACCGCGCCGCATATGACCATATTACGTCTTCGGGGCATAAAGTAGATACCATTTGCGTAACGCCAGCAGGCACCATACAAACTCGACCACACCGAAAGGCCAAGTGCCGGCCAGAAATCCATAAATGGACGTTCCGAGGCACGATACGGAAAATGCCAGAGTCCACCAAAGGGAGCGCGCCTCCAGGGCATAAAAAATCATCATCAATGTAACAGTGATTACGCCGAAGAGCGTTAATGGTGACATGGGTGGTTCCTTGCGGGGTGAGAACTGATGCCTGTTTAAGAGCCTGCGCAGGAGGTAAAAAAGAGCGTCCATCTGTCCTTTCAAAAAACCAGCAAAACACTTTTCCTGGCAGACAGACTCGGCACACCGACCATGATCAGATCACGGCAGCGAGGGATCATCGGAATGGATGGACTGCGGTGTCTTTCCCTCGTGCGCCATTGCCCATCCGCGCTCAAATGCATAAGCCAGCACGCCAGACATATGTTCGGGAAAATAGGCTTCGCAGGCATCCTCGACCTGGTCGGCAGTAGCGTCCAAGTGTTGCAGCGCCCAATGGTAGCCCGCCCACTCGGCCGCGAGGATGCTTTCTTTCAGTGTTTCCATGTGTTTTTCTACCTCCGTAGATACCCTGCCGTTAGTAGAGTAGAGAGAAACGCCCTCCGCCAACGGTAGGGTTTTGTGGTGTCGCATTACCCCTGGGTGCAGGGTGAGCCTACCGAGCGGATCGCTCCGCCCTGAAACGCACTGATTTTGCGGCGAAGGAGTGCCACTTTCCGCATCTCGCAGCGATATATGCCAAGCGTGACTGTGACTGTGAGCAGGATGACCAAAGTCGCACCCGCCCAGGAAGCCATCATGATTTCGCTCCTTTCGTGAGCGGAGATCTTGTTGCTCCATGCGCGGCGGCGTATCGGTCATGCAGCGCGAGGTCGAGTTTCACCACATTGACCACGGGTTCGCCGAGGAAACCCAGCAGGGGTTCTGTGGTGTTCTCCTTGACCAAGTGGCGCAATGTCACGATATCAATACCACCAGCCTGCGCAATGCGCGGGATCTGATAGAGTGCTGCCGCAATACTGATGTCGGGATCCAGACCACTCGCGGAAGAAGTCACGAGGTCCACCGGAACCGGGCCTTTCTCAGCGGGATCCGCGGCCTTGATGGCCTTGATCCGCGCCGCCACGTGCTGTGCCAGAACAGGATTGTTCGGACCCAGATTGGAGGCGCCGGACCCGGCGCCATTGTAAGGCACCGGTGAAGTCGCCGAAGGACGGCTCCAGAAGTACTGCGGTTCACGGAAATACTGGCCGATGAGGCTGGAACCCACGATCCGCCCATGCTGGCGAATGAGAGAGCCGTTGGCCTGATGGGGAAACACGACCTGGCCGATACCCGTCATCGCCAGGGGATAGATCAGACCGGTCATTACGGCCAGAACCAGGAACAGCAACAGCGCGGTTTTGATGTCTTTGATCATGGTGTCATCCTCCTACAGTACAACCAGCAGCATGTCGATCAGCTTGATGAAGATAAATGGCGCAATAATGCCGCCCAATCCGTAGATCCACACGTTGCGGCGCAGGATGTGCTGCGCCGAGTCCGCGCGGAACTTGATCCCCTTGAGGGCCAGTGGAATCAGAAAGGGGATGATGAGCGCGTTAAAGATGACTGCGGCCATGATGGCATGGGTAGGCGAGCTCAAATCCATGATGTTCAGCTCGCCCAATTGGGGATAAGTCGATACAAACGCCGCCGGGATGATGGCGAAGTATTTGGCCACATCGTTCGCCACACTGAAGGTGGTGAGGGCGCCGCGGGTCATCAGCAGTTGCTTGCCGATCTGGACGATCTCCAGCAGTTTGGTGGGATTGGAGTCCAAGTCGACCATGTTGGAGGCTTCGCGCGCCGCCTGGGTACCACTGGCCATGCAGAGACCGACATCCGCCTGGGCCAGGGCTGGGGAATCGTTGGTGCCGTCCCCGGTCATCGCGACCATGTAACCCTCATTCTGGTATTCTCGAATGCGCGCGAGCTTGGTTTCCGGTTTGGCTTCCGCGAGATAATCATCGACCCCCGCTTCAGCGGCAATGGCGGCGGCAGTCAACGGATTGTCGCCGGTCACCATGACGGTGCGGATACCCATCGCCCGCAATTCGGCAAAGCGCGATTTGATGTCGGCTTTGACGATGTCCCGCAACTCGATGGCACCCAATACCGCTGCGCCAGAGCAGACCACCAGGGGTGTTGCGCCACCCCCCGCGATTTCCTGCACTATGCCGTCCAGCTCGTTAGGCCAGGTGCCCCCCAGCGACTGGACCCACGCCTTCATGGCGTCGGGAGATCCCTTACGCAATTGCTGCCCATTCCAGTCCACCCCACTCATGCGGGTTTCGGCAGTAAAAGGGATCAATTGGGCTTCCAGTGGCAAGGCTTCCCGGCTTTGCGGGTAATGTTTGTCGGCAAGGGTCACGATACTTTTGCCCTCCGGCGTCTCATCGGCCAAAGAGGCGCGGCGGGCCGCCTGCGCGAGGATTTCCTGGGTAACCGCTAAAACGGGGTAAAACGCCGCTGCGGATCGGTTGCCGTAGGTAATGGTGCCGGTTTTATCGAGAAGCAGCACATCCACGTCACCCGCCGCCTCGATGGCACGCCCGGAAGTCGCCACCACATTGCTCTGCAGCAAGCGCACGATGCCGGCAATACCGATAGCGGGTAATAGCGCTCCGATGGTGGTGGGAATCAGGCAGACCAGCAAGGCTACCAGCACCGTCAGGCTGATCACCGATCCGGAGTGGCTGGCGTAATGGACGCTATACCAGGAAAACGGATAAATGGTGACGGTGACCACCAGAAAAACGAGCGTCAAAACGACCAACAGTATGCTTAGAGCGATTTCGTTAGGGGTTTTGCGTCGCGATGCCCCCTCCACCATGGCGATCATTTTGTCGAGGAAGGTGTGTCCGGCCTCCTGCGTCACCCGGATGATGAGCCAGTCCGAGATCACCCGGGTACCGCCGGTGACCGCGCTACGATCACCCCCGCTTTCGCGGATGACGGGCGCGCTCTCGCCCGTGATGGCGCTTTCATCGACGGCGGCGACTCCCGCCACCGCCTCGCCGTCGGTGGGGACGAGGTCTCCCGCTTCTATCAGGACAAAGTCGCCGCTGCGCAGGCTGGCGCCGGGAACCTCCTTATAGCTCGCCTCGCGCACCGGTTTCGGCAGTTTTTTGGCCGTAACTTCCTGCCGGCTCTGCCGCAAACTGTTGGCCTGGGCCTCGCCCTGACGCTCGGCCAGCGCTTCGGCAAAATTGGCAAAAATCAGTGTGAGCCAGAGCCAGAGGTCGATCACAGCGGTAAAAGGCGCTTCACTGTTATGCACGATTAGATCGTGAAAAAAGAGGGCCAGCAGCAGCCAGGAGCCGACGTAGACGACGAACATCACCGGATTGCGCAACTGGCGACGCGGGGAGAGCATGCTGAAGCTGTCCCACAGGGCGCCCCGGCCCTGATCTTTCCAGTTGATCGGAGATGCCGCATGTTTATGATGGGTAGATTCCATGAATATGATTCCTCTAATGAGTCAGGGTGCTGATGGGCGCCAGTTGATCTGCAATCGGACCCAGCGCCAGTGCCGGAAAGAAGTTGAGCGCGCCGACCAGAAGAATGACCCCCACCAGTAGGCCGATGAAGATCGGCGTATGCGTCGTCAGGGTACCCGCCCCGGCGGGGATCTTCTTTTTACCCGCAAGTGCGCCCGCCAAGGCCAGCAGCGGCAGATAGGGCCAATAGCGACCGAAGAGTATGGCCATTCCGGTGATGAGGTTGTAAAAGGTCGTGTCACTGCTCAGCCCATCAAAGGCGCTGCCATTATTGTTGGCAGGACTGGTAATGGCATAGAGGATCTCGCTGAAACCATGCGCCCCGGGGTTAAGGGCCCCGGCACGTCCGGCGGTCGTACTCACGGCGACCGCCGTACCGATCAAAACCAGTAATGGCATGATGAGGATGGCCAGTGAGGCCATTTTGATCTCGAACGACTCGATTTTTTTACCGAGAAACTCCGGCGTGCGCCCTACCATGAGACCACCGAGAAAAACGGCAAAGATCATGAAAGCGAGCACCGTCGCCAAACCCGTCCCGACGCCGCCAAACACCGTTTCCCCCATTTGCATGAAGAACAGGTTGATTCCGCCGGACAGGGGCATGAACGAGTCATAGGTGCTGTTAGCCGCACCGGTGGAGGTTGCGGTCGCGATACTGCCGAACAGCGCCGACGCGCCAGCACCGATGCGATCTTCTATCCCTTCCAGATTGCCACCACCGGCGAGGCTGGCCATATTGGCTTGCGTGGCCCCCAGATGGGTCAGCAGCGGGTTACCCAATAGCTCAAAATGTTCACTGACCACGGTTAAAGGAACAAAAAGTACGAGCGTGGCGATCATGATGGCCCAGGCTGTGCGTTTGGCCTTCACCATGTGCCCGAACATGAACACCAGGGCAGAGGGAATCAGGATCATGGCCACCATTTCCAGGAAATTGGTGAAGCCCGTGGGATTTTCGAAAGGGTGCGCATCGTTCATGTCGAAGAACCCGCCCCCATTGTTACCCAGCATCATGATGGCCTCTTGAGAGGCTACCGGTCCCACATGAATCATCTGATGAAGAATAGTCTTGCCGCCGGACACAAATGGAGCGATGAGGTCAGCGCGCACTACCCCTGTCAACGTTTGTACCACGCCCTGTTCCATAAGAATCAGCGCAAAGAGCGCGGACAGGGGGAGCAGTACGTAGAGAACGGTGCGCGTCATGTCGACCCAGAAATTTCCGAGATTCTTGGTTTTATGACGGGCGAGAGCGCGAATGATGGGCAGGACGATAGTGATGCCCGTCGCCGCCGAGAGGAAATTCTGCACGGTCAGGCCCAGCATCTGCGAGAGATAACTCATGGTCGAGCCGCCGGAGTAATCCTGCCAATTGGTATTGGTGATAAAACTGACTGCGGTATTGAATGCGGAAGCACTTGGGACGCCGCCGAAGTGTAAAGGATTCAGGGGCAGCGCGCCTTGCGCCAACAACAAGGCATAGAGAAAAACGCCACCGATCAGGTTAAAGATCAACAGGGCGATGGCGTAGCGCTTCCAATCCATTTCCTCGCTCGCCGAAACGCCGATGACGCGGTACAGTCCCCGCTCCACGGGACTCATCAGGCGTGTCGCCCAAAACCTCTCGCCGGCATAAACGCGATGCATGTAGCGACCCAGAGGCAAGGCCAGCAGAATGGTCAACAACAGAACCGCGGCGGTCAGCATGATGGTGAATATCATAGGAATCGTTCCGGATTAATCAGAAATACCAAAAGATAGATGAAGAGCATTGCCCCCAAACCGAGGCCTATCCATGCAAAAGCGTTCATCTTATGTTCCTCAGACGATCCAACATCTCAACAACCCCTAGGGATGCCAAGAAAAAAACAACTATAATCAATAAGTAAACAAATTCCATGCCAACCTCCTTCGCGAGCGCAGGCCCACACCCCGCACACCATCATAATGTAGCCGTGTGCAACACTAGCAAGCATCCATCTATAAATTCCATATAAAACCTATATAAAACGTATATAAATTCGTGATTGTTCAGCCCAATGCTGGATTCACCGCACCGACGCTCCCCGCTGCGGAGCACACAGCGGGGGTGGATCCATATGATTCCTCAATGAGCCAGCGTGTTGAGGGGTGCCAGTTGTTCTGCAATCGGTCCCAGCGCCAGTGCCGGAAAGAAATTGAGCGCGCCGAGCAGAATGACAACACCTACCAGCAGACCGATGAAGATTGGGGTATGGGTCGTCAAGGTGCCGGCGCCAACGGGGATCGTCTTTTTGCCCGCCAGCGAACCCGCCAGTGCCAGCAGCGCCAGATAGGGCCAATAGCGGCCGAAGAGCATGACGATCCCGGTGATGATGTTGTAAAAGGTCGTATCACTGCTCAATCCACCAAAGGCGCTGCCATTATTGTTGGCGGGACTGGTAATGGCATAGAGGATCTCGCTGAAACCATGCGTCCCCGGATTAAAGGCCCCGGCCCGTCCGGCGCTCGTACTCACGGCGATCGCCGTACCAATCAAAACCAGTAATGGCATGATGAGGATGGCCAGTGAGGCCATTTTAATCTCAAAGGACTCAATCTTTTTACCGAGAAACTCTGGCGTACGTCCCACCAGGAGGCCACCCAGAAATACCGTGAAGATCGCAAAAGCGAGCATGGTTGCTAATCCCGTACCCACACCGCCGATCACGCACTCTCCCAGATCCATAAAGAAGAGATTGACACCACCGGACAGGGGCATAAGCGAATCATAAGCGCAATCCGCAAGACCGGATGACGTGGTGGTGGCGAGGCTTGAAAACAGGTCTGAAGCCGCCACACCAAAGCGATCCTCAACCCCTTCCATATTGCCGCCACCGGCCAGCACAGCGGTATGCGCCTGCGTGACATGGAGTGTATTGAATAGTGGGTTGCCCGCGAGGTCGACATGTTCGCTCAAAAAAGCCAAGGGCACAAAAATCACCAACATGGCGATTAATAGCGCCCAAGCAGTGCCTTTAGCCTTGGCCATGTGACCAAACATAAACACGATAGCAATCGGGATCAGTATCATACCAATCATATACAAAAAATTAGTCAGCGCGGTTGGGTTTTCAAACGGATGGGCGAAACTCGCATCGAAAAACCCTTCACCGTTATTACACAGCACTGCGATGGATGCTTGCGAGGCCACCGGTCCCATCGCGATCATCTGTTGAGTGATTTGTTTCCCCCCGCTTTGGAAGGGTGCAATCAAATGGACCTGCACATAAGGCCCAAAGGTCTGGATAACGCCCTGCTGAATGAAAATTAGCGCCAGTATGATTGACATGGGGATCAGAACGTAGAGGATAATGCGCGTAATATCGACCCAGAAATTACCCAAAAGGTGCGTGTTTTTTCGCACTACGCCACGAATAATGGCCAGAACGATAGCAATACCGCTTGCTCCACCGATAAAATTCAGATCTGTATAGGGCAGCATCTGCGACAGATAACTCAGCGTCGTTTCACCACCATAATCTTGCCAGTTGGTGGTGGTTATCGCAGCAATGGCGGAATTGAAAGCCGTGCCAATGGACGTTCCAGGTAGATGCTGTGGATTCAGCGGCAAGGCGCCTTGTGCTTGAAAAATAAAATACATAAACAAAACGCCGAGAATATTGAAAAGCAATAGGGACAGGGAATAGCGTTTCCATCCCATTTCATCGTCGACAGGTACTCCGGTCAGACGATATATTCTTTTTTCCAGCGGTCCCAGGAAACGGGTGGCCCAGAATCGATGACCTTCAACAACACGATACATATAGTGGCCCAACGGCAATGCCAGAAAAACTGACAATGCCAGAACTGCAACAAGGAGAATGATTGCAGAAGTCATAAGGATTGCTCCGCTTTGGGTGGGAACGACAAGAACGACAGCAAGTAAAAGAACAGGATGACGCGCAATCTCAGACCAACCCAGCCGAAGGCGGTCATTTGTGCCTCCTCATTCGTCCCAGCATCTCGGCGCCTCCATAAAACCAAAAACTACCACAAAAATAAGCTGATAGATCACTGCGTGCTTAAAGGCACTATAACTAATATATCGGATACCATAACTACCCACCACATCTAGTCTGGTATGGTTGGGCGCTAACCGGATAAGCACGGATCACTGTTCATCAGTAAGGATTCTATCTTCCGGTGAATCGTTGCCCGCCACATACACGAAGACTAGCAAGGTTCCATCTATAAATTCCATATAAAATACATATAATTTGTCTATAAATTTGGATCGACAGAGTGCCTGTCCCGCATGAAACGGCCCCGAGCGCCAGTCCATCACCGCCTACCTGTGGGGCGAACTGGCTGTGCTGACCTGCCCCTGCCACCTCTTCATTGCCGTCGTGCTGGCAGGTACGACGCCGGCACGTTCCTCGGTGAGCATTTGGGTTATCGCGGCGCTCGGTTTGACCGACTTGTTCCTTCTGTCGCTGTCGCTGGCGTTGCGGGCATCAGGCCCTTGACTCCGTACCCTGGTACGGCAGTAAGTTGGGCCTACCCAACCCCTATAATAAGCTTATATCGTGATGACATAGCGTGATGACCAGGAGGATCTGTCCATGTCAGCCATAACCCGCATCATCGACAAAATTGGCATAGTCGGTACCATCGTCGGTAGTTTCAGTTGCGCCATGTGTTTCCCCGCAGCAGCGAGCCTCGGCGCTGCAATCGGATTGGGCTTTCTCAGCCAGTGGGAAGGCCTGTTCGTGCAGTGGCTGATTCCGATTTTCGCCAGCGTGGCATTATTGGCGACCTTGGCGGGCTGGTTCTCGCACCGCCAATGGCAACGCACGCTGCTGGGCTCGATCGGTCCGGTGCTAGCGCTTGTCGGGGTGTTTGGGTTAACGCATCACTTTCTGGACAAGGACCTGGCGCGCGTAATTTTTTATACCGGATTGGTGGTGATGTTCCTTGTCTCCATCTGGGACATGGTCAATCCGGCGAACCGCCGCTGCGCGACCGACGGCTGCGAAACGCCCGCCCCGCGTAGCTGAGCACATAGACACTTTGGAGGATATTATGACCGAGAACGCGCCCACCGAACTCGCTATCACTGGCATGACCTGCGACGGTTGCGCCGCGCATGTGCGCAAAGCACTCGAAGGCGTGCCCGGCGTACGCGAGGCGCAGGTGTCCTACCCGGATGCCACGGCCCGGGTCGTGCTGGAGGGCGAGGTGCCGATGCAGCGGCTAATCAAGGCGGTGGTTGCAAGTGGCTATGGTGTGCATCCACGGAGCGACGGTGCCTCCTCCACAAACGATGGACAGGAGCTACACATCGCTGTGATCGGCAGCGGCGGAGCGGCGATGGCGTGCGCATTGAAGGCTGTCGAGCGGGGCGCGCGCGTGACGCTGATCGAACGCAGCACCATCGGCGGCACCTGCGTGAACATCGGTTGCGTGCCGTCCAAGATCATGATCCGCGCCGCCCATATCGCCCACCTGCGCCGGGAAAGCCCATTCGATGGCGGCATCCAGGCGGTCGCGCCGACCATCCAGCGCACAGCGCTGCTGGTCCAACAGCAGGCCCGTGTCGATGAACTGCGTCACGCCAAGTACGAAGGCATCCTGGACGGCAACCCGGCCATCACCGTTCTGCGCGGTGAAGCGCGTTTCAAGGACAGCCGGAGTGTTGTCGTCCATTTGAACGATGGTGGCGAGCGCGTCGTAATGTTCGACCGCTGCCTGGTTGCCACGGGCGCCAGTCCGGCCGTGCCGCCGATTCCCGGCTTGAAAGACACTCCTTATTGGACCTCCACCGAAGCGCTGGTCAGCGAATCGATCCCCGAGCGTCTGGCCGTGATCGGCTCGTCGGTGGTGGCGCTGGAACTGGCGCAAGCCTTCGCCCGGCTCGGCAGCCATGTGACGATCCTGGCGCGCGGCACCTTGTTCCTCCGGGAAGACCCGGCCATCGGTGAGGCCATCACGGCGGCGTTTCGCGCCGAAGGCATCGAGGTGCTGGAGCACACCCAGGCCAGCCAGGTCGCTTATGCGGATGGCGAATTTGTGCTAGCCACCGGGCACGGCGAACTGCGCGCCGATAAGCTGCTGGTCGCCACTGGTCGCGCACCGAACACACGCCGCCTGAATCTGGAAGCGGCGGGCGTGGCCATCAATGCGCAAGGGGCCATCGTCATCGACCAGGGTATGCGCACGAACAGCCCGAACATTTACGCCGCTGGCGACTGCACCGACCAGCCGCAATTCGTCTACGTGGCGGCAGCGGCCGGCACCCGTGCGGCCATCAACATGATGGGCGGTAGTGCAGCCCTGGACTTGACGGCGATGCCAGCCGTGGTGTTCACCGATCCGCAAGTGGCGACTGTGGGTTACAGCGGCGCGGAAGCGCATCGCGACGGCATCGAAACCGACAGCCGCACGCTGACGCTCGACAACGTGCCGCGGGCGCTCGCCAATTTCAATACACGCGGCTTCATCAAGCTGGTAGCCGAAGTGGGCAGTGGTCGCCTAATCGGCGTGCAGGTGGTCGCCCCGGAAGCGGGCGAGCTGATCCAGACTGCCGCGCTGGCGATTCGTAACCGGATGACGGTACAGGAACTGGCTGACCAGTTGTTTCCCTACCTGACGATGGTCGAAGGGCTGAAGCTTGCTGCCCAGACCTTCACCAGGGATGTGAAGCAGTTGTCCTGCTGTGCGGGTTGAGACGGATTGATAAAGGAGTCCCGTTGCGGCATGAACGTCGCAAGACCAAGGAGACCATGAGCGAACTTCCGTTCGGGCAGCCAGGCCTGCCCAGCACTTGGGCCAGTGCCCACAAGCAGGCTGTGGGCACTGCCTTGAGTGAACGTTCCCGCGTCTGGTTCACCGTCGCCGACGGTGTGTTAACCGAGGTTTATCATCCGACGATCGACTGTCCGAATCAACGCGATCTTCAGTTCCTGATCACCGATGGTGGTGAGCTATTTCACGAAGAGCGACGCGATCTGGAACATAGCGTCGAGTGGATCGAAGACGGCATTCCGGCCTTCCAGATTGTCAGCCGAGATCCGCAAGGCCGCTACCGACTGATCAAGACGGTCTGCACGGATCCCGATGCCGACTGCGTGCTTGAGCGAGTCCACTTCGAGCCTTTGGTGGAAGCAGCCCGACATTACCGCCTGTATCTGCTGTGGGCGCCCCATCTCGACAACCAGGGGTCGGATAACCACGGTCGCGTTGAATATGGCGCCAACGAATGCGACTGGCTCATCGCCTGGCGCGGGTCTCGATACGCTGCGGTAACCGCCACGGTACCCTTCTCACGCATGTCAGCCGGCTATGTGGGTCATTCCGACGGCTGGCAGGATATAAACAGACACCGGCACCTAGAATGGAACTTCACGACAGCGGGACCGGGCAATATTGCGCTGACGGCAGAACTGGAGTTGCCGCCAGACGGTCATTTCATGCTTTGTGTCGGGTTCGGCAACAGCGAGCGGACGGCCATCAAGGCTGCAAGCGGCTGCCTGGACCGCAACGGATTCGCGTCGGTTCTCAATCGCTACATGGAAGGGTGGCGCGCTTATCAGCGCGGATTGCTCGATCTGTCGGCCCAGAGCGGCGACGGCGGGCAGCTTTACCGGCGTAGCATCGCGGTGTTGCGTACGCATATCGACAAGATTCATCGCGGCGCGGGCGTGGCCTCGTTGTCCATTCCCTGGGGCGAATCGGCATCGGCGGACCAGCCGATTGGCGGCTATCACTTGGTCTGGCCGCGCGATCTCTACCACCAGGCCATGGGCTTGCTCGCCGCCGGCGACCGGGAGAGGCCAGCGCAGATTCTGCATTATTTGTTCTCTCGACAGCGCGAGGATGGAAGCTTCTTTCAGAATTTCTGGGTGGATGGCAGGCCCTACTGGCAAGGCCTGCAGCTCGACGAAGTCGGCTATTCGGTGCTGTTGGCCAACCACCTGCACCACGAAGGGCTCTTGGACTTCGACCCGTATCCCGTGGTACAGCGTGCCGCCGATTTCCTGGTGAACCATGGGCCGGTCACCCCCCAGGACCGCTGGGAGGAGAACAGAGGTTACAGTCCCCATACCCTGGCGGTAGTGGTTGCCGCGCTGCGCGCTGCGGCAGCGGTGGCCGATGCGACCGGAAAAGGGGCGCAGGCCGTCACTTACCGACAGGTGGCGCAAGACTGGGAACAACGCATCGAGGATTGGACCTTCACCGATTGCGGTCGATTGCTCTTCGGCCATCCCGAGCACTACGAGCGTATCGCCCTGATCCCGTCGGTCGACACCGGTGAGCATCTGCCAGAGTGTCGAGTATTTCTGCCAATTCGCAATCTACCAGCGGAAGCAATGTACAACCAGTCCCAATGTTGCGTGGTAGACGGCGGTTTCCTGGAGTTGGTACGCCTGGGTCTGCGCACCGCCGCCGACCTGCACGTTCTCAAGACCCTGCCGGTATGGGATGCACTGTGCCGACGCGAGACGCCTTGCGGACCGGCGTGGTATCGCTACAACGGGGATGGTTACGGTGAGCACGAGGACGGTTCACCATTCGATGGTACCGGGCGCGGACGCTTGTGGCCGTTGCTCACCGGCGAGCGCGGACACTATGAAGTTGCCGCCGGACGCGACTCCCGGCCCTACATCAAGGCGCTGGAGTGCTTTGCCAACGAAAACGGCATGCTGCCCGAGCAAGTGTGGGATACAGAACCGCGTCTGGGCCATGGCACGGGTTCGGCCACACCTCTGGTGTGGGCTCACGCGGAGTATATCCGGCTGCTGGGCGCTTCGAGTCGTAAAGGAACATGAACATGAATCGGTACACAATTTCCAAGCTGGCTGAGGGCGCGGGTGTCAGCGTGCATATCGTGCGCGACTACTTGCTGCGCGGACTGCTGCGGCCGGTGGCGCGTACCCAAGGCGGCTACGGTCTGTTCGACGAGGCGGCCTTGCAACGGCTGTGCTTGGTGCGGGCTGCCTTCGAAGCGGGCATCGGCCTCGATGCGCTGGCGCGGTTGTGCCGGGCACTCGATACGTCGGACGGCGACCAGGCCGCCGCGCAGCTTACCGCGCTGCGCCAGATCGTCAAACGCCGACGCGAAGCGTTGGCCGATCTGGAAGCGCAGTTGGCCACCCTGCCGAGCGAGCACAGCACGCGGAGAGTTTGCCATGAATAGCCCCGAACGCTGGGCCGACCGAAACACGCAAGCCGTTCACCGGCTATCTGTGGGGCGGGCGGGTCGTGCTCACCTGTCTCTCCTGTTCCTGCCTGTGGCCGAGTCGTCCGAACTGATGCCTGCGGCAATCCGGCACTGTTCGCCACGTTCGATGCCTTGCGTGCCCTCGCCGTGCGCTTTTCTGCCGACGACTTCGACATGGGATACCCCTTACTAATATAACGAGAGACGTAACAGAAGCGCTCCGCTAAATTCAGACGTTATATATCAGAGAATTAATGGAGGTGTGAACATGACAACACTGATTTGCCCCACATGCGGTTGCTCCTTAGTAAGGTTGGGCATTACTAAAGAGAATGCTGTTATACAGGAATATCGAGGAAAGGAATATTCATTCTGTTGCGACGGGTGTGCCGTTACGTTCCAAGAAAATGCCGAAACCCTGCTGGAAGAAACAAATAGTCTCGTTGTGTGCCCAAGTTGTTTGGCTGAAAAACCAATCAATCAAACTGTGGCAATTAGTTTTCGAGATAAGGAACTGTATTTTTGTAGATGCCCGCATTGCATTACTGTTTTTCGGGAAGATCCCGAATATTATCTGAAGCGCTTGTCCGGAGAAATGGAATTTGCTGGCATATTTTCTGGAGGTCGAGGATGCTGTAGTTAATGTACAAATTACGTTATTCACCCCGGAAGGCGCGGAGTACGTCGAGCACTTCTGCGGGCTGGAGTGCTACCTGCGCTTCCATGCGCGGATCAGCATTGCGACCGAACCGAGCGCTTGCGATTCGCCGCCGTCAGGTTGAGGCATACCTCAAGCGGACAGGGGCGTCGTCAGTTGCAGTTAATCTGAGCACACCGTTTTCGATTGCAAGCCGTTACACTTAGGCCATCAAAAACCGATTCTGGGCCATTTCTCGATGCCTTTTCGCGGTTGACAGACGCCGCCCCCACAACAGGCGAGTCCGCACAACAAATGGGGGTGCGTGATGGTCAGTCATCGAGTTTTGGTCGGGTAGACGGGTCATTGCGCAGCCAGCGGCTCCAAAACGCCTCATTGATGCGGGATGATGAAAGGGTATTGGTTGGATTCTCAGGCTGTTGCGATGACTTGGGAGGCTTTTTACGACGTGTTTCCCAGGCGTTTAGCGCGGTCGTGTACGCCTTTCCTTTGGTGCGTTCCCAGGTCATCACGCGCTTGTCGAAAGGCGGCACCTTGCTGACCAACCCGTAATTGCTCGCCAATCTTAAAGCGTTGCCAACCGCTGCAGGCGGAAATCCCGTAGCGGTGGCGAGTTCCCGTGAATCCATGGCTCCTGCTAAGGCAGCAACGACAATCGGGACCAGTTCTTCGGTGGTTTTCTGAGGTTCTTTTGATGGTTTGTGCAGGGTGCTTTTTTCGGTGAAGCCTTGGAAATGGTCCACCTCATGCGGTCCCTGCGAGTAATGGGGGTGTTTCCGAGGATGGTAACGCCCAAACATTGATGGGTGACCCCGATGCATTGATGGTGCAGTGGTGTGCGTGGACCAGCCCCTGTTTTGCCAGGTCCACTATAAGGTGATTGGTGCGCAGGCAGGATAGCTTGAGGGCGTCTGCGACTTCCTTGCAGGTCCTGGGGCCGTTGCGGAGGCAGCGCAGGATACGTTCTTTGTCTTTGTGGTGGGTCTCGTGCATGGCGATGATGCTACTCACGGAGATCGGCGGGTGCAACTGCATCACCTGCTTTTTATTGGCATGTTTTATGCTGCGCATCACCTGAAAAAGGCATCCATATCCTCCATCTCGACACGATGCCGCGCCTTCCGGCTTTGAATGGCCGGGTCAGCGTCACGCTCGGCCTTCCGCTCCTGATAAATCGCCTTGAACTCCTCCCAAGTCAGGTTCAACCCCGTGCGCCTGTTCAACGACTCCACAAAACCCCTGTCTATGTTCGCCATCATCACACACCCCCTTTTTCGTTTCCGCATCCATCGCCTGTAAAAAACCAGGTGAGCGCATGAACGCCCTCCTGGCAACGTGGAGCGGGCTATCACGATCGGAAAACGATCCAGGCTCGGTAGGGCCGAGGGATAGTAGTCCCCATGCGGCCTGAACCGTCCTCCGCTGAATAGCTTAGCGCAATAAACAAGACAAATCTATGCCTGTATACTATTATTCAATCTACAGATCGGCCGCCCCGCAGCCTGGGGCGTTCGTTTGGTGCCATCGGCACTGAACGGGTCTGTGAGAAAGGTGATTTTACAGGCAATCAGCGATGGATGGAGGTTGACATGACATTCGGAGTTGAAGTGGCAAGAATGCTCACCCTTGCAATGGTTGGCGCTGCTGGCGCCGTCACGGTTTCTGTTCTGGTTGGTGCAGTTATTTTGTGGTTCGTCAATTCCATTCCATGAACTGCAGGATAAGGCGATAGGGTGCCCATTCTTACACCGCGATACCGATCATCGGTCAAACAAGCCGTTGATCCGTTTTGGACAACAGTGTGGGAGTATGATCGGCAACGGCAGCAGCCTACGCGCCGCCACAAGGGTTTGGCCGATGAGGTAGCCACGTCCAAACTGGTTAACACGCAAAGAATAGATCCCTACCTGACGACAGGTGAACGAGTACCGCGGGCAATGGAAAGGGGCTGTGATGCGCCGTAACAGCGACGAAAGGCGGATGTATGCCATACGGAGATTGAGCCGGGCGGTGGACCGGCAGATCACCAGTGCCGGGGAAGCAAAGCAGCGGGCGGCGTTCTGGGCAAAAGTCTGGGGCGTTCGTGCCGGGTTCAGTGGCGCATCGTCAAACATCTGCACTGGGAAGAAGGGGCACGGTCATTGAATACGGGTTGATCGCGGTCGCCATCCGGAACGTCTCATCGGTGATGCGCTGCATGGGGTCGATAGAGAAAACGGAAAATATAGCACGGTAGGACGGCTGGAAGCCCTGCCACGCTTCATTTTCTCATTGCTGCATCCGATTGAAGTATACCTCAAGCGGACAGGGGTGCCGTCAGTTGCAATTAATGTGAGCACACCATTTTCGATTGCGAGCACAGGCGGATGATTGCGACCATAGGCGCAAATAATGTGAGCACGAGGACCCGTCAGTCGCAGTTAATGTGAGCTGAAAATGCCCGTTGATTGCGAGCACGCCGTTTTCGATTGCAAGCCGCTACACCTACGGCTGCGGGCGGGTCGGCAGCACTCAGCCATCGCCATAATCCAGTCCTTTTGGCTTGTTCGTGTTAGTGATCTCAGTGAATATAACTTCAGCTGCGTGACATGATTACCCGGTATACTGCGGTGTTATGGAGTATGGAGTACACCATTTCAGAGAGGTGCACCATGTACGGACGTTATGTCATCCACCACAGAACGCTCGAACGCTTGGTGCTATTGCTGGGCGTACGTTCTCCCCATCTGTCGCGGCAGCACAGCGTCGCCCCGAGGGAGCCTGTGCCCCAGCGATGCAGGGGCATACACGGCCCAGGCACATTGCCCAGGCTGTTGTTGGCGGCGCGGGTTGCCATCGCGACCTTGGCAACCGCTATGCTGGCCAGCTGCGCGCCCGGCCTGCCGCCTTCGGTCGCTACTAAGCCGGTCTTGCCGCCGCCGCCGCACTTTCTTACAAACAGCACGGAAGTAACCATCGGGGTGCTGGACGAAGGCTGGCACACCGGTCTGGTCCTGCCTGTCGGAGCTCTCGGTCCGTCCTTGGACCACTTGCGCCATTGGTTCCCGGAAGCGAAGTATCTCGCATACGGATGGGGCAACCGGAACTTTTACATAGCAACCCATCCGGGACCGGGAATGGCGATCGACGCCTTGTTTCCCTCTTCGAGCGTTGTTTTCGTCGAAGGCCTATCAAAGCACCCGAAAAATGCGCTTCCGCCTGATGCTCATCTGCGCTGGATATGCGTGTCCCGCACCGCCGTCTGGAGGCTCGACGCCTATCTTGGAGACTACCTGCGAATGGGGCCAAGCGAGGATCCGGTCAGTCTGGCCCCCGGCCCATTTCCGGGAAGCCGTTTCTTTGCCTCTACAGGCACCTACGATGCTTTCCATACTTGCAATACTTGGACGGCAGCAGCCCTGAAGTTCGCCGACCTGCCTGTTAGCGACGAGGGAGTCTTGTTTGCCGGACAGGTCATGTCGGAGATCCGGCCTCTGCGTTCCTGCCCAGAATGAACGGCAAAATGCATCACGTCATCTGGTGTGATGCCGATCCGGGGACTACCCAAGAATTTCATAATTTTTAGCGGGTACACAGCCATGCTGTCTCCTTCATCATTGGGGAGCGAATTCTTTCGCGACAAAGCCAAGGCTTTAACCGGGGTTTCATGCTCTGTTGCTATGGCCTGCGCGTGTTGCCAAAGCGTGGGTCGCCTCCATTGTCTGGGGTGCAGGTATATCGCGCTGAGCAAGGCGGTGGTGGCTGATTGGGAGTACAGACCTCGCCGGGCAACCCTCGGGATGATTGGCCGGGAGGGCTAATATCCAGGTTGCTCCATGAAATCGCCCTTACACCACAAGCAGTGCCAATGATGGCGCGCACCGCCCTACAGAAAAGTCTTCCGTGCATGACCCTGGCGACACGGGACGATGACTCTATTTGCCCTGCAGCTTGGTGAGATGTGCCTGGAGTTTCCTAATCTGCGATTTTACACGTGCCGCCTTGGCCAGTCGCAGCGTTTCGCTCTTGGACGTCAAAATCGTATCCAGACGTTTCAGCCGCATAATGCGAGCCTGGATATGGGCAATCCGTTTCTGCTTGACGATTTGAGCATGGGTTGCGATTGCCGTTTTAGCGGAAGTTACCGCTGAAGTGGAGGGAATGGTTGTGGACGCGACCGCCAACGGTGTGCCAAGCAAAATACCAATAACAGAAACAACGAACAAGCGATTATTCATCTTGAAAACTCCTTCTTGATTTAGCATATCCCAGGTGCTCGACCGTCTCGGTCTGTAGTGCCCGCTCCACCAGCTGCTTGGTCAGCCCGCCTTTACCTATCCAATCTTCCGGGGTCTTGTAGGAGGAATCTTCGCCCAGATCCATCCCGCCTGCCGCCACGGCCTGGACCAGCCTGTTTTTAGGAATTTCAGCAACCATCATTCATTTTTCCGATTCTCTGCCAGTATCTGGTCTTTCCACGGCGTCCATGCCTGGACCATCTTCATGCCCGGCATTTCTCTTTCGCAGGCAGATGCGGATCGCAGGGTGCGCGTCCTTCGCGGGACGCGCACCCGTCCTGATGCTGAATGGTCCCTTCTTTCATGAAAATATTCAGGTTGTTCTTGGTGGCAAAGTGCAGCAACTCCGCGTAAGCTTCCGGCTGTGACTGTTCCAGGGCTTCGTCGAAAATAATGGACGCATAGCCATCGATGGTTGCCGGTTCCACGTCATCCTCATAGTGAATTTTATGGTTCGGACCAAAGTGTGCCAGGCCTGCTCCCTCAATCAGCATTTCCGCCCAGTCCGATGGCCGGAATTTACGACGATCCGGCAGCACAACGCCTTCAATAACAATGAGCATGTTTTATTCCTGTGCGTGAATGGTCAGGATTCGATCTTGCCGGGCGCAACCCTTGCAGGGTGCGCCCCTTGCTAGATGTGCCCTTCCCGACGGGTGATGCCCACAGCGACGATGCTCGTCAGGCTGACTACTTGCAAAGGGTGATGAACAGCCGTTTGGGCGATCCCTTTAGCCATGGGGTAACTGGTGGTGATGACGCAAATCAGCCCATCCTGGCGATGAATGTCCAGGACGGCATATTTCATGCCGAGATCCAACGCATGCTGTGCCAAGGCAAGAATGCGATCACTGATCCGATGCTGTAATGCTTGCAGCAGGCTGATTTCCGTTTCAACCATGGCATATCCCCTTTTTGTGCCGTATTTCTGAGTGCGTGTGTTTGAGTCTGTTTACGTCGTGAAGTTCATCAAGATGGTATCAGCATGTCATACTCCAAACTGTCGCTGCAGCACGGTATCCACCACTTCGCACATCGGGCCTTTTTCTTCCGCGCACAGGTGCCGGATCACATGAAAGGGGATCCCCGCGTCCCACAGGGAGAACCCACAGGCCATGATGCAGGCACCGGTCCGGCTGCCGACCAGGCCCCATTCCGTGATTCCCGTAAACCCCCGCAAGGCATCCATCGCCGCCTGGTCCAGCCCGTAGCCCGTTTTCTCCAGGACGATTTCATGACCCACGTCAATCACCGCTCCGCCATCCTGGCCGTCGTTCAGGCGGGTTCTGAACAGATTGCCGGGCAGGTTGACGAATCGGGTGCCCACGATGGCGGAATCACTGCCCACGATCGCCGGAATGCGCAATTGAGGTATGGATACCGGAGAACGCCATGAAAAGCTTCACCCGCCACGCCCAGACCGAAGGAATTTCTCCGGGGACCTTGGCAGGGAGACTGTTGGCCGAAGCCGTTCTCGCCCTCCCTCCGCGCCAAGGGCTATCCTCAGGGGAGATCATCACCCTGCACGCCGCAATCGGGCTGGACAAGGGAGACCGCCCCCGCTTCACCGTTACTTTGCTCCGTGCTTATCGGGTTAGCTCCCATAGATACTTATATATGGTGTATCACTGCTTTCATGAGCACTGTTCATGGTATGCGGCATGCCGTTTTAGGCGACAACCCGATAAGCACGCTTTGCTCCACTAAAGATGTCCCCAGACACTTCATCCTTTTGGGTGAAATCCGGCCGTACTCAAGGAATTCAGATCCCTGGATGGGACATCTCCTCATCGCTCGCGCCGTGCGATCACCCGCCGCCGCAACGGATGGGGATGCGCGACGATAATCCGGCGGACCGGACGACGACGCGCCCGGTAAGCGATACGGATGCGGCCGCCGACGGGACGGATAACCGGATGCATACGCCATCGGTAAAAAGGCCGATTCCTGTACACGGGAACCACCCGCGCGCGCCAGATCCGGTAACGCGCCAAATCCACATGATGTCGCAGCCACCAGCCAGGATGATAGACGCGATACCACGGCGCCACCCGCGCCCTCCACCAGATGAAATAGGGCCGAAAGGCGGATACCGGAGGCGGCGGACCGTACAAGAGTGGTGACGGCACGACCATGGTCATGGGCAGCGGCAGCCAGGGGCCGTAGTAATCGCCGCTGTACAGCCAGCCACCCGCCGACCATTCGTAATAGAGCCCATCATCAGAGTAGACAAAATCCGCCATAGCCGGCAGGTAGTAGGCATTGACTCCGTCCCCCACGGAGAAAGCAAACTCTACACCGGCTGTCGCGCGCGGGATAGAAAATACCCACACCCCGCACAACAGGAGGAACGAGATCAACCCAAGGACCGCCCATTTGCCCCAGAAACGACCGTTTTCCCGCATGTTCACCTCCGCCCCGCGTCAGCTTGGGTTTTCCTGAGCGCGAAGACTTACCGTCGCCAACCGCAGTGCCAGCAGGGATGGATGTAATATCCCCCACGCGGAACGACCACACAACCGGACAGCAACGCCAATCCCAGCAGCATGACCAGGATCTTCCAACCGCTTTGATACGATGGCCCACCATGAGAAAACATGATTTTCACCTCCAACGCCCAGCCTAGTCAGCGGCCTGGGCTTGCCGTGAATTTTCCTATTACTCAAATACTTTGGGTACCTGGGGATGTTCCTCCCGTGCGGCCGCCCGCTTCACTGCGGACTGGACGGCGAGAAGCGTCGCCAGTGCTTGCGCACCCTTGATAAAAGTCAAAATAATGGCCGCCAGGAGAGCCAGCAGCGTATCCCACAAACGCGGGGTGATCGGGGGCCATTAGTGCCACCGCCCGTGTGCCAAAACCTGCGTCCCGTCCTCCGCCAGCCATGGCCAGGAACCTGGCGGGCACCCGGGCAGGGCCGATACACCCGGCATTCCGGGCACCGTATCCAACGTTTCCGCGAGCACCGATCTCCGCCGACTGGCGAGGGAGGAACCGTTACGCCCCATGGCGGCCCCGCAGCCAGAAGTCATCGCGCAACCTGCCAGAGCGATCACCATCCCTATCCACACGCCAACCATTTTGCGTTCGCCCACCGCTTTTACTGGCCCTGCAGTTTGCCGAACCGCGTCTGGAGTTTCGCGATCCGCGCATCCACCTTGGCGAGGCGTCGCGTTTTGCCTTTGGACCGCAAAAGGGTTTCCCGATGCTCGAGATGACCGAGGCGGGATTGGATGCGGGCAACCCGTTGCGCCGACGTGAGTGACGCGGCGCTTGCCGCCACCGAAGAGAGCGAAAGGCACCAAACCAGAAGAAGGATGCCGATAGGGACCGATTTGCCGAAAAGGATCATTCATGGAAACCTCCCAATCTGTGGTTTGCCTGAGAACAACCTCGCCCCCCATCCGGATGTCCAATCCCATTGGAAACCTTCGGGAATATTTCATGGAAGAATACGGAGGCAGTATAAATCGTGCCTTTTCACAATACCACGACGAATTTGTTACAGAATGTGAATCCAGAATCGTACCGTCCGCCTTACTGGCAACCTGCGGCATGGGTGGCTGTCACTGACGGGCATAATAACGCCACCGATGAGCAGCGGATGAGGACTGGCCTAGACGGTACCAGTTTCTTTGCCGCGCAAACGGAGTTGAACCTAGTGCCTGACCAGCGGGAGAAGAAACCCTTTCAGATGCACGTGGCCCGTTGAACAGGCTGAACATACGGTGCAGCAAATCGTACGTTTAGGCTTGGTTGGCCGCTTCCTGTGGTGCATGATTCGACAAGAGCAAGCAGTCAAGCTTGGTCGCACTGACATCGAAATCGTCGACGACAGAACCGAGCCGCCCGGGACTATCTACCATCATGCATTGCTTGAGCTCAAGATACTGCGCAGCTTTGGATCCACTGGGACTCCTGTGACTCAGGAGGTCTTGGAGCGACACATCCTTGACGGAGTGAACCAGGCGCATTCATACGGCGACACCCACAACAGTCTGCTCCGAATGCTCTGTTGCTTCGACATGCGAAAAGCCGATATCGGTGATAGTGTGACGTTCGCCCATGTGAGCAATCTGGCCAAGGACCTCAACGTCAGCCTCCGCCGATGGTACCTATATCACTCTTCCAAAGCCCTTCGGGAGGCGAACGCCGACGCAAAAGTTTCGACGGTAGGTGGAGCCCCCTAGCATCCTTACGTCTTCGTACTGATAACGTTGGCACATTATTCAGACAACCCCATCTGACTTATTGAGGGTAACCAGTACGACTTACCTTCAACATTTATAGCCATGCCCTCACCGTCCGTTCTCAACACATCCGCTCCTATCCCCACCTTCCTCGGCAACCCATGAAAATACGCCAACCCCACCGACACCCATCGGCGCAAAAACTCGTCGCCTTCCCCACCCTCACGCATCATCGCCAGCATTTCCTGCTCTAACTTACGCTGACGGACTTTTTGGGCGGCACCCTCTTTGGCTTTAGGCATCGCGACACCCACAGAATGCGCCTCACGCAAATATCGCACAAACCCCGTCAGAGCGGCACGTTGGCCGGGCACCTTAGCCAAATATACATCCACAGCCTTCTGATCTGGCTTCTTTAGGCCCATTTTCTGGGCTTCCAACATCAACGCTTTCGCAGGTGCCATGGCAAGGCGCACGGATCGCAAACTCAGTTTTCCAGCTTTCACCTTCGCCATAAGTGTATCGTGATAGCCTTTCAGTACCCGCAGACCTGGCGGATCGCCTTCCAGCGCCTTCAGCATACCAGCAATTTGCCGCTTCTCGGAATCTCCTGCCTGCACAGCAACATCTTTGACCACTAGCCCAGTTTCCTGCATCCACCGCATGGGAAGCCTCACCCTGCGTAGCCCCTCGGCGCCGAAATGAGCAATCAATCGGTTATAGTCCGGGATAGCCTTCCAAACTTTCTCGATCTCCATAAAGAAGGAAAGATAGCGGTTCACGGTAATGGCGGCCTTGTTATCCCCGACAGTAACGGCCAACCATGCACCAAATCGCTCAAAATGACCAGCCATAACCGGCATAGCAAACGCTGCCAAGTTCATGGCTATCCGCTTGGTCAGGAGGCTTCGCCAATAGCACGGCTCACACTGGGCACCCCTGCCAGCCGGCATAGATTGCCCACATTCCTGGCAGAGGATCATTCCGCCATCGAGGCAGACTTTGCACAAGCGCCGCCCATCGTCGGTCACCACCAAGAGTCTAGGGTGGTGGCATGCCTGGCAGTTTCCGTGATCTGCATGGGCGCATTTTGAGCAAAGCCGTAGATTATGATTAAACCGAGATACCCGCGTTAGCCTTCTCGACAACTCGCCACAAAGCTCACAGGCCTCAGCCTCCCTAAAATATTTCGCACAGGAATTACATACAGGGCCAGAGCGCGTCACCCGTCCCACTCGGAAGTCTGTCTTTCCACACCGGATGCAGGGCTGGTCCAGCGCACAGTGACGACACACAGCAGTTATATCCCTGCGCGGCAACCGTGCGTAATTCCCACACTTCGGACAAAGTCGGCGCTTGAATTCTCGTGCGTAGCATGTGGGACAATACTTATAGCCGTGGTAAACCCGCGTTATTTTTCTGCCTCGCTTGCCACATTCGTCGCAAATCACCTCAGCCGACAGCGTCGCCACCGTATCCATCATCGCTGCGACATCTCCAGCTTGCGCTGTAATCGCCGCCACATGCGCATTACTTCGTGACGCGGCCGGGGCTGACCAGGATCGCGTACTGCCTGCTTTCTGGGTCCTCTGGCGTTATCAGGCAGTTGCGCGAAAGTCTCAGCGAACAAGTCTGGCATCCGTTCTCCCTTGCTCACAAAACCTTGGCGGGTAATACCGGATTCCTGGAGATACTTAGACACGTCGGCCAAGTCGGTTCGCATCAGCTTCCACAGCGCGCCCAGCAACAGGTGACGTTCCGCTGTACCGAGCAGTTCCACCCCCGTGCCGGGATTCAGCGGTAGCTCAGGGACTGCAACCCCCATCCGCTCCAGAAATACGTGCAACGCCTCCGCATCGCTACGATTAGCTCTTCGCAATAATGCGGACAAAAAAGACGCACCGGCAAACCATGCATCGGTCTCCGTCGGGTGCGCCATAAACTGACCACTGCCATGACGAATCGCCTCGTCGCCTGCATCCTGGAACGCCATAGCATCGTCCGAACATGGCGTAATAGCGCCCACATCCCGCAAATCGCCTCTGCAGGTCGCGCAGACCGCCATATGACCATCCTCCGCATGCAGACGGTGCGGCTCCAAGGGCGCCCTACAATGTGGGCAGCGGTCTAGCAGCGAACAATGATGATGCTCGCAACCCACATGCCACGCGAGACGCCATTGCAGGCGATAATAAGGAATACGGTCATCGCGCAAACAATCAGGACAATACTGCAGACCGCTTCGCCGCTTGGTATTCCGCGCTCCCAGCGCCAATATCCATGGCCACACGGCCCTGTCGGGCAGAGGTCCTTTACTGACACGCTCAGCGACACTTTTGAGCGTCGCGGCACGAAAGGAAGACAGCGGAATCCCCGCCGGGGCGGTCAGCTTATTCAACGGTGCGTCATCCAGAAAACGGTCTGCGTCTCTCGTCCATATGCGCCACTTAGGCCACACTTCGCCGGTAAGCACCATGGGATCGCAGCCTTGGGCAAGCGCCGCCCGCACTAGCCACGACGAGATAATCTCATCGGGCAGCAAAGGTACAGAACGCACCTAACGCGGGCGCTCTACACCAGTTCCCGAATGCCATGCGTAGGCCGCAGCCATTGCTTCCCCTCTATGATCGATTTGTCGATTTTCTCCGTACCCGTTTTAATGGCTTCCACCGCACACTCCACCAAAAGCCGATGGAGATTCCCAAGATTTCCTTCGGAAATGGCGAAAAGCAGACTTACCGTCTCGCTTTGATGTAACAAAGAGGGCTTTTTGAGTGGTAATACTCGTTCAAAACTCGCTACCAGTTGCTGAAACTCTGGATTCAATTCCCAAGGCGGCAACGTGACCACATCAAAGCGGCTGGCGTGCTGTGGGTCCGTGTGCAAAACCCGGACGGCCTCTCTGATGCCCACGCCAACGATGGGGATCGCCAATTCGTTGCATAGCAGCTTGATGGCGTTCATGACCTCGCGTTGTTTAGTCACCGTCCCCGTCAGGAGAGAGTGAAATTCGTCGATAACCAGGATACGCACATGGCAGTCTCGCATCAGATGAACCACCTGGTAGCGCAGCTTAGAAGCAGAATCCGTCGCTCGGTACGGTGTCCAGAAACGCTCCAGGATCGCTATATACAACCCCTTTTCGTCCGCGCTGGGCGGCGCTTCGCTTACAATAACCGGTTTGACGGGTTCCGCATCCTCATTAACGTAGCCCTCTCCATGCAACTTCTGAAAACGCCGAATAACCGTTGTCTTGCCATTGTTGGAATCACCAACGATCAACAGATTAGGCATACGTGGGCGCACGGGCTTTTCCATTAAACTGCGCAAGTTATCCAAAAGGCGATTAGCCTGGGCGTAACCTATCCAGCGCGGCTCGTCGAGAAATGCCATGCGGTCCTTATCCGACATGCCCAAAATATGGCGGAATTCCGGATGAATATGAGTAAGGTCCATCATGCAATATCATCCAATGGCTTAACAACGCCTTTCAGCAACATCGAGGCAGGGGCCGCTTTCTCCAATACGCTTCTATTTGAAGTCAGCGGCTGTGATGGAGATACCTTTTTCGCGTGTTCCTTGCGCTTTTGCTGTTGGCGACGCGCCTTTTTCGTCCTTTCCGACGAGCCATCGACCTGTTGCCGCAGATCATTCAAGGCTTGGAGCACCATGGCCTCATCCACAGATTTCATACCCTGCTGACGAGCGCGGCTTACCGCCTGCTGGTACTCCCAGATACTCATGCTCGGTATCGTCTGATCCGCGTATGGGATGCGAAAATACATTTTTAACTCAGGATCATGGAACCAGATCACGCTGATATCACGGGGATCACGGCGGAAAATGAATTGCCGCTTTTTACCGGGGGTGTCCGGGTCATCCGCATTGATCCACTGCCGGATAACGTCCGCATAATAGGTCAGTCCATCTACGGAAACACCATCCGCCTGAATAGTCCGCTTGAACATTGGCAAAAAGTCCAATAACAATACCTCACGATTCGCAGGTAACGCGGGCATTCCACGGCCCGGGGTGTTTTTATCCCCGAAGATACCCAGTTCCCATTTTTTCTCGGGCGTCATACCGATGGAAGAATGAAGTCGCTTGTGGTACACCTTGCAAATAAGGGTAACCAGCCATGTTTCAAATTCCGACTTGGTCATCGTAGCGTGCTTCTCGGAGTCGTATTCGTCCCGTTCCTTTATCGACGAGAACGTAGTTCCGGGTAGATCATGGATCTCTTTCAGCATGGTGCCCAATAAACGTTCGATGTGACCGCCATAGCGGGGCTGCTTTACCGGTCGGTATTCCAGACGAATATTGTACATCATGCAGGAATTGCGGAAGCTTTCCGAGCGGAAATCCGATCCATTATCCACATGAATGGTCGTCATTAGACCAGACACTGGCCATTTTGCATCGACCTTATGCAAGACCAACCAATCATCTTTGGGAAGAATAGCTTGCGCCACGCACATCCCCACAGAGGTTACCGAAGGTGCGTCAAAGGACAGATAGTAGCCAACGACCATGCGACTAAACACATCTATTGCCATAGTAATATAGGGGCGGCCAATGGGTTTGCGATAAATATCGTCAACCAAAATAATATCTGCGGGTGTGTGGTCTATCTGCACAACAGCCAGTGGATAATCCGCGTTGGGGAACTGACCGGGGACAGGAATGAACTTGTTCTTGGCCTTCTCACGATATCCCCGCTTGCGTAGCGTCTCACGTTCACTAATCTCCGCGACCCTGGCACGTACCGTGTTCGGGTGCGGTACCTCAGTGAGTTGCGCTTCAATACACCGTCGGCGCGCCTCCAAAACTACCTTCTGAACGGAGGGCCGCTGCACAGTCAGATACAGCACACTGATAACGTCCTGAATGATCTGTTCCGCATGGACCGATATTTTCTTGGCACCCCTCCTGACACCTCTTTTCTCCGGCATGAGCCCGTCAAGAGTTCCCGCATCCCGATATAGCTTCAGCCAACGGTAAAGCGTGGTGAAATTGATTCCCACTTCTTGAGCTCGAGCCTCTACCTCACGCCGCCCCACGTCAAATCGGTCCAGAAGCGGTTGTATCGCTGCATATCGGGATTGCGCCGTCTTCCAATCTTCGTCGGCAATGGTATCCAGATCACGAACCATTACGGTGCCATCCGCCGCAGGTGCCAAGTCAGCGATACGCAGGGTGCAACTCCGGGCAGACTCCACATCCAACCCAATGACGGTTTCCAAATCCAGCACTTCAGTGATGCGATAAATCTTTCCGGAGGTCATCACCATCTTTCCTGGCGCTGGCAGAAACGTTTGTCGGGCTGGCTTAGCCATGATCCGGCACCCAAAGTTCGCTGGTCTGGGACAATGGCTGTGACCAGTCGCACTCCATCCGTGCAGTCGCCAGCAGGTGCCACAGGTGGCTAATGCCTATGGCGCGGTCCACTTCTCCAAAAAAGTGGCGGGCCAACAGGTGGTCAAACGTCGCTGTCCCCATTTGACGCAGATTCCCGATAATCCATTCAGACTCTTCCGGCACGAACTGCATTTGCCGATATCTCTGCAGAAACATGGCATTCTTCCAGCGTTGGTCGCGGATACGCGGTTCATGCCTCAAATGAAATATGTAGCCCCGCTCCTTGCAATGAGTCATGGCCGCACGGAATTTTGCTTTCCATTCGGGCAAATGCTTATCCAGTTCGCTGGCGGGCTTCACCTCAACAAGAATAGGGGCATGGTAAGGCCCAGGATATGCCCGGTAGGTCACCAGATAGTCCGGTGTATAGGGATAGACTTGCCCGCGAAGGCCAACAAATTCAATAGTCGTGGGTTGCGAAACGACATCTAGTACCCGCCTATCCGTTTCCAGGCGGATCAGAAAGTCGCGTTCCAACGTAGACTCGAAGTCTACTGGACCCACGCCGCGAAACGGATAAAGCCCGGAAACACTACGCCGAGTCGTACCGATCTTGCGCCTGGAGGGGTTATCAACTTTGTTGCAGCTATTGATATTCATATTGAACCTTGTAGCGGCTATTGGTGGTATTGTGTAGCAGCAATTGGTGTAAATCAAGCGGCGTAAGCAGTTGTTTCATGGTTCATAGTGTAGCATTAATTGGTAGAAGTCACAGTGGTTCGCACCCTCGCCCCGGTGAAATCAGTCTGGCACATCATGGCGTTCTTTTCCTGGACGAAATGCCCGAGTTCCCTCGCGCGGTGCTGGAAGTCCTGCGGGAGCCGTTGGAATCGGGAGAAATCCATATCGCCAGGGCGGCGCGGCGGGCCACTTTTCCAGCCCGGTTTCAGTTGGTCGCCGCGATGAATCCCTGTCCCTGCGGCCATCTCGGTGATCCGCAGCAGATATGCCGCTGTACCCCGGCACAGGTCAGCCAATACCGCAGTCGGCTCTCCGGCCCGCTGCTGGACCGCATCGACATCCAGATGGAAGTGCCCGCCCTGCCGGTAAGCGCCTTACAAGAGGCGGGACCAGGCGAAAGTTCTGCCTACTGGCGCGAACGCATAGCTCAGGCCGTTGATCGCCAGTGGCAGCGGCAGCAGGTGCGCAATGCACAACTTCAGGGCGAACTGCTGGATCAGTTTTGCGCTCTGGATACGGTGGGCACCCGCCTGCTCAGCCGCGCCACCGAGACCCTGCACCTCTCCGCGCGGGGCTACCATCGGGTGCTGCGCGTCGCCCGCAGTATCGCGGATCTGGAAGGGAGTGATCCGATCGGTACCCAGCATCTGGCAGAAGCCATCCAGTATCGCCGCCTGGCGCAGACGCTGGCCCAATGATCCTAGAAAAAGCAGTTAAGGGCCGGACAGGGCGGATCACCTGGAAATGACTACGCACTTAGTCCACAGTTAAGCCGTCCGGTGGAAAACTCGTGCTGCTGGATGACCAAACTGCGGCCACGCGGTCGCGCTAACAGGGATAGGATTTACCACGTCAGGATGCGCTTGGCCGTGGCCAGCGCCGGTAATGCTTGCCCCGGCGTCAACATCGGCAACTGCTGGGCAAGGTCTTCTACGGTCATGCCGACGAGGTCCAGGGATTGGGCGCAGCCGATGATCCGGACACCATTGTCTTCCGCCAGCTTGATGAAATCCGCTACACTCTTGCCGCCGGTGAGTGGATAAATCGTTTCGGATACTCCCTTTTTTAGCAATTCCGTCGCTGGGCCGGTGAAGTACATGACAACGTTTTGCTCTGCCGCTGCCGCAGTAGCCGCGAGGAAAAAGGCAGAAGGCAGGCGCTTGGGATTTTCGGGACCAGTAATCAGGATGATGACGAGGTCAGCAGCGTTTTGTTCGGACATGGAAGTTCTCCTTTCGTTTCGCAGTGAACGGGCGGCTGCGGGGCTCCAAGCCCCCCCTGCCGGTATGGCAATGAACCTACGTGTTCAGTAGATATAGTATGGTGGCTCCCTTCACACTGGTTTGTTGAGCGCGGTGTGGAGAGGCCCTTCCAGGGTGATCGGGCAGGCCTGATTGCCGATCTGAAAGAATCCGTCCGGCCATTCATTCCGATATGTGTACTCTGTGGGATCTGGAAAAGCCTCATGACACCCTCCTGGGCGTGTCCTTGTCCCAAATCAGCTGTAGCAAGCGTGAGTCGCCGACGTTGCTGGCGACAGGGCACTGCTCGCACCCGAGATGTGTCGGCGGATTCTCGCAACCGAAACACCGTTTCACGAGTCGAGCAGTCGTAGCAATTTGTTCCAGCACGAGCTCACATTCCTTCTTCTTCCATTCCACCCTTCGGCGCAATTCTTCAAGCAAGGCGAATACCTTATGACTCGCCTGATGGCCGGTCTGGCTATGGGAACGGATGGTCGCAAGTTCGGCAATATCCCGCAACGCGACACCTAGGGTAGCCAGGTGCTGAACTACGCGGATGAGCTCGATGTCATCGTCTGTGTACAGACGCACACCCTTTGCCGTCTTCACCGGTGCCAGGATTCCCTGCTCCTCATAGAAGCGAAGCGTGCGGGTTGAAGTATTGAGCAGGCTTGCCGCCTCACCAATCTTCAGAGGTTTCATCCTCTCGGTCCCAGTAGAGCCATGCTTGGCCCTGGGCATCGTGGCCTACAACCCTATCAACTGAGCCTGATGACCGTGCTTCAAAACACTTTCCAGCAACTCCTTTGACGATGTGGTGTTCGGTTGATACTGCACGACAATAAGATGCTCCTGTTTGGGATCGAAGCTCACTTGGGTAACCCCTGGGACCTCACGCAGACAGGTTAGGAGGGGGCGCGAAGTGCCCTCATCCAATACGTCATTGACGTGAATCAGGACCTTAACGTGGGACGTGGTCATCGGTATATCTCCTTATTGTATCCTGTGAACAACATCATATCCGCCGCTCTGGCGTACTCGAAAAAGGTTGCCGCTCCGCCGCACTCGATACTGGTCACTTCTGAGATTCAGCCGTTCATCTAACATTAACGTTAACGTTAACGTTAACATAGTGTCAGCAGGCGCCGTCTGTCAAGTACGTACATTGGCTAGGAAAATCCATCCATGTTTGCTCCTACTGCCCTTTACGTTCCTGCTGGAGCATAGCCAGGGCTTCCGAATTTTTTCAGGGAAAAGTAGGCTATTTGCGCTTCGAAATCCGTACGCTGATTTTGGACGCCATTTTCATAGCGGCGCCCACCAGTTCCCGGACGCATCCTCCCCCACTTCCCGGGCGATGTGGGGGGCGACATCCAGATAACTGCGCACCAAGCCATCGCCCTTACCCAGAGATCGCAACCCCATGGCGCCGTCCAGGTACTGACCCAGGCCTGACGGTCTGAAGACCAGAGTGGCTTCTTCCTGCCGTCGTCCCCCGCATCTGGCGGAAGCGGTTCAGTATCGGCGCATGGCGCAGTCGCGGGGCCAATGATCGGTCGGAGCAAAAGCTGCCGGCTTATACCGTTGGGGGCGGCCACTCTGGCCCGCATGGCTACCGGCCTGGTCCGCCGCCGCACCTGCCGGTGATGGCGTTGCCGTCTCAGTTCTCGCGATGGCCGCCATTCGGGAAAAGTAGGTCGCCGCGCGTTGCGAATTTTCAGGAACACCCAGACCCTTCTCATATGCCAGCCCCATATCGAAGTCCGCCCGGGCGCTGCCGAGCCGGGCCGCCCGGCGATACCAGCGCAGGGCTTCGGGCCAGCCTTTGACGACGGTGCTTTCCTGGCGGGTAATCAGGGGAGAGTAGAGGGTGCCAAGATAAAAAGCCGCGTCGGCATTCTGCGATACCGCGGCCTGCCGCAAACGCGCCAGCGCGGCTGGGTTCTGTTCGGCCTGATTACGCAGGGATTCCAGGTCTTGCGCCTGGACGACAAGGGGCCACAGGCCCGCCGTCATCAGGACTATTGCGCGCAGAAACATCGGCTCTCCTCCGCCCCACCCAAGGCGTTATGATCCCGCATGCTCCCGGGTAGCATGAAACACGATTTGCGGCCAGCGCTCCATGGTGAGGTCCAGGTTAACCCGGGAAGGTGCCAGGTAGGCGAGGCGATTCCCCGCGTCTTCCGCAAGCTGCTCTTCATGCTTTCGGGTAAATTCGGCGAGTATTTTTGGATCAGCACACTGAATCCAGCGCGCCGTCTGCACCGTCACCGTCTCAAAAATCGCGTCCACCGTATATTCGGTTTTCAGCCGTTCCGCCACCACATCAAATTGCAGTACGCCCACCGCACCCAGGATCATATCCCCACCATGCAGCGGTTTGAAGACCTGGGTTGCGCCTTCTTCCGCCAGTTGCTGCAAGCCTTTTTGCAGTTGCTTGGCCTTGAGCGGGTTCCGCAGGCGCACCCTGCGGAACAACTCCGGCGCGAAGTATGGAATCCCGGTGAATTGCAACACTTCGCCCTGACTGAAACTGTCACCGATCTGAATGCTGCCGTGATTATGCAAGCCGATGATGTCACCGGCAAAGGCCTCCTCCACCAGTTCGCGCTCCTGCGCCAGGAAAGTAATAGGATTATGCACCTGGATGTCCCGCCCCAGACGCAACTGTCTGATTTTCATACCACGTTTGAAATGCCCGGAGCAGATCCGGAGAAAGGCCACCCGATCGCGATGCTGAGGATCCATATTCGCCTGAATCTTGAATACAAAACCGCTGAAGGCCTCTTCTTCGGGCATCACGGTCCGACCGGTAGTAGGACGGGGGCGCGGCGAAGGTGCCCAGTCGATAAGCGCCCCCAGCAATTCCCGCACCCCGAAGTTGTTGATGGCGGAGCCGAAAAACACCGGCGTCTGCTGTCCCTGCAAAAATTCCTCCAGCGAGAAGGGGTGGGAGGCGCCACGCAGCAATTCCACCTGCTCCCGCAACTCGGGCATTTCTTCGGGAAAGCGGCGGTCCAGCTCCGGGTTATTGATCCCGGCAATCCGCTCCACCGCCTGCTCCCGGGTCTCCTCCCCCGCAGCGAAGACCAGCACTTCATCGCGTAGCAGGTGATACACCCCGCGGAAACGCTTGCCCATGCCGATAGGCCAGGTGACGGGGGCGCACCGAATGCCGAGCACCGATTCCACCTCATCCAGCAATTCCGTCGGGTCACGGCTTTCGCGGTCGAACTTGTTCATAAAGGTGATGATGGGGGTATCGCGCAGACGGCAGACCTCCAGCAACTTGATGGTCTGCGCCTCGACGCCATTGCCGCCGTCGATCACCATCAATGCCGAATCTACGGCTGTCAGCACCCGGTAGGTATCTTCGGAAAAGTCCTGATGACCCGGCGTGTCCAGCAAATTGATGACGTGTTCGTCATACTCGAACTGCATGACCGAACTGGCCACCGAAATACCGCGGCTCTTTTCAATGGCCATCCAGTCGCTGGTCGCATGACGACTGCTTTTACGCGCTTTGACCGTCCCCGCGAGCTGAATGGCACCCCCGAAGAGCAGGAGCTTTTCGGTAAGCGTAGTCTTACCGGCATCCGGGTGGGAGATGATGGCGAAGGTACGGCGACGCCGAATGGCGTCGGTAAAAGCATTGGCCGGAGCCGCAGCAACAGGGGATAACGACATAAACGATCAACCTTCCTTGAGTTGGTTTGCGGACGGCAGGAGCGACAGGGACAAGACCAGAGCATCCTCCCGACCCTCTCCATCTCCATTGCGATAATAATTCAGACGCACCCCGATTTCATGAAATCCTTGGGAACGGTACAGATCCTGCGCACCCGCATTGGACACGCGCACTTCCAGAAAAACCCTTTGCGCACCCAGTTGCCCGGCGCGACAGAGGAGATGTTGCAGCATCCGCCGCCCGAAACCGCGTCGACGCAAGGCGGTCGCCACACCGAGGTTCAGGATATGCGCCTCGGCCGCGCCCGTGGAGAGGACGCCAAAGGCGCCCAGCACACCGCCATCATTTTCCATAATCCAGGCATCATAACCCGCTTGCAGACATTCGCGGAAAACACCCCGCGTCCATGGCCCCGGGGAGATTTGCGACTCCAGCGCCGCCACCGCGTCCAGATCATCCGCCCGCATGGGACGCAGATTCATTTTACGTTTCCTCTGGCAGGGAGGGGCGGATATAGTGCGGCTCCAACAGCGCCGGGAGAATACCCCGGTCTCCCGCCTGACAGCGCGCCTGGGCAAGGCGCAATACGGCTCCGGCCCGAGGAAAACTGTCGCCGCTCCAGCCCAGTATCTTCGGGCCCTGCCAGCGGGCATGATAAGCGTGCCAGCCCGTACCGAGCCCCCACCACTGACCCTCATCTGGCCAATCCACGGCCTCAGGTGCACAGACTTTTTCGGTGCCCCTTAATCGGGGAATCCCTTGCGCGTCCTGACCGAACACCCCGGTGTAGACTTCTCCTTTGCGTGCATCCAGCGCCGCGAGCACCAGCGGTTGGGGTACCGTCGCCGCCAGTGCCTGCAGACTGGAAACGGGATAGACCGGCAGCCCGCGTGCCATTGCCAGTGCCTGCGCCGTGCTGACACCGATGCGCACCCCGGTGAAGCCTCCCGGACCTACGCCACAGGCGATGGCCCCTATGTCGGCGAGGGTGACGCCAGCGCGATCCAAAACCTGCTGAACCATGGGGAGCAGCAACCGGCTGTGGGCATTGACCGCCACGATAAACGCTTCGACCACTCCGGCCGAGGTGCTGACGGCCACTGAGCAGGCCTCAGTAGCGGTGTCCATAGCCAGAAAACGCGGCAGTCCCATCAGGCTTCTCCCCGCCAGAACGCATGGATCGCGTCGAGGCTGGAAACACGCCGCATAGGCGGCAGACTGTCGAGGAAGATGCGCCCGTAACCCTTGCTGCGCAGGCGCGGGTCGCAAAGCATCAGCACACCGCGATCCATCTCCGAGCGAATCAGCCGCCCTACACCCTGGCGCAGGGCAATCACCGCCTGAGGAATCTGTAACTCGCGGAAGGGTTCACCGCCCTCTGCCTGACACTGCTCCGTGCGGGCACGCAGAATCGGATCAGAGGGATTGGCAAAGGGCAATTTGTCGATGATGACACAGGAGAGGGCCTCGCCCTGCACGTCCACCCCCTCCCAAAAGCTGGCCGCACCCAGCAGAACCGCATTACCCAAACTGCGAAAACGGTCCAGGAGACGGGGGCGCGGCATACTCCCCTGCACCAGAATGGGGAAGGACAACCGCTGTGGCAGGGATACCGCCGCCTCCTGCAAAGCCCGGTGACTGGTGAAGAGAAAGAAGGTCCGTCCGCCACTGGCCTCGATGACTGGTGCCGCGGCGTCCAAGCAAGCCCGTGTATAGGAAGGATGACCGGGCTCCGGCATCAGAGGCGGTAGATAGAGCAGGGATTGCCGCGCATAATCAAAGGGCGAGGCTGCTGTAAGGGTGCTCACCGCCGTCAGGCCCAGAGCACGTTCAGTACTGGCGAAACTGTCACCTACCCGCAAGGTCGCACTGGTGAGAATGACACTTTCCACCGGTTCCAGCAGGTGCCGCTGCAAGGGCGCCGCCACATCCAGGGGGGTGGCATGGAGCTGCACCGTGCGAGATTTCTTCTCCTGCCAGAACACCATGTTCGGGGCGTTGTGCGCGGCAAAGAAATCCACCGTCGCCAGCAGCACCACCCCACGCGCCGCACATTGTTCCAGGCCCTTGCCGCGCGCTGCTGCAGCGTTCAGTGCCTGACCCAGTTCCGCCACCGCCTGACGCAAACGGGCGAAGGCAGAGCCTTCCGCACTATCGGGATTCAAAGCCCAGGAGCCACGCTCGTCACCCGGACCCAGAACCGTCCGCCACGCCGTCGTTTGCGTTTCCACCTGTGCGGCTGCTGCAAGCAAACCCTCGTCATCCCCCGCTTCGGCCAGAGTTTCGGCGCGGCTATCCCGCCCCCAGTCCCAGAGCTGATGGCTGCTCAGGTGCTGGCCGAAATAACGCCCGGCCAGATCCAGCACTTGATGGGCCTCATCCAGCACCATGGCATCGACTCGCGGCAACAGGTCCCCCATACCGTTGGCCTTCAACGCCAAGTCAGAAAAAAGCAGATGATGATTCACCACCAGAATCTCCGCCTCCTGAGCCTGGCGCCGCGCCTCGATGACATGGCAGCGCCCATATTCTGGGCATTCACTGCCAGGACAGTTGTCCCGGGTCGACGTTACCAGAGGCCAGATCGGCGAATCTTCGGGCACCGAGGTCAGTTCACTGACGTCGCCCTCCCGCGTCCGCCCCGCCCAGTCGGCCACCCTCGCCAAGGGTGCCACCAAGGCTGGCGCCACACCCTCGGCACTGAAGCGTTGCAGACGATGCCGGCAGAGATAGTTGGCTCGCCCCTTAAGGCGACTCACGCGCAAGGGCTTTCCCATCGCCCGCAACAGCAGCGGGATATCCTTCTCCAGTATCTGATCCTGCAGCGCCTTGCTGCCGGTAGAAACCAGCACCTTGCGCCCCGAAAGCATGGCGGGCAGGAGATAAGCGAAGGTTTTACCGGTGCCCGTCCCTGCCTCGATCAGCGCCACCCCTCCGTCGCGCAGGGTATGGGCCACCTGCGCGGCCATAGCCTGTTGCTGCTCCCGTGCCCTGAATTGCGGCAACGCCCGTGCCAACGCGCCGGTCTCGCCCAACAGCACAGACCAGTCCTGGCCTCCCCCAGTCACGCCCGACACCTCATCGCTGCTCCCGTTTTATCGTCAGTCCTGCTATTTTTACACAAATCATGGGGAAAGAGGGCATTCATGTATAAACGGCGTGTACGCATCCTGTTCTGGCATCCGACCGATCCGGCAAAAGCCCGCTATGCCACGACGCTGGCGGAATCCCTGGGCGCCGACTGGCTGGAGGCGCGGTCGGAGGAAACCGACCACGACTGGCCCGACCTACTCATCGCCCTCGACTGCCACACCGCACCGCCTATTTTCCGCGCCGCACATACCCAGTGCAAATGCTGGCCCCTGGTGGCCCAGGACATCTGGGAGGACGCCGTGCACAAACGCATCCTCGGCATGATCGGCGGCCTGCATTTGCTCGCCCGCATGGATCGGAGCGGGGCACCCTCCGGCGCTGCCGCGCCCCTTGGCAAAACTTCGGCGCCGGACTAAACCAATAAAAAAATGCTGAACTGCTTCAGAAGGAGGGTTTCACGGCTGCCAAGACTCAGGCGCCCGACCGTTATGAGTGGAAGACGCCGGATGATATGGAGCAAGACGTCTAGCGCCCATATGCGTCGCTGCCCGCCTATACAGAATATAGCACCCCAGGCTGAACCAGGGCGCGGGGTTGTTAGACGATAAGGCGGATGGTTACTTCGTCATCAGGAAGCGCTGGACACCGGCAGACGGCGCGCCCCGTCAAAACGTGCGGCCCAATAAGGGTCATTCAAACTCGCTACGCGAACTCCCGTGCTCGGGGTCTGGGCGCTGACGAAGTGCTGGTCACCGATATATATCCCGACATGGGAAAAAGGCCGGTGCAGAGTGTCAAAAAACACCAGGTCGCCCGGCTTTAGATCATCCCGGGAAACCCTCCGCAACTGGGCGGCCTGGGCATAAGACGTACGCGGCACATGAATATCAAACTTCGCCAGGATGTATTTGACGAAACCACTGCAGTCGAACCCCGAGACCGGGCTCATCCCGCCCCAGCGATAGGGAGCACCGATGAATTTGAGCGCAGACACCACCATCTGACGAGGGGACAACCAGGAGCCTGTGGCAGAATGGCCATCCGAATCCGCATATTCCCCTTCCTGCGCGATATCATCCGCCAGTTGGGTAGCCGCTTGCGACCCGACAGCGATATTTCCACTGCTTTCCAGTGCCTGCAAAGGGTGGCGGGTCCAGTGATAGGCCTGACTCGCCAGCATCTCCAACGCCAGCCGCAGATGCGATTGCTCCGGCAGCGGGGTCCCGGGCACCGGATCAACCGGAGCGGCCACCGGCCGTTTCGGAAGAACCACTGGCGCCTCATCCGTCACCATCCCGGCCTTGACTAGTCCCAGCGACTGGTCAACAAAAATGGGGCTTGTTACGTTATCTCTATCCACTACCGGAAAGGACTGCATAGGGAAACCGTAGGTCGGAACGGCCTGCGGCGCCGCACCGACTCCAGCAAATTCAACGGGGGCAAGATGCAGCAACCGTAACGCCGTCGGCGTCAGCGAGGTGTAGTCACTTTTTAGGGCATGTGTCGCTTTGTGGTGGGAGCGCGTGTAAGCATGGTGGGCGACCCTATGCAAGGGTGTGTGGATATAGTGGTGACTGACCCGGTGCAAAGGCTTGTGGATAGAGTGGTGACTGACCCGATGCAAAGGCTTGTGAACCACCCCGTGCGGGGCCGCCTGACACACACCGATCCCGCCTAAAAGCGTCATTACCGTCATGGCAACCTGCCAGTGATGTTTTTTTTGCATTCGTTCGTCTCCCGAATCACCTGGGAATCGCCGCTGCGTAATCCGCCCGTTGGCCGATTATGCAGAGACATTGCCATTTCTCAAAATTAAGACAGAGAAACTTCGAGGCTCTCCCTACCCACAATAAAAAAGCCGAACAAGTTCGGCTCGATATGCATACTGCGCTCCGAATGCGGACACATGGCGACGACCCAGAGCGCCCGCCGGACTACCGGTTACGCGGTCACTCTCTCCCAAACCAGGTCTAATATTAGTCATTAGTAAAATCAATGGTCCACAGTCCTTCTTTGGGACTATAGGTCGTATTCACGCCCAAGGCAAGACCCCATCGCTAGTCATGAAGCACCATGGCGCAAGTCCGGACAAGTGCCATCGATACCATGATCGCAACAGGATTCCGAGGCCACGCCCGCTCCAGTCAGAGATTATTGACATGCAGCCCTCTCTATACCTATCATAATACGAATGAGTCTTATTACATAAATAAAGGAGCGTATCCCATGCCCCGTCTTTTTCATCCGGCCACTGCCGTGCTCATCATCTGCGCTGGCACTTTCGGGCCATTTTCCGGTATCTGGGCGGCGGAGAATCCAGCGACCCGGGGAAACGGCCCTATCCCCGATACAACCGGCCTTTCTCCCAAATATTTGCCCGCTTACCGTCATCTGATAGACGGTATCTCCTGGGCTGGGCATGCCGACAGTGAGCTATTTTCCAACCTCAGCGGCGGCATTCGCCGGGGCAGCGAGGGCAACCTTGCCGGCCAGATTGGTGGCGAGTACGACACCGAGAAGGCCGGTCTCTGGAAGGGCGGCAAATTTAGCCTCTCCCTCATGGGCATTTATAGCAGCAAAGTCCAGCAAAATTATAGCGGCGACATCCAGACGGCCAGCAACATCTGGGCACCTGACGCGATTCGTTTTTACGATGCCGCCTTTCGCCAACGCTGGACGGACTGGCTCAACACCCGTGTCGGTTACATGGATGTGAATTATTACTTCGACGTCACTGCCAATGCCTTGCAGCTCATCAACAGCTCCTTTGGCATAACGCCGACCATGACCGTCAATGTCCCGGGTACCGCCACCTATCCTTATTCGGGCCTAGGGTTCCTGGTGGGCATCCATAACGAGCACCTGAGCAGCAAGGTTGCAGTATTTCAGGGCGACCCACAGCACCAGACCTCCGCCTTCGATCGCGGCTACATGGCGTTGTGGGAAGGTGGCCTGCACTGGGGCAAAAAAGATGACGAGGATCTGGAGGACAATACCGACAATTACGGCAGGTATATACTCAAAATAGGTGGTTGGCATTATCAACAATCCAACCCTGACCTCTACGGGCTTTCCCCGACCACCTCCGGCATCTATGCCGTGGCCGAGGGCAATTGGGATCTATCTGGAGAACGGGAACTGGGCGCTTTTATCCAGATGGGCGGTGCGCCGCAGAACTTCAATCCAGTACCTTGGTATCTGGGCATCGGTTTGCGCCTGGGCCATCCCTTCGCCAGTCGGCCGGATGACAGCCTGTCCGTGGGCATGGCTAAGGCATGGCTACGCTCCGGACCCGTGGCGGATGCCCTGGGTGTGAAGCCCGCGGATATCCGCGGCGCGGAAACGTCCTATGAATTGACCTACGTGGCGAAACTTACGGAGCATGTCAGTCTGCAGCCGGACCTTCAGTATATTCAGCACCCCAATGGCTATTATCCGGATAGCACCGTTGGCCTTCTGCGCGTACATGTTGAATTCTTCTGAAGTCCGACCGATCTGCCATGGACGTTTTCATCATGAATTCATCTATTATTTCCCCACCCGAGCCACTGTTCATCGGTGATCTCCGTCCTGGCGACCACGCCCGTGTACTGGAGATCACCGGAGGCAAAATCATGCAGCAGCGTCTGGGCATGCTGGGTATCCGCCGCGACACTCTTGTCCGCGTGGTGCATGGACCTGGCAAACGCGGCGCGGTCTTACAGGTGGGCGGCGCACGCGTCGCCCTGGGCTGGGGAGTCATCCAGCGTGTCCGCGTAGCCATCATCCCCACCGAAAGCCCCCATACCGGAGAAAAAACATGAGCGACTGTCATGGAACACCACAGCGTAACCCGGGGTCGGCCAGGTTGCCGGTCATCGCCCTGGCGGGTAACCCGAATTGCGGCAAAACCACCCTTTTCAATCTGCTGACCGGCGCTCATCAGCATGTGGGCAACTGGCCCGGCGTCACTGTGGAGCGGCGCAGCGGCACTATGACCCTGGGCCGCCGCAAAATCTCGGTGGTAGACCTTCCCGGTATCTACAGTCTGATGGGGGGTGGCGGAGAAGATCAGCGGGTGGCGCGCGATTTCCTATTGGATAGTGATATCGAACTGATCGTCAATATCGTCGACGCCTCCAATCTGGAGCGGCACATGGCGCTGACCGCCGAGCTTCTGGAAACAGGGCGCCCGATGGTTCTGGTCCTGAACATGGTCGACGAGGCGGAAGCCCACGGTCTGCAGGTACGCAGCCATGAACTCTCGGCAGCCATGGGTATTCCGGTCATCCCCACGGTAGCCCGGAAAGCCAGGAGCCGCATCAGCCTGATGGAGGCCCTGACCCAGGCACTGGATCACCCCGCCCTGGGAAACATGCTCGATTATGGCCAGCTTATCGAAGCGGCACTCACCGCTCTCGGCACCCTGCTGCCCGGTGACCCACCCGCTCACCGGCGCTTTACCGCTCTGTGCCTGCTGGAAGGGAACATCGACCCGGCCGACCCAAAAACGCAGCATGCCCTGCGACAGATCAGCAGCGAACTCGCAGGAACGAGCGATGAAACCCCTGCCGACCTGATCATGGACCGGCGCTTCGCCTGGGCGCAGGAAATGGCGACCATTGCGTTGCACCGCCAGGGTCCGGCCGGGCTCCGTCAAAAAATCACCGACCGACTGGATCGGGTGGTATTGAACGACTGGCTGGGCGTACCGGTTTTTCTGGCGGTACTGTATCTGGTTTTCGTCGTCAGCTTCAGTGGCGGCAATGTCTTCCTGGACTTCTTCGATCAGGCCTCGGCAGCACTGCTGATCCATGGCGTCGGTCACGTGCTGCTCGGCGCCGGGCTGCCCACCTGGCTGGTCTCCATCATCGCCGGTGGTATCGGCGGCGGGCTGAATCTGGTGATTTCCTTCATCCCACCCATCGGCCTCACTTTTCTCTTTCTCGCCTTTCTGGACGATTCGGGCTACATGGCCCGCGCCGCCTACGCCATGGACCGCCTGATGCGCCGTATGAGCTTACCCGGCAATGCCCTGGTGCCCATGGTCATCGGCTTCGGCTGCAATGTACCCGCCATCATGGGCTCGCGCATCATCGAAGACCCGCGGGGGCGCATTCTGACCGTGCTGATGCAGCCCTTCATGTCCTGCTCCGCACGCCTGACCATTTACATGGCCTTTGCCGTCGTGTTTTTCCGCAGCAACGGCGGCCAGGTGGTCTTTGCCCTCTATGTGCTGGGGATCATCGTTGCTCTACTGACGGCGTGGCTACTTGGCAAAACCGCCCTGCGCGGCGAGGTGCTGCCCTTCGTCATGGAACTGCCACCCTATCGCCTGCCCAGCTTCCGCAGCGTGTTTCTCCAGGCCTGGCAGCGCCTGAAGGTGTTTATCTTCCGGGTGGGTCGGGTGATTGCGGTCATCGGCGTCGTGCTCTTTATTCTCCCTGGCATCGGCTGGACGGATCGCGGTCTGCGCAGCACCGACATCGACCATTCCCTGCTAGCCCAGGGTAGCCGCGCGCTGGTCCCGATTTTTGAACCCATGGGCATTCATCAAGACAACTGGCCCGCCATTTCCGGCCTGATTGCCGGAGCGGCCGCCAAGGAGATCGTGATCGGCACCCTCAACGGCATTTATCAGCGGCAGAATGCAGCCGACCTGATGGCGGACTACCGCGATCCCGACATCGCCGGGCAACTCCTGGGCGCGATCAAAACCATCCCCGCCAACGCGGTTACTTTTTTTACCACACTGGATGATCCGCTCGGCCTCTCGGCCATGGACTCCACGGGTACCGCCGAACAGGCCTCCGGTGCCGAAAGCGCCACCCTGCAAGCCATTGCGGCCGGATTCACCCCCCTCTCCGCCTTTGCTTATCTGGTCTTTGTGCTGCTTTATGTACCCTGCGCCAGCACCATGGGGGCACTGCGCCGGGAAGTCGGATGGGGATGGATGAGCTTCTCCCTGCTTTATGGCACCGGCCTGGCCTGGAGCGCCAGCACGGTGATTTACCAGTCGGGTACCTTCGCCAAACATCCCGGCTATTCTGCGGCATGGATCGCGGGAGTATTGGCGGCTTTTGCCTTGCTGGTTGTCGGTCTGCGGCTTTATGGACAACGCAGCGACGCCCTATCCAAGCCATCTCAGCACCGAAGGGCGTCGGCATGAAACCGTTATTCGCAGTTCGGGAGGTGCTGCAGAAACAAGGCATGGCCAGCGCCAGTCAGATAGCTGCGGAATTGAAGCTCTCGGTCGGACTGGTCGAGGACATGCTGATGTACTGGCGGCGGCGCGACATGGTAGAGCAAGTATCGGTGGGCGCCCGGGAAGGTTGTGGCCGTAGTTGCAAATCAGGCGCCTGCGGCAGTTGTGGCAACACCATGACGTCTTCTGTTCAGGCCTACCGCTGGTGCGACGGAAATCTCCTCGTGGAAAAGCTTCCATGCAAAGGGAAGATGGAATAGGCGGTCACTTGCCCTATTGTCTCGGTGACGGGGTTCTCTATACTTATCCCACAGGCCGGAACTGATGTTTGACTGGCCATGACGGACGAGGTGACAGGTGCGGGTAAAAGTGGCAGCCATTCAGATGGCCGTTGGCGAAGACGAGGCCGCGAATATTGCAAATGCGCTACAGCAGGTCAGCGTAGCGGCCGATGCCGGAGCGAGGATCATCCTCCTCCAGGAACTCTTCAGCACGCCGTACTTCTGCAAAGATCAGAATCCCGATTTCCTGACCCTGGCGCAGCCCCGCGACAGCCACCCCGCCCTGCTCGCCATGCAAAAGCTGGCGCGGCAACGCGAGATCGTGATCCCAGTCAGTTTTTTTGAGCGCGCCAATAACGCCTTCTTCAACAGTTTGGTGGTTTTTGACGCCGACGGCAGCGATCTCGGGCTTTATCGCAAGGCGCATATTCCGGACGGCCCCGGCTATCAGGAAAAGTTTTATTTCAGCCCGGGCGACACCGGGTTCCGCGTGTTCGACAGCCGCTACGGACGCCTCGGCGTCGCCATCTGCTGGGACCAGTGGTTCCCGGAAGCGGCGCGGGTGATGGCCCTGCGGGGCGCCGAAATACTGCTCTACCCCACTGCCATCGGTTCCGAGCCTCAGGCACCGGAAATCCACAGTCGCGGGCACTGGACCCGGGTCATGCAGGGCCATGCCGCCGCCAACCTGATCCCCGTCGTGGCTGCCAATCGGGTGGGACGGGAAATCGGCCGGGAAAGCGAGATCACCTTCTATGGCGGTTCCTTCATCAGCGACGCGACCGGCGCACTCATCGCCCATGCCGGTCAGGAAGAAACCATCCTCTACGCCGATCTGGACCTGCAAGCCCTCGCTGCCCAGCGGCTGGAGTGGGGGCTCTTCCGGGATCGCCGCCCGGAACTCTATGCGCCCATCCTGACTTTGGACGGAAATCCGCACCGTGGATGATACCCACCCCTCAGCACCACCCGTTATCGCACTGAGTGCCTATGAGCGCAACGGGGAGGCCTTTTCCCTCGCCCCTCAATATGCCGCCGCCGTTTGTCAGGCGGGTGGGTTGCCCGTCCTCTTTCCGCCTCAGTGCCCCGAAGCCCAGGTCATCCTGTCGCGCTGTGACGCACTCGTGCTTACCGGCGGCGGCGACATCTCTCCCGATTTTTATGGCGCGCCGTGCGGCAACAGCACCCACGCCGTACACCGGGATCGCGATGCCGCCGAGATCGCTCTGGCGCGGGAAGCCATCGCCCGGGGTATCCCGGTACTCGGCATCTGCCGCGGCCTGCAGATCATCAACGTGGCGCTGGGCGGCGACCTGCTCCAGGACCTGCCCACCAGCATCGGCACTCGCATCTGCCATCGCAACGCCGAACATGACCCCGTCCTGCATGAGGTCATCGTCCTGCCGGACACGTTGCTGAGAGGCATCGTCGGGCAGGATACCCTGGAGATATCCTCCTGGCACCACCAGGCCATCGCGAATATGGCCCCCGCGCTACGCATCAACGCCATCGCCGAAGATGGTGTCATTGAAGCCGTGGACATGCCCGACAATCCGGACGTCTTCGCCGTCCAGTGGCACCCGGAACATACCGCCGCCGGTGACCCGCACCAACAGGCCCTGTTTGCCTGGCTGGTACAGCGCGCCGCTCGGCGCGTGGCGCGCTGGACGGGACACGGCGCGACAAAAAATTAGCGGGAAGGGGTCCCGGCAGGCTGCAAACGCTGCTGCAGCCATGCCAGCGCGGCGGGAATCAGCGAAACCACGATGATGGCGACAAGCACCATACTCAGGTGGCTTTTGACCCAAGGAAAGCGCCCGAGAAAATATCCCGCACCCAGCAAGCCCCCCACCCACAGGATCGCTCCTGTCAGATTGAAGCCCAGGAAGCGGCGATAGGGCATGGCGGCAATACCGGCCACAAAGGGCGCGAAGGTTCGGATAACCGGCAAAAAGCGGGCAATGATCACGGTTTTTCCGCCGTGTCGCACATAGAAGCGCCGGGTCGTATCCAGGTGCCGGACATTGAGCAGGCGCCCACCAAAGAGGTGGACACCCCAACGGCGGCCCACCGCGTAATTCACCGCATCACCCAGCACCGCGGCCGTCACCAGCAGACCCAGCAGCCCGGGTGCGCTCATGACGCCCACCCCGGCAAGCGTGCCGCAGATAAAAAGCATGGAGTCGCCCGGCAGGACCGGCATGATCACCAGCCCCGTTTCCGCAAAGAGGATCAGGAACAACAGGGCATAGACCCACGCCCCGTATTCCTGAAGAAGGATGGTCAGGTATTGGTCGAAATGCAGCAGGATCCGCACGAGGTGATGAATGTCCGGCATTATTGGCGCGATCACCCTCTGTAACGCGGATTCATGCGTCTTCCGGCGCGCCGCAGTAGCGCTGATAGTGACGTTCGAACATCTTCTCCAGTTCCACAATCACGGTCTCCGCCGTATCCCCGCCCATCACATGCCTGGACATCAGATTGGAGGTGTCATTGAGCATTGCCTTGGCATCCAGCATGGCATAGCTCTCGCGCAGGCGTTTGATGGCGCCGACGACGGTCTCTCCGTCTTTGGCGGGCAGCAGCTTCGGTTCCTGGGGTGCCACCGCCGGCTCCGGCCGTTGTCGGCTTTTCAGAAAATCCGCGAAGGCCAGTACCTGCTCCTGCTCCGCGCTCCCGAGCTTGCGCAGGACGCGGAGAAAATGACGCTCCCGGCTATTCATACATCCGCTCCGGTATCCACCTTGAGAGAAAACACCCGTGGCTTGCGCTTCTCGGTCATGAGGGACAACTCGCGGACCATGGCGATGATGACCCGGTCCGTGGTTTTCTGCATCTCCGGCCACAACGCCCGCGCCTGTTCCAGAAGTTCACCGATATTCCCGGGGGTTTCGCGGCCTTCTTCCATGAGGATGTCTTCAATCAACCCCGGCTTCATCTCCGGCCGGAACAGCAGTCCCACAACCCCGTCCTCCGCGCGGAAGGCAATCCAGCGGCCGTCATCATCCACCACCAGCGGCTTGATGTCTTCCGGCAAGGTCGCCGTCCCCGGAGACCAGACCATGACTCGGGCCCCGTCCACCGCCTGCGCCAACGGGTCGTCACGGCCTGCCTCCGTAGCATGTGCCGTGGTGAAATAGGCGTTATGGTAAGGCTCTGGATGCAGTTCCGCCCCTTCGTACTGTGCCAGCAACAACGCGCCCAGACCGAAGCCGACCACCGGCCGCTTCGCCTTGCGAAAAATAGCGATGGTATTGAGCTCCTGGGTCAGCCATGTGTATCGGTCCGACTCCAGGGGGGACATCGGTCCACCCAACAGGAACAATGCATCAAAGGTCAGGGCATTGCCCGGCAGTTCGCCACTGAGAAAAACCCGAAAGTAACTGAAACCGATGTCGCGTTTCTCCAGTTGACTCTCCACGATGCCCAGGAACTCCGAGTAACTGTGCTGCACGACAGCGAAATGCTTCATGTCAAACCTCCCGACGTACCGGCACCGACAGCATGTCCCTGCTACAGCGATCCTTGGCGAACTCCAGAAATTCATCCATCACCAGACTGCGGAATTTCTGCTTTTGATAGACGAAGGAATAAGGACGGGCCAGCGGCGGATCCAGCGGGCGGGCCAGCAAAGTCCCCAACGCCAGCTCCTTGAGGACAGTCGCCTCAGAAACGACCGCCACCCCCAGCCCGCCTTCCACGGCGCCCTTGACGGCTTCCGGGCTGCCCAGCTCCATGGTGATATTGAGATCGTTGGCATCCACGCCGACCTGATTCAGGTACTCCATGGTCACCTCACGGGTGCCCGATCCTTCTTCACGGGACACGAAGGGATAATCCAGCAATTCCTGCGGCGTCACACTTTCGTGAGTGCCCAGGACATGGTCGGGATGGGCAATCACAATCATGGAGTCCATGCAACACTTGAGGGTGGCGAGGCTCTTGTTGGTTACCAGACCTTCCACCAGCCCCAGATCGATACTGTTATCCTCGATCATGTGGACGATTTTATCCGTATTACCCACATACATACGCACCTGCACATCGGGATACTTCATTTTGAAGTCACCCAGCACCCGCGGCAGCATGTATTCGGCAATGGTCGTGCTGGCACCAATGAACAGATGCCCGCGCAGATCGCCCGTCATTTCCCCCACCCGATTGGACATTTCGCCATAAAGCGAGATGATGCGCTCAGAGTAATCATAAACCACCATACCGGCCTCGGTGAGGCTGATGCGATTATGGGTGCGGTCAAACAAGCGCGTGTTGAACTGTTCTTCCAGCTGCTTGACCTGGAAGGTCACCGCCGGCTGGGTCATATGCAGCGTATCCGCGGCCTTGGTAAAGCTGAGCAGCCTTGCCACCGTGTGAAAAACCTGTAAACGCCTGTCTGCCATGGAAATCCTCAAGTCGCCCGCGACTTTTCGCCAGTTTAGGGGTAATATCTGAGCGCTTCAATACAGTATTACGGAGGATACCCCATGCCCAAGGCTTGGGAAAAGCTCGATCTGCAAGGCGCCGGGGTACAGAGTCTACAAATTCGCCTGCAAAAACTCCAGAAAAAATCTCTATGGGGTTATCTGTACTGGTGTTGTTTCCCGGTCGGCGCCCATCGCTTCTACCTGGAACAGCCGTGGGCCTGGGCCTTTCCGCTGGTCAGCATGGCGATTGTCGCACTGGCTTTTCTGGGTCTGACCTGGGAGGCAGTCGGTTTCGCCGTCGCGCTCTGCGTCGCCGCGCTTTGGGATCTCAGCCGTATTGGTCCGTGGATCAGCGCCTACAACAAGGATCTGCGCAAGGCGAGCTGGTTTGCCAGACAAACGCCAGCCGCTCCCGCCGATTACCAGGGGCGCGCGGACACCCGGGAACACCCCATGCTGTGGCAGCGCGAGCTACAGGACTATACCCAAACCAAGGAGAGCGAGCGCGCCGGTCATCCTGCCGCCAATGCGCCTGACAGGAAAGGCTTTGCACCGGGCCAGCGCCGACTTTCTTTCGCGGAACAGGAGCGACTGCTTGCGGAGATGGCGAAATCCGCCAAAAGCACAGCGGCGGAAAATCCACCCGATTCCACCGAAAAGTAAGCGGAAGCCCTTCCCGGCCTGCTACTGCTCCTTTTCAAACATGGCCAGATAACGTTCCTTGGAAAGCGGAAGCTGTCTGGCCACCGCCAGGAAATCAGGGAGATGCAGCGGGGTACTGAGCCCCACCAGAGTGACACCTATGCCGGGCGTGGAGCGCACAAACTGAATGGCGCGCTGCGCGGCATCGGCCAATTCCGGCATGGCTTCCTGCAGGGACGGCACCTCTTCCCGCGCCAGCAGACCTTTACCAAGGGGGTGGCTGGCCATGATGGTCAGCTTGAGCTGGAAAGCCGCCTGGATGGTGGAGCCGATGTTGCCCTGCCCCGTGACCTGACTGAAACGGGTGTAGGCCTCCGGCATCAGCGCGTTGAAAGGCAACTGCACTACCCGCAGATGATGGCGGTTTCCCTGCCCCGCCGCCTTCTCCGCCAGTCCGATGAGGCTGGTCAGAGACTGGAACAGGGTATTATCCGTCTCTACCCGGCAGGCATTGAAGGTGGAAATGCCGTAGTAGCGAATCTTGTTGGCCTGCACCGCCGCTTCGAGCATAGTGAACACATCAGTCAGTTTGCGATACATCTGTTCTTTGCCGATCAAAGGGATATGCACCTCCGGCTGATCCACCAGAAACACATCCAGGGTTCCCAGACCGGTTTGCGCGCGCAACGTATCCAGTTGCCAGGCAATATATTCGGGGCTCAGACAGTGGACCCCCTGGGCCAGGTCCTCCTCTTTACCCAGCCCCTTGGCCGCCACCTCCTCACGGAAGAATGTCAGCGGATCCTCTGGCCGTCCGTCGGGGAAGGTCAGAAAGCCCCCCTTGCCAACCACGAAAAACTCCTCACGCTGGATACCTGCCGCTATCGCCTTTGCGATACCTACACCTACCGCCCGCCCGGCCCGCCCGAGGCGGTAGTTGGCACCCGTGTCGACGACGTTGATGCCCGACTGCAAGGCCCGCGCCACAATGGCCGCCACCGCGACATCCGTCACGTCGTCCACGCCACCGGGGAAGGTACCGACGCCCAGGGAGGATAGCTTGATGCGGGTGTTCAAAAAGTCACTGAAGTGTTCGTCAGCGAGAGTCCCGGCGAAGCGCGCCACATAGGCTTTGGTACCCGCACTGTTGGCGGCCCCCGGAATCAGTCCATTTTCCGCAGCATTCACGCAGCGTTACTCCTGTTGGCAAAGAGGGGATGGTGGTGCAGCAAAAAATCCAGGCGTTCACGCAACTCGGCACGCACCGGGCCGGGCCGGGCCGCATCTTCCAGACTCAGGAACTGCTGACGATAGTCTGGCGCATCCTCATCGTCCAGTTCCCATTCGACCGCCTGGAGCAATGCTTGCCCGGATGCGGGCAATTCTGCGGGTAACGAGCGACCGCTGAGAATCGCCCAGAGACCGGCCCAGCAGCGCGCCAAAGCAACGGGATGATAACCACCCCCGCCCAGGGCCAGCAGACGCGGGCTTTCCGCCGTGATCTGGCGCACGACTTGCCAGAATAAGCCGTTGGAGACCCGAAACTTGCTCAAAGGATCCGGTGCGAGGATATCGGTGCCCGCCTGCAGAACGACGACATCTGGGCTGAAACGCTGCAAGACACGAGGCCATAACTCCGCAAAAGCCAGCGCATATTCACTGTCATTCACCTCTTTGGGCAAAGGCAGATTAACCGCCAGCCCCGGCCAGTCGGTGAGCTTGCCGCCCAGAAAGGGATAGGCGTAGTCCGTATCCATGTGCAGGGAGGCCGTCAGCGTGTCCGGATCCTCCACAAAGGCCGCCTCCACCCCGTCACCGTGGTGGGCATCCATGTCCCAGTACAGCACCCGCAGACCGGCGCGGCGCAGACGCTGAATGGCGAGCACCGGATCGTTGAGGTAGCAGAAGCCGCGCGCCTGACCCGGTGCGGCATGGTGCATTCCGCCCGCGGGGCTGAAGGCAGTTACGCCTTCTAGCACGGCTTCCGCCGCGAGCACGCTGGAACCGGTAGCCAGGGAGGGCGTGTCGAAAAAACCGGGGAAATAGGGATTCTCCAGCGTACCCAACTGATAACGCTGACGATCGCTATCCTGTACACCACCACGAAACTGCGCCCGCTCAAAGGCCTGTATGTACTCTTTCGTATGAAAGCCGAAGAGTTCCCGATGGCTCGCCGGGCGGCCCTGCCGGTATTCTTCCGGCGCCATGGCCCCGTAACTGTTGATGAGGTCCAGGGTCAGGGAGACCCGCGGAATCGCCAGGGGATGGTTACTCCCATAACTCGCCCGCCGGTAACGCGCCGCCCCGACGAAAACCGCTGGGCGGGTCGCGGCGATCTGTGGGCGCAGCATTCCCCGCTCGTTCACTCCGCTGGCAACCGTCTGCGCCTCGCCCGTCACGCGCTGTGGCCCCGCAGGCGCAGATAGATCTCCGGTAGACGTGCCGGCAGACTGTCGAGATGGGGCAGCACGAGATAGTGCCCCGGCCCGAAGACCAGCGGCAGATATTCGCCACCACGCGGGTCCAGACTGATACAAAAGGCGTGGATACCCAAGTCTTGCGCCTCCTTCACCGCCATGCGCGTATCCTCCTGCAAATAGCGGGGGTCACCGCCGTCATCATAATCGGCGGGACGCCCATCCGACAGAATCAGGAGCAGACGCCGCTGTGCAGGACTCCGCAGCATCAGCCGCGAGCTGTGGCGAATGGCCGCCCCCATGCGTGTCGCCAGCCGCCCGGACAGTCCGCCGAGCAGGGCCCGCGCCCGCAGATCGAACCTGTCCGCAAAGCGCTTGATGGGATAGAGCAAGACTTCATCATGATACTTGCTGGCGAATCCATAGAGTGCAAAGGGATCGCCCACCTCCACCAGCGCCTCGCCAAAGAGGAGCATGGCTGCGCGCAGACGATCCACCACCCGCACTCCGGAATCTCCCGCCTCTGCCATGATGGAGGTGGAGAGATCGGCAAGGAGCAAAACTGCGGTATCCCGTTGCTGCGGACGTCTTTGCTGGTAGACGCTGGCTTTCGGCGAGCGTCCGGCACGCCGTTCCACCATAAATTGTACCGCAGCCTCCAGATCCGGCTCGTCGCCCTCGTACTGACGGCGGCGCGTTGCCATCCGGGTCGGTTTCTGTGCCTGCAAGGCCTGCTTCAGACGGCGCAGGGTACCATCATATGCGGTAGCGATTTCCATTGCCTTGGCTTCGTCATACTCGCGCAGACTACGCTCATGGACCCGCGCCCAGTCTTCCTTATAGCTTTGATGGCGGTAATCCCATTCGCGATAGGCCCAACCGCCCCTGGGCCCTTTGACTCCCCGGCCACGGCCCGTCACCTTCGCGGGCATGGGAATGCCCACCCCGACCCGCCCGCCGGTACCCTGAATATCCTCTGGGGGAATATCCATATCCGGGTCATTCCCTTCGGCCTGCTGCGGAGACTCCCGAGGTTTTTCTTCGTGACCTGCGGCACCCAGCCCACCGCCGCCATCCATTTCCGGCGCATCACTGTCGTGTTTCCGGCGCGGATACACCGGCCGTGCGGCATTGGGCGAATGGCCGGGCAGATAGGCGCTGGCGCGCTCCGCCAAGGTCAGCGGCGGCAGATCCGTGTTCGCATACCACGTCAATGCCGCACGAAAGGCATCCACTACGCCGGCCTGAGGCGTGGTCAGCGCAGCGAGTCCGGCAGACAAACGACCAGCGCGCGCGTCTTCCAGCAGTCGCAGCGCCTCCTCATGGTAATATCTGGCGGGTCCTTCCGGCAGATTGCGGCCACGCGCCGCCCGCACCACCCGCGCCAGATAACCGGGCATTTCCCGCTCCAGCGCCGCATCCACGCGCAAATCTTCACAGAGGTCAAAAATGAGCTGGAAGCGGATCATGTCCTCCCCAAAGCGCGCAAAGAGCGGCCGCCAGGTTATGCGCTGGTCGGGATCCAGGGGTGGATGCTCCATACCGATTTCCGCAAAGAGGGCGCGGATGGCATCCTGCCCGTAGCTGTCGAAGACCAGATGCGCACCGGTGTGGTAGATGGCCAGCAGGGCCTCTTCCCGGTCGGGCATCACTGCCGGCACAAAAAGGCTGCGCCCGTCGGTCTCGAGAAAGCTGCGCCCGCCCTCCAGACTCCAGCTCCCCTCCTCCAGAGGCAGATGCAGCCCGGTCCAGGCCTGGAGCAACAATCCGAAAAGCCGCTTATGGGCCCCCATATGAAAGCCGGGCAGGACCTCCAGCAGAAAGCCACGCGCCTCATCGCTCTCCAGTCGGAACCATGCCTCACCACGCAGCCGCCCCGCCGCCAGCACATCCGCGCCACGCTGCGCCCACTCCGTCACACCATCCAGGCCACAGATGCCGCGCACCTGGATGGCACCCTCCAGATACGTCCCCAAACCCAGACGGCCCTTGGCCAGGGTGTCGGCGGGCGCCAGCAGCGCCCGCAGCCCCTCCGTACCCGCGTTGCCAAACAGAATGGCTGCAGGCACCCGGAAATAGGACGCCGCGCTGTCCACATGCCGGTCAATCCACGTCGCCCCCAAATCGAACCAGAGCGCCTCGCCATCTGCACCCCAGCTCCGGCGCACTGCTCCGGCCTGTTCAAAGAAGCCCACCGCCGCCCGGAACGTGCCACGCTGACTGAGAAAGTGGCGGGCCTGATCCAGCCAGGGGTCCAGTCCTCCAAAGGCCTGCGTCAGATCCGCCGTTGCATGGAAAAACGCCTTGCCTGCCTCCCGGTCATAAAAAAACAGGTCACGGCCGGTCTCCAGATAGCGCAGGGCGGCGGTCTCACCTAGCGATGTGACGGCGGGCAAGGCCGCCCGCGCATCCCGACCAGCCACGAAACTAATGGCCGCCAGGTGGTCGAGGATATCCTCCGTCGCCGCCGACATGGTCGTTCCTTAGCCCTGTTCCGGGAAGAAGGTCCGGAAAATCTCCAGCAGCGCCTCGGCCAATTCCGGATCGTCCGTCTGCGGATGGATGATCGCCACCACACAGGCCTCCAGCGCGTCCAGACCCGCCACCATCAATGCCCCCGCATAGATCAGCGCCCGGGTCGAGGTGACTTCCTGCAACCCCTGCTCCTTCAGGTTCCGCGCCTTGCCCGCCGCCGCCACCAGTGCCTTCGCCCGGCCCTCATCCACGCCCGCCTCTTTCATCACGATACAGGTTTCCACATCGGCTGGCGGATAATTGAAGTTCATGCCGACGAATCGCTGTTTGGTCGACGGCTTGAGATCCTTCAACACCGTCTGATAGCCGGGATTATAAGAAATCACCAGCATGAAATCGCGGTGCGCCGTGATCTCGATGCCGAGCTTCTCGATGGGCAGATGACGGCGATGGTCGGTCAGCGGATGGATGACGACCGTCGTATCGGTACGTGCTTCGACGATCTCGTCCAGGTAGCAGATGGCCCCCTCCCGCACCGCCCTGGTCAGCGGACCGTCCTGCCAGACCGTTTCGTTGCCTTCGATCAGAAAGCGACCGATCAGGTCCGAACTGGTCAGATCCTCGTGGCAGGCCACGGTCACCAGCGGCCGCTTCAGGCGCCACGCCATGTGCTCCAGAAAACGGGTCTTGCCGCAGCCCGTCGGCCCCTTGAGCATGACCGGTAGACGCCGGTCCCAGGCCGCCAGGAACACCCTAACCTCATTTGCCACCGGCTGATAAAAAGGCTCATCGATGAGCACGCGCAAGCCGTCACTCTCTGCCATTTTCGCCTCACTCATACATCGTCCCCGCTGTTTTGCTCGACATGACTGCGCAGATAAAGGCAGATATGGCGCAGGGTATGGATCACCATGCGCTCCGGCTGTGCGGGCAGCGCGTCGGCACGCCCCGCCTTCAGGCAATTCTGGTAAAAAACCAATTCACGACAATTATCGCGGATGGTGTTCCAGTGAGGGGCACCCTTCACCAGCGCCTTCCACAATTCCAGCAAATCCGCATCATGGGCATAAGGCTTGTGCTCCGCAGCCAGCATGATGCGCAGCATGGCGGATGCCTCCGCCACCCCAGCCGCCACCAGTTCCGGCAAGGGCATCCCCGCAGCCTGCTGCCCCGCCAGGGCGTCAATGCGCCCCTGCGCCCCGTCTAATGCGCTTATCAACCCGTTTGGCTCTGTCATCGTCACTCCTGCAGGATTTTTCGATCGCGCCCCGCTACCACTCCGGGCGGTTTTCGTCTAGGATAAAAGAGTTTTAACTGCATGCATGTACAATTCATTTTATAGCGTGATTAAGAAGGGGCTACCATGAGTACGAATCTGATCAAAATGGTCAAACTCAACAACCTGCAATACAATGCCAACCGCGATCCGCAGGTTTATCGCCGCGTCGCCGGTCATCCTTTCCGGATTCAGGCCATGCTCGAAGGCAAGGGAACGGCAAAGATCAGCGTCATCTGCGAAGGCAAGACCATGAAGGAAACCAGCATCGAACTGCCCGGTATTTTCTCCTACGAAATCACCTTCAAGGACGCCGGCATCCGTATCGCCACCCTGAGCGTCAGCGTTGACGGTCAGAGCGAAAGCCGCGACCTGATGCTCAGCACCGAAGCCCACGCCAAAGTAGGCTGACACTGCGCAGCAGACCATCCCCATCGGCGCTTCTGCCGATGGGCGGTCTACCCCTCACCAGCCAAACTGGGCAAAAAATTCCGGCAGACGCTGCAAACCCGTATCCCGGTCAAAAAAGCGATCCGCCCGTGCCGAACGCGCCGCGTCCCGCCGCTCCTGACTTCCACCCAGACAGAATATCGCAATATTCAACTGGTATTCCCGCCGCAAGGTATCGATCAATTCAATGGGGTCCTCGATCCTTGGATCATCATCCAGACTGAGCAGCATGAAACGATGCAGCAGCACTTCCTGCCAATCGCCGAGGCCATCCAGGTCCGTAGCCTCCGTCATTCCCCAGCCTTCGGGCGTCGCCGCCACCACGGCCGCCCGTAATTCGGGATCGCCCGCCATAAGAATAAAGCGCTTGCGCATCCGGTCACTGATACTCGGCACCAGGCCACCTCCCTTGCATGAATTCAGGATATCCGTAGCAGGCACGACGGATTCAATCCGCCCAGACCGCCGTCTCCGATAGTCTTTCGCCCCAGAGCGCGGCCCCGGCGCCGGCCATTTCCCGCAAGCGTTCGTCAAACCTCTCCGAACCGGGCTGCAGGCCGGTCAGCGTATCCCCCTGCCCTGCCGACCAGGCAGAACCAGCGATGCGCCGAAAGGTGCCGTTTTCCGTCCACACCCGCAGCCAGTGGCCATCAGGCCAGTGTTGTTCCGTCAGGAAAGCCCCCGCCTTGAGCTTGATCCCGGCACGCACCCGACGACGGACCGGCTGCTCCCAGTCCACATCTTCCAGCTCCACCTGCGTCATGGCACGTCTTTCAGCCTCTGTAGGCCTTGTTACGACAACATCCCAGCCTGCCGCATGGAGCAGCGCCGGGCAGGCATCCAGCACCACTTCCGGGCCCACCACGCGGCCCAGCAACCGCGACCAGCTACCTAAGTCCTCCTCCAGCGCCTCCTTCAGCCATGCGCGAAAACCCGCCGAAGGGGCAGCCACGCAATCCGCAAAAGATGTCCACTGGGCCTCCAGGATAAAGCTGCCACCCAGCACCAGACTATGCCCGATGGAAGCCGCCCCGGTGCCCCCGATCTTGCGCCCCCGGCACCAGAAGTCCTGCCCACCCCGCACCTCCACCTCCAGGCCAAAATGGGCGTGTACGGCAAGCACCCAGGGGGCAATCCGGTCAAACAACTCCGGTGCGCGGCGGACTCCCGCCGCGGCGGGGAAAATGAAGAAGTAATTCAGCTGGCCGGGGTCCACCCACACCACGCCACCCCCCAGGGGCCGCCGCAACACCGGGATGTCCAGTTGCTCGCAAGCCCGCCGGTCCAGTTCCGCGCCCGGCCCCTGGGCGGCGCCCAGACTCAGATGGGCGTCGGACTGCGCCAGCAACAGAATGGGCATGTCCGGCTCCCCCTGCGCCTCCGCCAAGCCGGCATAAGCGCGATGCAGCGCCTCGGGACCGAGCTTCCCCAGATGGAGCAGACGAATGGACGCCACTTACCTACCCGTTCTGTGAAATTTCGCCCTGCGCTTCCTGATCTTTCGGCCGATAAAAGGATGAGAAATAGAAGTCGCGCTCATTGAGGGCCTGGTGCCAGCGCGCCCGCTCTTCCACGCCCGCCTGCATGATCCCAGCCATGGCCATGGACTGCTCGCTGTCGAGAATCAGGATGCCGTCCTGCAAGTCTTCATCCAGATCAATAAAATGTGCCGCCAATCCCTGCGGCTCCTGGATATGCACCAGAAAAGACTTGCAGGAGGGATCCTCCGGGTCCAGCGGCGTCATCACCAGCCGCCCCAGATAAGCCATCCGCGCCAGTTGATTGAAACGGGGGATCTCCAGCTTCTTCCCCATCTTGTACTTCTTCAGCTCATTTTTCAGACTGCTCACATCGGTAATCGGTATCGACTTCATGACAATCCCTAGCAATATGGTCGGCTATATATTCCCCCAAAACCTCATCCCCATGCAAGGCGCCCACAAAAAAGGGAGACGGTCGCCCGTCTCCCTCATAACCCGAGGAGGGATGTATCAGATATATCAGAAGTCGTAACCGACCTGAATACCGTAGGAGTTTTCGTACATGGTGGCACTGGCAGGCATAGGACCACCGAAGGGGGAAGAACCGGCCGGACCCGTATTGGTATTGGAGAACTCGTGCATGTAGGCTTCCGTCAGCTTCCAGCCCATGCCCAGCTTTTGCGTGGCGCCAAAGGTGATGGCATTCTGCACGATGGCCGGGAAGATCAGATTGGAGGCGATGGTGTTGTTGCTGATGGGATTGGAACCCCAGGTATAACCGGCACGTACCTGCAACCAGTTGTTCACGTCATACTGGGTACCGAAGTTGGCCACCCACTGGTTGCTCCAGTGCATGGGGAGTGCAATGGAGGACAATCCTCCCACTGCTGCGCCACCCTGATATGCCGTCCATGGTCCAAAAATGGTGAAATTGTTCATGGTATTGTGCCAGTTGATCCATTGTCCCTCGATGCTGACCAACCACTGCCGGATGGGACGAATCGCGAGACCCAGGGCGATCTGCTGAGGATAGTTGAGGTGCCCACTATACTGGCCAGGTGCTCCGATCACGCCATTACCCGTCGCCGGGCTCACCTGGTTCTGCAAACCTGCTTGCCAGGTCATGGGGGTGAACAGGATGGGTGATTTATAGGTCGCACCCAATGTCACCATGTGATTCACCTTATACAACACGCCCAAGGTCGCGCCGACGCCATAGGCCCAACTCGGGGTGGCCAGATTGAGTCCACCCTGCTGCGGCATCATTTGCGTTATGGGGCCATTCGGACCAACACCTACGACAACAGGGGCGTTCTGGGAAAATGTTTGCTGAAAAGAACCCTGCTCCGCCGCAATATTCAACGATGCGCCGACGGAGAGACGATCATTTGCCTTCCACGCAACGGACGGCGCCATCTGCATGAAGGTGATACTGCTATAGGCCTGCGCGTAACCGGCGGGACCCAAATTCTGCAGATAATTGACACCCAGACCAGAAGTGCCGTAAACGCCGCCACCGAATACCCAGTTCTTGGCAAAGGCCGGGGCCACCCAGCCGATGGCCGGAACACCGTAGACATTGCTATGGCTGCCGATCTCGCCAAAACCCAGATTCGTCTTGCGGACCGGGTTGAAAATCTCCGCCGAGAATGCCGCCTGCGGCGTCATCAATGCCAATCCGGCCGGGTTGCTCATAGCCGCAGACAAGGGATCATCCGGAGCCGCAACAACGGCGCCCGCCATACCCACGGCATACTGCCCGATACCGATCAACTGATAACCATCTGTAGCAAACGCACTGGCCGACAGGCCCATCGCCAACGTCGCGCCGACCGCAATCCCTAAGATCCGTGATTTTTTCATGTAATTTCTCCGCCCCTGTTTGTATCGCTGATGACACGTTGATTGTGTCGGAACGGAAACAGTGTTGCAAGATATTGTATCCGTAAATTTTTTAATCGGTTTATCAAGCCGTAAAATATTGGTTTATTAGCAACAATAAATATTATTGGAATTTACTGTTGCGTGACTGATAAAAAAAGGGGCCGGAGCCCCTTTTCCGCACCTCGCCCGTTTTATCCGGGAAACCGCAAGTCCTGCAACCGCATCTGGCGACGCACGATTTCCACATCTTCCCTGTTCAACGCAAAGGGGAAAGAGCGGATGTCCGAAGGCGAGGAATCCCCATAAGGCCGATTACAGGCGCTGACTTCTTCATCATCCTTCCCTGGGCAGCCGGAGGTCTGGAAGGGCTTACCCGAGTCGATGATGTCTTCCAGCTCCGCCTGGGGATAACCGAAACTCAGCACGCGACCATACTGATCAAACTCCATATCCTCATAACGGCCACCCGCATAATCGATGAGGAAGCGGCCCAACTGCACCCGGCGCCAATGGTCCTGGGGCACGGCGTCCCAATCCTCCATCATGGAGCCTTTCTCGGGGAAGAAGGCAAACATGTGGTTATGGCCACCCATGTCTTTCATCTTCTGACAAACGGCGAGGATTTCCTGCTCGGTCTCGCCCATGCCGCAGATCAGATGCGCACCGAATTTTTCGGGACCATAAATCTCTGCCGCCCATTCGATGGTCTGCCAGTACTTGTCCCAGGAATGGGGGCTCTGCACCGTCTTGCCACGGGTACGCTCGAAGATTTCCGGCGTCACCGCATCCAGGGCGACGGTAAAGATATCCGCGCCCATCGCCTTGAGGTCGATGAGATCCTGTTTATCCATGGTGGTCGGGTTGGAGAGAATGGAAGCGGGGATATGGGGCGCCACCTCCATCCAGCGCTTCAGCATGACTTGTGTATCATGGTCTGAATCGGGGTGGGTGATCATACTGATGCACATACGCTGGAACTGACCCTTGTCGCTGTTCTTGGCGATACGTTCGAGCATTTCATCCACGCGCACCGTCGGCCAGTCCACCCGGATGAAGTTGCGGTCGGCGTAATCGCGGCTCTCTTCCCGATGCCGGGCCAGACCGCAGTAGGTGCAGTTGGCACGACAGCCTTCCGGGTAGGTCATCAGTAGATTCAGACAATTCGTACAGGAGGTGCGGTGCATCACCCCAGGCACCAGACCCAGCGTAATCGCCGCCGCGGTGCTGAGCTGCACATATTCAGGTGACCGCATCGTCGGCGTTTTGACGAAATAATCCGGGCGATAAAAGTTCAAGGGCTGAGAATTTTCTTGGGCTACCGCACTCATGGAAGTTCCTCCTGTCATTCCGCCTCAGGCGGCGTAGTATTCATCAAAGGCGATCCAGCCGGATCGCATCACCCTGTCTTCCTGGGCCGCAGGCTGTCGCCACACGGCTTCCAAAGATTTTCTTCGCTGCACGGCCCGCGCCAAGGCCGGACCAAACTGATCCTGCATATCTTCTGCGTAGCTCTCCAACGCGTCCCCGTCGCCCGCCAGATAACCAGCAGCGGCCAATCCTGCGCCTTCACCACTGATCACCGCAGCGGGGATACCCGCCCCCGTGATGGGATGGGTAAGCCCCGCCGCGTCTCCGACAAGCACCACGTTGCCACGCACCATCGGTCGAATGCCACCCACGGGAATCGCGCCACCGGTACGCCCGAGGACGGCTTCGCCGATGATGCCACGCGCCACCATCTGCCGATGCAACTGCTCCAGCGGCAATTTAAGGTTGTTCTCAAAATGCCGATCCGCACCCAATCCGAGATTGGCCACCGGCCCACGGGGAAACAACCAACCATAGCCTCCCGGAAAAGCATCCGAAAGAAAAATATCCGTATCCGCATAGGGACGCAGCAATGGCACCGTATATTGACGGGTATAAACGACCTCTTGATGCGGCAAGCCCACGGCCTCCGCCACCAGACTGTGTGGCCCGTCGGCGCCGATCAGCAGGCGGGGGCGCACGGTGAATGCCTCTCCGGTGCCGCGCCGCAGGCGGGCCACTTCGCCATCCCAGGCGAGGAATTGGCAACGCGTTTCAAGCTGAGCACCGGCTGCCTGCGCCAGCTTTGCCAGTCCCTGGTCGAAACGTGCCCGGTCAATCATGATGCCAGGGAAAACGCTGTGATGCTGCAACCCGGAGGGCAGCACCGTCAACATCCCTGCCACGTCCTGCACCCGCGAATCCGTTTCATGCACCGTACGCAAGAGCGGCATGGGGACAAACTCGGCGCATTGCACCGGGACGCCGACCTCCGCACGACGATCCACGCAGATCACCGTAAGGCCTTTGCCCGCAGCGGCACGCGCTGCCGCCGCGCCGGCCGGACCGGCGCCAATCACCAGTACATCTATGGCTAAAGGGTTCACGCGTCTTTTGCCGCCATCCGCAATACCGTCGCGAAATGCTCCGGCTGTAAGCCGAAGCCATCGACAGCCTGCTTCTCGAACAATCCCTCGATAACACCGTCCACGTCGTTCAGATGGACATTACGCAGCGCCGCCTCCAGATCGACGATAGCGCGCCGGGGCTGGACAAAATAATCACCGCTGAAGTGAACCTGCCGCACTCGGTTCCCATAACTATCCCAGAGCATTTCTGCTTGCAGCGTGCCACCGGGGGCGCGCAAGGTCGCTTTACGCAGCGGCATATCGTCGCGCGCGCGGCGGTTGATGCCAAGCCAGTCCGCGTCACGCACCTCCGCCAATGCCTCCGGCAACAGCGCGGCCACGGCATCCGGCAGGTCGCCCCGGACGAAAGACAGCCCCAAATGCGCGCGGAAACCATCCAGTAAGGCCTTCTGTACCGCCGTCAACTCCGGCGCTTTACCCAACAAGGCCTTCAAGCTGGTCACCCGTTCCGCCACCGAAGAGATGGCATGGGCATTCAGTTTCTCCAGCGGCACCCGCAGTACGCGCAACATCCGCGGAATATCCAGATCGACCAGCACCGTCCCCTGAAAGAGCAGCACATTGCCATCCATAATCCCGCCGGTACCCGAAATTTTCCGCCCTTCCACCTCGATGTCGTTGCGCGGGCGAAACCGTGCGCTCACCCCAAGAAGCGATAAGCCAGCCGCCGCCGCTTCACAGATTCTCTGCGACAGCGAGGCCATATCGCCCTGGGGTAGCGCGTCCCGCCGACAAACCAGTTCCCAGCCTATCTGGGTGGGATCAAAAATCAGTGCGCCGCCGCCGGTAAGACGACGCTGCACGGCGATCCCCTGCTCACGACAGAACTCCAGGTTGAGTTCCTGCTCCGGTGATTGGTGATAACCGACCAGCGCGGATTCCTCAAAGCGCAGGAAACGGAAAATGCTGGGAATCTGTCCTTCGGACATTGCCAGGAGCAACGTCTTGTCCAAGGCCATATTTTCGTCGGCCGGGCGCACGCCCGTATCGACCACGAGCCAGTCCTTGGCGTTATACGTTGTCATAACGTAGGCAACCGGACGAACGTGAGTCCCAGAAGAAACAATGCAGTCTCAGGCCGTAAACACAATCGGGATATCCCGCAGTTGTGGGCGACGTTTCGGCGCGGCGGGGACATAATCCAGAGGCACAGTGGTCGTCTCGTCACCGAGCGCCAGGACTTCTTCACCGACAATCATGGAGCAGCAGGACGGTGTCACAAAGACATCCCGTTCCAGGTGCTTGGCGAGGGCCAGCATGCCATCAGAGGGGAAGGCCACCCCGTTCAGTCCCGCCATGACCGCATAGGTATCGGTGATGGAACGATGCACCCCGGAAGGCCGTGCGCAGCCCAGCAATACCGGTGTTTCCGGCAGCGCAGCCCGCGCATCCATAAAGAATTTACCAATTTCATCCGCCGCTGGCGTCGCGAAAGGCCGGCTCGAAGCGGCATACTGCGGCATGATCACCACCAGCACCAGGGCACTGGGCAGATGCCGCTGGATAATTTCAAGAGCGTTCCACTCACCGAGCAATTCACCGTAATGCAGCCCGATGACGATATGCGGCACCACTTTCATCCTGGTGGCCACCAATGCCTCCAGCGCCGCCTCAAAATCATCCACCGAACGGCGCAAATGGTAGACCTGGTTGATGGTGTCCTGGGCACCGATCACATCCATCATGGCCACATCGACACCCGCATCCTCCATCCCACGCGCGAACTCCGGGGTGGCGATACCCGTATGCATGGCGATCTGTAAATTCGGATAGCGATCCTTGATCTTGCGCACCGTCGGGAAATAGGGTTCATAGTGGACCACGTTCTGATGGTCCGAACCTCCTGAAAGCAGCAGCCCACGGCCCCCATCCAGGACGATCCGGTCCACCAGACGATCCAGTTCTTCCGGCGTGCGCACCGGAATCATCGGCTCCAGAATCTTCGCCTTACAGTGGTCACACTGCAACTTGCAATCACCACCGGTGATGGATATGGCCGGAAAAGCATTCTTCCCGCAGGCGGAAACTTCGGACGTTTCATGGTGCTTGAAAGAAGGCGTATAGAAATTGATACGACCCACCTGACTACCGGACAGACCGGACCACCGTTCGCGCATAGAGTCCACCAGATCCGCATTGAGGACCAGATCCTCCAAAGCCTCTACTTGCGCAACAGCGTTCAACCATGGGTTCATATGAATTTCCATCCTTTATGCAGAGAGAAAGCCGGACGGCCGCGAAATGCGGCCGTCTTCCTGAATCATGACGGATTGCACCAATCAGCAGCCGCCAAAACCATCAGCCGTCATCTTTGCTTCGAATGCCGCCAAAGCATCGGCGCCGGTCTTCAGTTCACCGGCATCGCCTGCAAAATCAGCGGGCGTCAGCTTGGCAATCCAGCCGCTTCCATAGGGATCCTTGTTGATGAGGCCCGGCTCCTTGGCCACATCGTCATTGCTCGACACCACCGTACCGCTGACGGGACTCTTCAACGGGCCAACCCACTTGCCGGACTCCACCGTTGCTGCGGACTTGTCCTTCTTGATCTCCTTGCCAGCGCCCTTGGGTGTATAGGAAACGATCTGTCCAGCCAACGCACAGGCATAGGAGGTCATGCCGATGGTCACAGTGCCATCGTCTTCCTTGCGCAGCCACACGTTATTCTCGACGTTGTACAGCAGATCTTCGGGGATTTCACAGCCACGTACAGTTCCCATCATTCTCTCCTTTGGTTTGCATTTCCAGTAAACAGGTCCCGCTGCCAAGCAGGATTTAAAAAAACAGCAGTCGGTCAACCGACAGAATCAGATCGGCCAGATCACCGGCAGAAGCCACCGCATCCACTTCGTCGATCAGGTTGTCGGCCTCGATCTCATAGCCGGGAAGCGCCGGTCGACAGACCTGGATTTCCACTCCGGCATTTTTGGCGTCACGAATGAAGTCGATAATCCGCTTGCCGCCAGCCATCGCCGAAAGATTTTCCGCAACGCCCGTCTGCATCAGCCGGACCGCCTCCATCGTGCAAAAAATCTTAACCTCCGCATCCATGGAAGACAACAGGGCACCCAGATAAAACGGCGTCGCACAGCGATGCGCGGTGCTCGGCCCGCTGGTCATGACGATGACCACCGACTTTTCGCCCTGATCCTCCAGATAGTGGTAGTCGCTCATCGCATTCCTCGCTCACAATGAATGTCATCACGCAGACAGCGCTGCCGGTACAACTCAAAGGCGACGTCCCCAGTAGACAGCTTTTTGAGCGCAGCGTCCACCGAAGCCACCGGGCGTACCCGGGCGATCCAGGCTTCGTAGGGTTCGATATTGAGCAGATTGGGATCTTCCAGGACATCTTCGTTGGCCGATTCGATCACGCAATCGAAGACATTCGGAACCGGACCTGCCCATTTTCCGCTCTCGATAGTGGCAACCGGCTTACCCAGCGGACGACGTGTCCCTGGTCGGCGTACCCGGACATGCAGAATCTTTCCGGCGATCGACTGAGATATGTCGGTCATACCCACCGTAAGCGTGCCATCGCCTTCGCGTCGCACCCAGATCTGGCATTCCCGATCGTAATATAATTCGGCGCGGAATTCGCAACCGTTACATTCCATGGCCTTCCCCTGGTGTCAGCGACGGGTAAAAAAAAGCGCCCCGCAAAGGGGCGCTTCCCCATACCATTTCAGATAATGCCCTTGGCGGCAAGAAGATCCATCGAGTCGCTGACATTGTCGGGAATGCCTACCTTGCGCGCAGACAGACCCATGGCCAAACCGAGCAACTGGGTGAAATAAATCACCTTGACGCTCGATTTGATGCCGAACTCCGTCTCCGCACGGATCTGATGCATTTCCAGACCGGAATGGCAGGTGGGACACTCGGTGGCGATCACCTCCGCACCGGCATCTTCCGCCGCCTGAAGGATATTCAGCACCAACTGGGTGGAAGTATCCGAATCCGACAACGTATGCGCCCCACCACAACATGCCGTCTTCAAGGGGAAATCCACGCTCACGGCACCGGCTGCTGCGAGCAGGTCATCCATGAAATGCGGCGCATAGCTCGATTCCGAACCGGGACCCTGATCCTTTTCCGGGAAAATCTGCCGGGGACGGGTGTACATGCAACCATAGTAGTTGGCGATCTTCAGGCCGTTGAGACTCTTTTTGACCTTGCTTTTGATGCCATCGACACCCACTTCCTCCATGAACCATTCCAGCGCGTGCAGGCTGCGCACGTCGCCTTCATAAACAGGGTCACCCGACTTGTTGGCGAGTTCCTGCACCGTCTTCATGGTTTCTTCTGAAGTAGCACATTCATATTCGGTCTGCTTCAAATTACGATAGCAGCCGTTACAAGGCGCCATCACCGTATCACAGCCCTGCAGCTTACTGGCGATGGCCAGATTCCGCGCCGACATATAGGTCTGCAACATGGGATGAATGTTCTTTACCTCCATCGCACCACAGCAGTTGTAGTCCTCGAGGTTTTCCATTTCCAGACCCAGTTCCTTCACCAGAACGCGGGTGGATTTGTCATAGGGTCCGCCGGAACCTTCCAGCGCACAGCCCGGATAATATGCAACCTTAGCCATGATGCGCGGCCTCCTTCTGTGCCTTCACGTATTCAGCGAGGACTTCACCGGTTTTACCCCAGGATTTGGTCTTGGGACGGAACACCACATTCATGCCCATTTTGGTCAACTGACCCAAGGGCATGTGCTTGGTCAGGCGTTTGCCAAACTCCACGATCCAGGCCTGGACCAAGGGTTGCCCGGCACGTTTGAAGAACCCCACCATGACTTCGGTATCCTCGATACGCCCGAATTCGATGCACTGATGCGTAAATTCTTCATCAAAATGAGTGGAAAGGGTCTTGGGGGTCAGACCATTTTCTTCCATCCAGTGGGCGGTGGCTTTCATCACACCTTCGGGACGGACGTCCTTGGGGCAGATATTGGTGCACTTGTTACACGAAACACACTGCCAGATAATGTCTTTATCTTTCATCAACTCGGCCTTCAGGCCCAAGCGAATCAGATAAATCCAGTAACGCGGGTTAAAATCCACATTCTGCGCATACATGGTGCAGGAATTCGTGCAGGAGCCGCACTGCCAGCAACGGTGCACGTTCTCGCCACCGCTGTAACTCTGGATGATCTCTTCAAAATGCTCTTCGTAGTCCGTCAGCGTGCGGGGGGTAATCATGGTGTTCCAGGAACCTGAAACGTCCACCCCGTCTATTACCAGGTGATCGTGCTGCAAAATCCGATCGGGATCGATCAGTGTTTTTTCATGAATAGCCATAGCCGCTCCTATACCCTAATTCATCAATGAATGGCGTCTCTCTTGATGCGAGATCCACCCATCCGCCGGTGTACTTCTACGCCCAGCAATTTACGGATTTGTTCCGTAAAGTCTGTTTGGCCGCCAAAATCCGAACGCAAAAAGCCTTCTGCCATAGCGCGCACATATTGTGAATACTGGTAGGCCAGGATGATATCGACCATATATGGCACATCACGATACACCCCCAGTTCCAGCAGCGCTTCCCGCATCCACTGGCGCAGACCCTCGAACATTTCGGGACTTTCTCCAAAAGGGAAAGCCGTCAGGTAGTCGCCCCCGCGGATGAACTCCCGCACCGCGCCTGAGGTGGTACCCTGGTCCCAGACCCAGCGCGTCATCAACGGATAGCGTTCGGGATCACTGAAGTGCAGAACCTCAGCCCCCATGTCCCTGATAACGCGTTTCGTCTTTCCCGTAGCAGGCAAAGCCTCTTCAAAACGCGTCATACGCTGCGTCAGATCACCATGGCCCTCCAGCAAATCGCGCATCATTTCACCTACCCGCGCCGCGCCCTGCTCCTCTATGACGGGCCAGATCTTGCGTCTCGCGGTAAACATCTGCTCCACGAGATGCGCCATCTGTGCTTCCGTCAAGGGTCGTTTGTCCTCCAGCAGGAGACGACGAAAACTCGCCGTCTTCTCTGTCAGGCTACCGACCAGGTCTGCAAGACCCTGCTGTCCCTCGAACGCCTCTTCAAGCTCATAAAAGGATCTGTTGAGCAGCCCCTTATCGAGATCGATCGGCAGCGAGGCGGGAACGATGTGTTCGCCGTTCCCGCTGTGGTGGATATCAGCTGGCAATTTTCTGCTGTCCGTAGAGATCCGCCACAGCACGCGCCCCAGCGGACTGGCCTTGCGCTACGGAAGAATCGATATCTTCCGGGCCGGTCGCCGCACCGCACACGTAAATCCCTTTACGCGTCGTACCCTGGCTGTTGGTATACTGTTCCGCGCGGTCGATAAATCCGTGTTTTTCCAGACCGATACCAAAAGTCCTGGCAATTTCCGGGTTCAATGCATTGGGATCCATACCGATGGCGTGAACGACGATATCCATGGGAATCACGATAGGACGCTTGACCAGGGTATCCTCACCCTTGACCAGCAAACGACCGTCAGGCGACTTGGTGACCTCGGCGATACGCGCCTTGACGAACTTGGTTTTGAACTCTTCCTGACTCTTCCAGTAGAATTTGTCTTCGTAAAGGCCGAAGGTACGAATATCCATGTAATAAATGAACACATCGGTACTCGGAGAAATTTCCTTGATCTCCATGGCGAGATTGGTGGAAACGGTGCAACAGATCTTGGAGCACCATTCACGACCAATCTGACGGTCACGTGAACCGACGCAAAGCAGGATGGCCACGCGCTCCGGAACCCGGCCGTCCGAAGGACAACGAATCTGGCCCGCTGTCACCATCTGCTCCATCTGCGTGGTGGTCAGGACGTCCTCGTAGGTACCGAAGCCCCATTCCGGCTTGTTGATGGAGTCGAAATGGGTGAATCCCGTACCCAGTATGATGGCACCCGCTTCCACCTTGTCGCCGTTGCTCAGGGTGGCGGTAAAGTTACCGGCCTCACCCTCTACCTGGGTGACCTTGGCAGACTTGTGGATGCTGATATTGCCGTCGCCTTCCACACGGCTGACCATGCGGCCGATGGCATCTTTGGCCCATTCGCCAGAAGGTACCAGCTTGGCGTAACCGGAGATGATGGGCGCCCCACCGAGAATATCTTCTTTCTCGACGATGACGGCCTTCTTCCCCATGGAGGCTATGGTGGCGGCTGCCGACAAGCCTGCTGGACCTGCACCTACGACTAACACTGTATCTTGTGCACTCACTGAACTTTCTCCTTAAGCGCCCGCTTTCATATTGATGTTTTGATTGGTGGCCAGTTCGGGGTTGTAGAGGTATTCCACATTGCCCTGTTCCACCTGCTTGAGATAATCCTGGAAATCGGCCTTGGCCTTGTCCCAGCTGATGCCCATCTTTTCCACCAGATCTTCACAGGGCGAAGCATGCCACTGCAACTGCACGATCTTGAAGGGATCGGCACCACAGGCCAGGGCCGCGAGCTGGACGTCGGCGACAATGGGAATGCTGTAGTTCATGTCGTGGGCCTTGCCGATCCACTGGTTCTTGTCCATGGTGGTGATGCAGCCGGTGTCGATGCCGACCATCACATCGGCGTTGGCTTCTTCCCGGGCGACCTTGATCTTGCGATTCATCGTAAAACTGCGGGTGAACTCGCGCTCCGAGATGATGTGCCGAAACCCGAAGCCACAGCAGTCATACCAGGTGGAGTAGTCGATGACCTGGGCACCCAGCGCCTGGGCGACGGAGGTGCCGACAGCGGTACGATTACCGCCCAGCACCGTGTTGTCGTAGACGGCGTCTTCCGCCACCATCTTGTAATAGTGACAGGCGGCGTGGTTGGTGACCCGGATGTTGCTCATGTCGATGGTCTGCAATTCGCTGGCGATACGGTTGCGCATGACGTGCAGCCATTCGCTGTAGTGGACCACTTCCTCGGGGATGACGATCTTGCCGTCCACCAGACGGCCCAGTTTGCCGAGGATCTTCTTGACCTTCTCCCGCAGTTCGGCGGACTCGATGAGGTATTTGCGGATCTCCTTGTAGTTGCCGAAGGAGGTGCCGCAGTGCACCAGAGGGTAGAAGTGGCCGTTCTCGAAGCCGTGCTGCTTGCCGGAGACGTAGGCCTGATGGAAGTTGCGCAGGAAGACGGCGGCCAGGGACTCCACATTGCCGATGCCGGAGCCATGGTAGTTCCAGGCGGTGCAGGAAGTCTGGTCGGTCTCGTCCAGATAGTCCATGCCAAACTTGTTCATGAACCAGAGGATACTGGTGGGATAGCCGGGGATGTTGCCGCACTGCCCGCAACTCTTATGATGCCAGAACTGATTCGTAGGAATCCGCTTTTTCCAGCCATACAGAGTATCTACTTCAACGGGCTTGTGCTGGTCCGTAAGGCGGTGGACGATGATTTCGCCTTCCTTCTCCAACTGCCACATGTGATCACGGACGTCATCCATCCGCTCGCCCAGGTCCATCGTACGCCGGTCGACATGGCTGCGCACCCAGGCCGTTGCCGCTTCGGCTTCGTTCGCCGAAAGATTCGTGTCCTGAAAGAAGGCGCCGTGCCCCGCCACGCCTTGCTGTGTGCTGTTGTCGCTCATGATGGTCTCCTCAGTCCTTGTCGTTCTGGCTCTCGAGCCAGTCTTCATAGTCTTCACGTTTCTCGTCAATGAAGTCCTCAATGACGTCGAAAAGGTTTTCATCCATGGTTTCCAATGACTTCAGCACGCCCGTCATTTCCCAGATGGTGTACATCTCGACGGAGGTTTTTAGCGACACTTCCCACGCCGTTTCCACGGTTTGCAAGGTGCGCACCGGAATGGCTTTACGCAGTATGCGCAAGTCGCCTTCCACCTTCTGGATATTGGGGCCCCAGTCGGGGAAGTGATCGGGCTGGATCATGTCGGGGGACAACTGATTGCCCGTGGTGATCAGCTTGAGCATGACGCGCCCGAACGGTCGCAGCACATCTTTAGCCGACTGCATGCCATGGCGGATGGACACTTCGCGCATGATCATGACAAGCCCACCGGGGGAATTCTTGAAAGGACAGCGTGCGGCACAGGTCATACACTGCGCACAGGCCCACATTTTCTCCTGCATCGCATCGTAGATCTGCTCGACATTTTCCGTCCACAACAACTGCACAATCTCGCGCGGGCTATAGTCATAGAACTGCGCAGACGGGCAGGTGGCCGTGCAAATGCCACAATTCAAACATCCATTGAGTTCGTGGTCATAACGAAAATCCGCACGGATTTCGTCGAACATCTCCCTCATTTCAGCGTAAGTCGCCATTCACTCGCTCCTCGCTAACAATAATTACGTCGTACCTGTTGACCCGCAGTGCAGCCCGTCAGTTCACATGAAGAGCGTAATATCTGACTCTCCGGCGAACTCAAAGAACGAGGCAGCACCACCGAGTTCAATGCCGTCAATGAAATCCGCGGTGTCAAACTCGAAAAGATCAACGGTCATCTGGCAGGCGATCATCCGTACTTCTGCTTCGACACAGAGCTCACGAAGTTCTTCCAGACTGGCTACACCCTTTGCCTTCATTTTGCTCTTCATCATGGAGGTAGCCATCCCTTCCATGCCGGGGAGCACCATCATCAGTGTCGGCATCGGTATCGGCATGGGCATTGCGGGATTCCCGAGCGGACTCACGCGCAGATGGCTCAAATCCTTCTTCAACAACTGCAGGCCGTAGAAGGTGAAAAATATTTCAACCCCATAGCCGAGCGCCGCTGCGGTAGATGCCAGGATGAAGGGCGGATAACCCCAATCCAGGGTGCCCTTCGTAGCGATAATTGCCAACTTTTTCTCGTCCATTATTTGATACTCCCGGTCGGGCTCGCGGCCCGGCTGTGATAAATTAAGCCTTCTGGATGAAGAAGATGAACTCGCCAGCAGCTTCCGCCTGTTCCAACAGGGGATTCTTGGTCTGCTTGGCAAACGCTTCGAAATCCTTCACCGCGCCAGGGTCGGTGGCGACGACCTTCAGGACCTGACCAGAGGTCAACTCCCCAAGCGCCTTCTTGGTGCGGAGAATCGGCAGCGGGCAATTCAGTCCGCGCGCGTCGAGTACTTTGTCTTCTTGTACCATGGGTTAACCTCCTCGGTTATGATGTCTGAAAAACTACCTGCAAGACTCTATCAGGAAAAGTATGAACAGCAAGGCAAATATTTTGATTTGATGATTAAGCACCCCTATTTTAGAGTATCCTTATCAACTGGACAACTGGACCAAGGGGAACCCCCGGTTGACCCAGGCGGAGATTCCGCCACGCAAATTAAGCACTTGGCCGAAACCTTGGGACGCCGCGAAAGCCGCCGCCTGCGCCGAACGCCCGCCGCTCAGGCAGTAAAAAACGAGCGGTTGCGATTTATCCATCTGCTGCACGGACATGGGAAGCAGGTGCAGCGGCAGGTGTCTGGCACCATCGATGACGCCCCGCGCCACTTCGCCGGGCGAGCGCACGTCAATCAGCGTAAACGCCCCTCCCTGTTCCCGTAAGGCTTTGAGCTGATCCGCAGTGATTTCCTGAAATCCGTACATGTGCCACTCGCTTGCATGAAAGAAAATTGACCGGGGATTCTACATGAAACGCCCGGCAGGCTAACCCCCAAGCCGCATCATGAACACTCTGGCGGAACGGTTGGGGTCATTTACAAAGTGATGGTGCTCCGGCTTGTCCCGCCAGATCCCTTGGGTAATGGCCTCCGCGATCTGTCCGTCACTGGCTGCTCCGCGTATGAGAGGCAAAAGTTCCAACCCCCCATCCTGCCCCAGACAATACACCAGACGCCCCGTTGCAGTGAGGCGTACACGGTTGCAGGTTGCGCAAAAATCGTCGCTGATGGGCGTAATGAAGCCCACCTGGGAGCGCACCGCGGGGAGCTGATAGAGGCGCGCCGGACCATTGTCTGCGGGTCGGATCACGGGTTGCAACGGACCGAAGTGCTGCTCGATAACCTGCTGCGCCTCGGCAGCGCTCAAGAATTGCGTCTCCCGGGCATCCGCCCCCGCTTCACCGAGCGGCATGGCCTCGATGAAGCGGATATCGACACCACGCTGTATCGCATATTCCAGCAGCGCTGGCAGGCTATCCCCATTATCCTGGCGCAGCAGAACGACGTTGAGTTTTATCCGGGGAATCTTTGCCCGTATCGCCGCATCGATTCCTTCCAGGACGCGACGCACGTCGCCACCACGGGTCACCCGTGCGAAAACCTCAGGGTCCAGACTGTCGAGACTGACATTCAGGTTGTTGACGCCCAGCTGTTTCAGAGCGTCGGCGCGCCGCCCCAGCAGCACTCCATTAGTGCTGATGCTGATCTTGCCGACACCGTGACGTCGCGCGAAGCCGACGAAAGACAGAATCCGTGGGTGAAGGAGCGGTTCGCCACCCGTAAAACGGATATGGCGGACGCCGAGCCCGCTGAAAATGCGAATCAGGCGGTCATATTCTTCCGCCTGTAGATGGTCTTTCCGCACGAAGAAGGGGGTCCCCTCCTCGGGAGAACAGTAGCTACACCGGAAATTGCAGTGCTCCGTCACCGAAATGCGCAGATAGGTAACGCGCCGACCGAACTGGTCCGCCAACGCAGCCCCCTGCGCCGGTTCTGCAACTAATCCCTGCGGCATGCCGTCTGCTCCCTGGGAACCTTACCCTAAGAGGGTTATACTAGACCTCTTTTAAGACTATGTTCAACTCTGCCGACACCCATGACAGAGACAAATGATATGCTGCGCTGCGCCAACCCCCGGGACGGCCGTTACAGAACGGCTGGAAGGTATGCCCGGATTTTTGACAACGCAAGTCAACGTTTTTAATTTTACAATAAGTAGCGCTTATTTGCTTTGTGCCCGGCGCGGTGATTAGTTTAGAGGCACACAAACCAAGGAGATCCATACATGATTCGCAATGATTTCAAGGAACATTCGCGCATTACCGTCACCTGGAAAGACAAGGACGGCAAGCTGCGACCTGGCAACTTCTATGTCTATGCCCTTCTCAAGGACGCCATGATCGTACGCGCCACCGACAAGGACGGCCTGCTGCGCAAACTCCCTTTCAGCGATGTACTGCGCGTGGTGAAGTTTCAGGACGTGGCACCACAGGACCGGTACATGATCCCCGAAGACATCCTGAAGGAAGCGAGCTGGAAGGACCGGGATGTGATGATGCGCTACAGCTCCTCGCCACACCGCGGCAAGTAGATATCAGCGGACTGGCGGGCAGGACGCAGGGATTCTCTCCCAGAGACCCGTCTTGCCGCCCTCTTTCCGTAAGAGACCGATATTTTGCAGCAGCATCCCACGATCAATGGCCTTGCACATGTCATAAATAGTGAGCAATCCCACGGAAACAGCCGTGAGCGCCTCCATTTCGATGCCCGTCTGGCCGATACAACGCACTTCTGCGCGGCAGACAATCCGCGCAGGATCGGAAGCAGGGGTTAATTCGACTTCGACACCGGTGAGGAGCAAGGGGTGGGCCAGAGGAATCAACTCCCAGGTCCTTTTGGTGGCCTGTATGGCCGCGATGCGCGCCACCCCCAGGACGTCACCCTTTCCCATTCGTCCAGAAGCAATGCGTTCCAGGGTGGAATCCGCCATCAGAATTTCGCCTGCCGCCAGCGCAACCCTGGTCGTCACCGCCTTGGTACCGACATCGACCATGTGCGCATCGCCTTGCTCATTGAAATGATTGACGGCATCCGGATTTGACATGAATGGGGGACTCCTTTTCGTAAGGGACCGAAAAACACGCACCACGCAGGACCACCATCCATGAGCATTCCGCAATGGCCGTGAACGATTCTCCGTTCTTTTGGTATCCCCGCGCAAGCCGGACGTTTGGCATCATGACTTTGGTCTCGGCCGTTCCTCATGATAGACTGCGCGATGCACACGGCTTGTTGCGGATGCAGTAATTTTTCTGCTCCCCCGAAGCGCCTCCATCCATTTCCAGAAAGGCTTCTAACTTGATGATATTTAAACGAATTCTTGGCCTTTTCTCCACCGACCTGGCCGTAGACCTGGGTACCGCCAACACCCTGATTTACGTACGCGGCAAGGGTATTGTGCTCTCCGAGCCCTCCGTGGTAGCCATCCACACCGGACGGCATGGGGCTACCAGCCGACAGTTGCACGTCGGAGAGGAAGCCAAACGTATGCTGGGCCGCACACCGGCCAACATTACGGCCATCCGGCCGCTGAAAGACGGTGTGATTGCCGATTTCCAGATTACCGAGGCCATGCTCAAGCACTTCATCAAACGTGTGCATCATCAACGTTTCCTCAGCCCCAGTCCGCGGATCATCGTCTGTGTACCCTATGGTGCAACACAAGTGGAACGGCGCGCCATCCGTGAATCGGCGATGAGCGCCGGGGCGCGCGAAGTGCACCTGATCGAGGAGCCGATGGCTGCCGCCATCGGCGCCGGGATGCCCGTTGCGGAGCCCACTGGCTCCATGGTGGTGGATATTGGCGGCGGCACTACCGAAGTCGGCGTCATCGCATTGGGCGGGGTGGTCTACTCCCAGAGTGTGCGGGTAGGCGGCGACAAAATGGACGAGGCGATCGTCAACTATATCCGGCGCAATTACGGCATGCTGATCGGCGAGACGACCGCCGAAGAGATCAAGAAGAAGGTTGGCTGCGCTTATCCCGGTCAGGAAGTGCTCAGTATAGAAGTGCGCGGTCGCAATCTCGCCGAAGGCGTTCCCCGGACATTTACGATTACCAGCAATGAAATCCTCGAAGCCCTCCAGGAACCATTAGGCGCCATTGTCGGTGCCATCAGACTGGCCCTGGAGCAAACCCCCCCCGAACTCGCGGGCGATATCGCTGAACGGGGCATGGTGTTGACGGGTGGCGGCGCCCTCCTTCGCGATCTGGATCGACTGATCATGGAGGAAACCGCGCTACCGGTCATCGTTGCGGAGGATCCATTGACCTGCGTGGCACGGGGCAGCGGCCGGGCACTGGAAGAACTGGAGTTGCTGGGTGAGGTATTTGCCGACGATTAAGCCTTCGGCTACCACGAGCTACCATGCCTGCATTGTTTTTCCCCCGCCGCTACCCGCCGCTCCTTCGCGTAGCGGTGCTGATGTTGTTGACTGTATTCGTCTCGGTATCCAGCGAAAAACACCCCAACATGGGAAACGTCTCTTTGACCATAGCTTATCCTGTGCAGTGGATCAGCATGCAGGGGGCACGTCTGTGGCGGCAGACCGACCATTACCTGCAAAGCCGTGCTGCGCTGGAATCCGAAAACGTCAGACTACGCGCCGAACTCGTCCATGCACAGCCCAAGCTGTTGGAAGCAGATATTCTGCGTGACGAAAACCGTCAACTTCTCGCATTGCTCGACAGCATCCCCCACCCGCCCGGAAAGGTGGCCGTAGCGCAGATTATCGCCCAAAACTTGGCACCAGGCAGCCAGTTATTGGTCGCCAACCTGGGTACGCGTGCGGGGGTCTTTGTCGGACAACCGGTCCTCGCTGCCGGCGGAGTGGCGGGACAGGTGGTTCGCGTTTCCCCGGAGAGCAGCGAAGTGGCGCTGCTCTCCGACCTGGACAGCAGCATCCCCGTAAAGCCCGCAGGCTCGGACACACCATTGCTGGTGGATGGCACGGGGAACCTGGACAGTCTTACGGTACCCTTCCAACCGCGCAACACCCCCCTGAAAGTCGGCGACAAGCTCGTCACCTCGGGTCTGGGTGGGCGTTACCCGGCGGGGCTCAATGTCGGTACGATTTCCGCAGTCATCCACAATGGTGACCAACCCTTTGCACAGATTGCGGTACGACCGGCCGTTCACCTCGGGCGATTGGGCACCGTGCTCATGCTCTGGGTTAACCCAGCCTCCCAGCCCGCAGCAGCGCCATGATCGCCGTCGTAGTCGTTCTCGGTTTTTTCTTCGCGCTCGTGGCGGAAGCCATTCCCTGCGGTCCGTTTTACGCATCGCTCCACCCGGATTTTGTAGCCCTGCTACTGCTCTATTGGGCCATCAGCAGTGCTTCTGAACTGAGCTTTACCGTGGTCTGGCTGATCGGGCTACTTCAGGATATGGTACTTGGCGATGTGCTGGGAGCCCAGGCTATCGCCGGGGTCGTCATGATTTATCTGCTCTACACCGGCATTGCCAGGGTTCGCAGTCTGGCGTCCTGGGAGCAACTCTTCTTCATATTCATGTTGCTGCTGGCCCACCGGTTGCTGGTCTGGTCGTGGCAGGCCTGGGCAGGCACCATCACATGGCATTTTTCGCTGCTTTTAGGGCCACTGATCGGCGCCCTGTTGTGGCCGCTTTTTACGTTGACGCTCGATTATCTGCGTCACGCATTGCGCCTGAACCATACATGAATGCAGTACAGCCCGCCCGGGAACATCGACAATTCACCCGCCGACTGCTGGTCGCTGCGGGACTGATCACGGCGCTTACGGCGCTGCTGGCCATACAGATATTCCGGCTGCAGGTCTGGGATCACGATCTCTATGCCACCCAATCCACCCATAACACCCTTGTGCTGTTGCCCATCGCCCCCCAGCGAGGTCTGATTCTTGACCGGCATGGGCAGGTACTCGCCGATGATCAGACCGGCTTCGCCCTTACGATCACGCCGAACAAAGCCATGCACCCGGAGGAAACCATCCGGCGCCTACGGCGGATATTGCCCGTCAGTGCAGAGGACCAGCAACGCTTCAACCGTGATCTATCCCATGCACGTCCCTATCAGCCCATTCTTCTGCGTCGCAATCTGAGTCCCGGAGAGTTGGCCGCATTTGCCGTGCAGCGACATCAATTTCCGGGGGTAGCCATACAAACCAGGACCAAACGCCACTATCCCTATGGTTCACTGTTCGCCCATGCAGTGGGCTATGTGGGCCGCCTGACCCCTGCGGAAATCCGCGAGGAGCAGATGGCGGACTACGCGGGGCTGGACAGCATCGGCAAAAGCGGCCTTGAAGCACAGTATGAAACCCTGCTGAAAGGACAGCCGGGCGACCAAGAGGTAGAGGTCGATGCACGCGGGCATACCTTACACACACGCTTGCGCAACCCGCCCCGGGAGGGCGTAACCATTCGGACGACTCTGGATCTTGCGGTGCAGCAGGCCGCTGCCAAGGCCATGATAGGCCAGCAGGGCGCCGTAGTGGCACTGGATCCGCGCAATGGTGACGTACTCGCCGCTTATTCGGCCCCCGCATTCGATCCGAATGCTTTCGTAGATGGCCTGAGTACCGCTGTATGGAGCAGCCTGCGGGACGATCCTGGCACGCCCATGGCCAACCGCTTTCTGCGGGGCAGCTATCCTCCGGGCTCTACCATCAAACCTTTTGTGGCACTCAGCGCCCTGCGCGACAAGGCCATCGCCGCTGATCAGCGGCTCGCTGGCGGCGCTTACTACCAGATTCCCGGTACCAAACACAAATATTACGACTGGAAACCCGGTGGTCATGGTGCGCAAAATCTGCGCGAAGCCATTCGCGATTCCAATGACGTATATTTTTACCAGATTGCCATGCGTCTTGGCGTAATCCAGCTCGGCAACGGTCTCGCGCATTTTGGCTTTGGTCAGCGCAGTGGAGTGGATTTACCCGGGGAAGCCGCCGGGGTGATCCCCTCCCCGGTCTGGCTACGTCGGCGCTATGGCCAGACTTGGTATCAGGGACAAACCGTGATGATGGGAATAGGACAGGGTTATCTGCTGAGCACCCCGCTCCAGTTGGCGCGGGCCACAGCCAGCATCGCCAATGGTGGCAAACTGGTTATACCGCATATGAAACAATCACCCGACGGTGCGACGCAACCCCTGGATTTTTCGCCAGAGGACATCGCCGTCATTCAGGGTGCGATGCGTGATGCGGTGACTTCAGGTACCGGCAAATCACTGGCCAACGATCTCCATGCCATTGCCGGCAAAACCGGCACTGCCCAGGTGCATCATGCGCAGCGCAATGATTCCGGTCGGGTGCTGCGCGATACGGTTCAACTTTGGCAGGATCACGCGCTCTTCATCGCCTACGCTCCGGCTGACCATCCGCGCATCGCCGTGGCGGTAGTGGTCGAACATGGCGGCCATGGAGGCAGCACTGCCGGGCCTGTCGCGAGAGCGGTTATCGACGCCTACCTCAATACATTGACGACAGCGGAGGTCAATTCATGAGTTGGCACACACGCCTGCTGAAGCCCCTGCAGAAACTGGACCCGGCAATCATGACGGGGGTGGTAATGCTCATGCTCATCAGCCTCGCGGTGATCTACAGTGGCAGCCAGGAAAGTATCCGCATCGTGCTTGCCCAACTTTTGCGATTCGCGATCGGCATCCTCGTCCTCATTCTCATTGCCAATACACCACCGGAGCGTATTCGCGCCTGGGCACCCGCCTTGTACGCTACAGGCGTCCTCTTACTGGTGATCACACTCGTGGCGGGCAAAGCCAATCTCGGCGCACGCCGCTGGCTGGGCGTCGGCCCGCTGACCTTTCAGCCCTCGGAGCTCATGAAACTTGCCCTACCCCTGTTCCTCGCCTATTACTATTCGCAACGGGAAAATGTTCGCCACTGGCTTTCCGCCGTCACCGGATTTGTGCTGATTGCCATCCCCTTTCTGCTCATCGCCAAGGAGCCGGATCTGGGTACGGCGGCGCAAATTGGCGCTGCCGGGGTCTTCATGATGTGGCTGGCGGGTGTGCGCCGCCGATGGTTTATCGCGTTGATCATCCTAGCCGCCATCAGTGGGCCGGTACTCTGGCATTTTCTGCATGGATACCAAAAAGAACGCATACTGACCTTTCTCGATCCTCAACGCGACCCCCTGGGCGCCGGTTATCACATCATCCAGAGCATGATTGCCGTGGGTTCGGGAGGATTCTGGGGGAAGGGCTGGTTCAACGGTACCCAGGTCAACCTCGATTTCCTGCCGGAAGCCCAGACCGACTTCGTTTTTGCGGGATTTGCCGAGGAGTTTGGTCTGGTCGGCGTCCTGATCCTCATCTCTACTTATCTGCTCATCGTCCTGCGCGGGCTGGTCATTGCCTACGAAAGCCGTGACGCCTTCGGCCGTCTCATCGCCGGCACCCTGAGTCTGACGTTTTTTCTTTATATTTTCATAAATATGGGTATGACCACCGGAATTCTTCCGGTAGTCGGAGTGCCGCTGCCACTGGTAAGCTATGGTGGGACCGCCATGCTGACTTTCATGGTCGGACTGGGCATACTGATGTCGGTCCACGCCCATCCACGCATCCACGCATCCACGAATGATGGGGTTTTTCCGCCCAAAGGCATGGGGTACCAGGTATTGCCCGCCGTCCCCAAGCATGATTTTCTCCGCAAGCGTCGCTATAATTCCAGACTTGCCCAATCCCCCTGAATTCCAATCAGCGTTTACCACTGAGGTCTCTTCATGATTGCCCGTACTTCCCTGATCACCCGGATACTCTTCCTGTTGGCCGGCTTCTGTTTCACCCCCTGGGCATCCGCTGCCACCCCCACACCCATGTTGCCCACACCGCCAGCCCCGGCACTGCCTGCCATCGTCAGCTATACGCTGATGGACTACGATACGGGTCAGATCATCGCCGCCAAAAGTGAAAACCTGCGCCGCGCGCCGGCCAGTCTCACCAAACTCATGACAGCCTATCTGACCTATCAGGCCATTCAGGGCGGCACCCTGACCGCTCAGGAAAACATCCCCATCTCCAATACCGCTTGGAAAACGGGGGGTTCCAGCATGTTCGTCCAGCCCAATGTCCCGGCGAATGTCGACCAATTACTGCATGGATTACTGATTGATTCGGGGAACGATGCGGCGGTCGCCCTCGCCGAGGCGGTGGGCGGCAGCCAGTCTGGTTTCGTCACACTGATGAACGATTCGGCTCTGCGCCTCAATCTGCACAACACCCATTACAGCAATGTCGACGGTCTGCCGGACAACAATCTCTATACTACCGCGCTGGATGTCGCCAAGCTGTCGCGCGCATTCATCCGGCAGTTTCCGCAAGTGATCCAGATCACCAAGGAAAAGTCGTATACCTATAACGGCATTACCCAGCGGAGCTGGAACCCCGTGCTTTTCCGTGACCCTACGGTGGACGGTCTGAAAACCGGTCTGACCGATGCCTCCGGTTATTGTATCGATGCCACCGCCATACGAAATGGCCGCCGTCTCATCGCCGTCGTTCTTGGTGGGCCGAGTTGGGCCGGCAGCACCAATGCGGTTGAAGCCCTGCTGGATTACGGATACCGCTTTTTCGTCAACCATCCGGTTTATACCGCCGGAGAAAAGGTCAGCGAAATCAGCCGCAGCGATTTATCGCCGATGCATATCCCCGTGGGGGTCGAACAGAACGTAGACATTACGGTTCCGAAAGGGCGGTTTTCCAGTCTTCAGCGCGTGGTCGAGATTGCACCCCATCTTCAGGTACCGATGAAGAAAGGTACGGTCGTCGGGCGACTGGTCTTCCTGCTGAATGGCAAAATGCTGAAGTCTGTACCTGTAGTGACGCAGACTGCGGTAGAAAAGGCGGGCTGGATAACGCAAATGTTCCATAAGATCAGAAGCGCGCTGTAGGCGGGGCGCCGAAGCTGCGGCCACCATGCTGACAGTTTCCCGCAGGCTGTACGCACCTCCGGTTGGGGCTTCACCTCCGGCGGAGGAAGACTTACCATGGCCAACAGGCCCCGCAAAGGCCTGTCACCATTTTAATGGCATTTGTGGGCAATCCCGGCTGGTCTTCCGGCCCGCGCTTCGGCAGTGCGGTCCCAGGAACAACGGCCCATGTTCGGGGGAGCCTATCATGCTCACGGCAAGCCGGCATGGATGAGTCCTGTCCGACGATGACACGAGAGGGTTACGAGACGCTATGGAAACCGACACAAATCCGGCAAAAGACTTTCCGCACCTGCATCATGTCAAAGCCATCGGTCAGCACGACGATCTGCTCGCCGCGGTGCGTGCGGCAATTGCGCCTCATGCACCGGACTTGCCGGACACGGCGTTCTCCTGCCGGCCCAGCAGCCAGGGAAACTATCAGGCCGTCACGGTATCCATCGAAGCCAGAAGCCATGAACACCTGCTCGATATTTATACATCCGTCAGAGCGATTGACGGCGTGATTCTCTGCTTATGAATGCGCCCATACTCGTTCGTTTCTGGCCGGGGCTGCTGCCTTACTTCACGGTACTGGATGCCATGCGCGAATTCACCAGCCAGAGGGACGCCGACACTCCCGACCAAATGTGGATTCTCCAGCATCCTCCTGTCGTCACCCTCGGTCGCAACGCCGACGCGGCGGATGTCCTTGATCCGGGTCCCATTCCGGTGATTCGCAGTGATCGGGGTGGTAAAGTCACCTATCATGGACCGGGACAGTGGGTGGTCTATCTGCTTATCGACCTGCCGCGCATGGGTATCAACGTCCGTACTTTGACCACCGCCATGGAACAGTCCGTCATTCGCCTGCTCCAGCGGCGCGGCATCGAAGCCCATGCGCGTCGCGATGCCCCGGGCGTATACGTGGGTAATGCCAAAATTGCTTCCCTGGGCCTGCGTATTCAGCGCGGTCGCAGTTACCACGGTCTCAGCCTCAACACGGAGATGGATCTGAGCCCGTTCCAGCGTATTCATCCCTGTGGCATGGCGAATCTCGCGGTCACCCAGGTGCATGATCTCTGTCCGGACTGGCTGAGTCACGATGTTGCCGAAGCCCTGATGGCAGAACTGTCCGTCAGCCTGGACCGCCCCTTGAAAAAAGGAGGGGCATGAGCATGGACTCCCAACCCCAAAGCAAAAAAGCGGCTCGTGGTGCCGACAAAACCGCACGCAACCCCATACCCATCATTCCGGCACCTACAGAACGCCTCCCCAAACCACAGTGGTTGCGGGTACGATCGCCCTTATCCCCCGAAGTGGACCAACTCAAAAAGATCCTGCGTGATGCGGCTCTCCATACGGTCTGTGAAGAAGCCTCCTGCCCGAATCTGGGAGAATGCTTTGGCGGTGGAACGGCGACCTTCATGATCCTGGGAGATATCTGCACCCGCCGCTGCCCCTTCTGTGATGTGGCGCATGGCCGCCCAGAAGCACCCGATCCCCTGGAGTCCGTTCATCTTGCCCGGACCGTGGCCAGCATGAAATTACGTTTTGTCGTCATCACCTCCGTCGATCGTGATGATCTGCGTGACGGAGGTGCCCGTCATTTTGCAGAAGTCATTTCGGCACTGCGCGAACATTGCCCGGAACTGCACGTGGAAATTCTCGTACCGGATTTTCGCGGTCGGGTGGCAAATGCCCTGGCCGCATTTCGGGAGACCCCTCCCGATGTATTCAATCACAACCTGGAAACCGTGCCGCGCCTGTACCTACAGGCCAGGCCGGGTGCAGATTACCATCACTCGCTGCAACTGCTCGCCGCCTTCAAGGCACAGCATCCGCAGATCCCCACCAAATCCGGGCTGATGCTTGGTCTGGGCGAGGAAATCGATGAAATCCGCGGGGTGATGCGCGATCTGCGGCAGGCGGGATGTGAATTGCTGACCATCGGGCAGTATCTGGCACCATCCCGCCATCATCTGCCGGTGGCGCGCTTTGTTCCGCCAGAAGAATTCCAGCAGTTGCAGCGGGATGGCATGGCCATGGGATTCCGCCACGTCGCCAGCGGCCCGCTGGTGCGATCTTCCTATCATGCCGAGCGTAGTTTTCATGAAATAGGTGGCGACTGAACGGGGCCGGAGGGATGCCGTTGCGCTATACCACGTTGTTGACCCTGGTTTCGGCGCTTCTGCAACCGCCGGGTGTCCTGTTCGTTCTCGCCGCCCTGGGCTGGCTGGCGGAAATCGTGGGTTGGCGCTATCTGGGCCGGGTGCTCATGCTCCTCGCGCTGGGCACACTCTATTTTTTCTCGACTGCGATAGGCGCGCGGCTTCTCCTGCTGCCCCTGGAAGATCGCTACCCACCCTTGACCAAGCCCCTGCACGGAGCCGACACTCCCCAGGCGATTATCGTGCTAGGGGGCGGAGAGGTCATGCAATCGCCGGGCTCCAATCAGGAAACGGCGAATGCACGCACCCTCGTGCGCCTGCTGGCGGCAGCGCAACTCGCCCGGCAAACCGGACTTCCCATAATTCCCAGTGGGGGCGCCCCGCGTCTCGGCGCCCCGGCCGAGGCGCTCACCATGGAGTTCATCCTGCGCCAGGATCTGGGCGTACAAAGCACCATCTGGCCGGAAACCCAGTCCTACAATACGGCAGCCAACGCGACAGACAGCGCGGCGATATTGGCCGAACACCATGGCCACCAGGCCTACTTGGTAACCTCCGCGCTGCATATGCCGCGGGCAGTCGCATGGTTTCGCCGCGCCGGTGTGAAAGTGGTCCCCGTGCCCACCGACTATCGTCTGGACCGGGTGAACGGACTCCGGCTGGAGAGTTGGCTGCCGCGCGCGATTTATCTCGAAATCAGCAGCGAGGCGAGTCACGAGTACCTCGGACTTCTTTGGCTCTGGATTCAGGAGCAGGGAGTCGGGGGTGGCCACTAGTTCCAAAGCCCCCGAGGAGAGAACGGGATTCTATGGCTTCTGATCGGGGAAAGTCACCTGAACATGCAGATGTTCCTGATCCGCGGCACTAGCCAGAGGTAAAGGCGGCGGCACCGCGGCGCCATTCGCCGATGGGCCGTAAGGAGCATACGCGTAGGGTGTTGCGGGAAGCGCGGCAGATAGCGTTGCATAGCTCGGCGCGCCGACCCCGATGGGGAGTGCCACGGTGTTATGCTCGGTCACAATACGCCGGACCATGCCCCAGTCGATACGCTCTTCGATCCGGTTCCGCTCCATGAAAGACTTGATCGTCACCACGGCCCGCTGCAACTCCGGAATACCCTTTTTGTGGTAGGCATGCATCGGTTTATATGACTGCAGATAGACCTGCCCGTCGCGCACACCCACCAGGTTGGGCTGATCGATGATTCGTACCGGGGTGCCCACCGGAACCATCGGGAAGAGTTGTGCGACGTTTTCCGGGAACATCTGAAAACACCCCTGGCTGGCCCGCATGCCAACTCCCCAGGGGTGGTAGGTACCGTGGATGAAAATACCGGAGAGTCCGGTCTCCATCGCCAGTTCACCCATGGGGTTTTCAGGGCCGGGTGGCCAATACCAGGGGATATCCATGTGAAATTTCTTCTCGAACCACGCGTGGATATTTTTGGGCACATTCCACGCAGGCATTTTAAATTTGGCGATAATCCGCGTATCCGTCAACGCCTCCTTCCAGCCTGGCAGAAAGACACCGACGGGATAGGTGTATACCACTCGGTCATTCACCGGAAAATAGTAGATCCGTCGCGCCGGAATATCCACGATGATCCCGGTCCAGGGCTTTGGCGGTAAAATATACTCGGCGGGGATGACCACCTTGCTGGCCTGGCCAGGAAGCCAGGGATTGACACCCGGGTTGGCCGCTGTTACCTGATTATAACCGAGGTCGTAGAAACGCCCGATGTCGAGAAGGGTATCGTCTCTGTGGGTGGTTACCGCCTCGAGCGCCCCGACAATATTACCCCGGACGGGCAAGGCATAGACACTGGCATTGGCTACCGTCACACCACATCCCATGAAGGCTGCCAGAAACCAGGCACCTAACTGTTTTTGCATGACTTATTTTCCTGTTCGCGGCTCTCTGAAAAAGCATGAACGCCATCCGCCACGCACGCGCGTTGGCAGCGTCCTGTATTATCGCCATAATCATAAAGTAAAAGGAGGTCTGTATGGAATCGCCACACCTGATTTTTCTGAGAAACGCAGTGAGCGGCCAGCCCGTTGCGGTCGTGCCGTTACGCGATGCACTGCACCGTCTCGATCATATGCTCACCGGTTTGGCTGGCGATCTGCATATCCCTTATGCAGGCCCTTACGTCGGTCTGGGACAAATGACCCGGCAACACCAGTTGTGTATTGCCGAGCATCAGTGGTCGACGCAGGAGCGCGGCTGGGGTGTCGCCATCTGTGTCAGCCACCCCGTTCACGGCTGGCGCGCAGAATGGCGGCTGGCCACAGTAAGCCGCGAACGTCTCCCCATCATCGTACAGGCTTTGCCTGCGCTGTTCGCCGGCTACGCGGCGGCTGCGGACGCCTCCCCGGCGGCGCAGCGTCCCAGCACGAAGCGCATCCATGAAATTGCCGGGATCTTCGCGCATTGACAGTGCCGTTAAAACGCCTATCTACCAATCAGAATAGCGGCAAAGAAGCAACACCACGTTTACCCTGAAGCGAGAGTCCTGCATGGAATTACCCACCGGCAGCCTGATTATTATAGCCTTTCTTGTATCCCTGGTGGTGCTGACCGGGGTATGGAAGGCGTCGCGCGGACGGCAACCTCTCAGAGCCCCAGGTTTGCAGCGCGAGGGCAGCGGAAGTCCGGCACCGGCCGCATCCCCCGTCAAAAGCAGCCTGGCCGACACCGTAACAGCGGCATCCCCTGTGCAGGTCGATGAAATCAGCATTCTGGACGAGGTGGACATTTATCTTTCCTATGGCCACCTGGAACAGGCTGCCACATCCCTCAGCTGGTACGTGGATCACAACCCCGACAATACCCAGCAGAGGCGCAGGCTCCTCGCGATCTATCGTGAAATACCGGATATCGATCACTTTGCTGAACTGTTGGAACAGCTCATCGAGTCGCACACCATTCCCGATGCGGAAGCCAGGGATCTCGTTTTGCAAGGGCTGAAACTGGATCCACAGAACCTACAACTACGGGTAACTGCAGAGAATTTGGGGATGGGCGGCGCGCAAATTGCGGCTGTCCTCGCGCATGCCACCCTTGCGCCACAACCGGCGGAGTCTTCCGCGCTCGCCGGTGCGCAGAGAGAGTTGCAGCAAGCCATCGTCAACCCGGAACCACTGGATCTGTCCGGATTCATGCCTAGACCGGAGATGCGATCGGCCGGGGTATCCCAAAACGGTTCTACAGGGGAGGGCCTCATACTGCTCACCGGGCCCGATGATATCCTGCCGCTGGACGAGGAGGAATATGAGGTAGTAGCCAGCCTGGTTTCGCCGCTCCTTGCCGCGCGCCATCTGCTGGCGTGTCGCCAATATCCCGAGGCCGAGCGATTGTTACGTCGCCAACTCATTCTCGATCCCCGCAAGCTCATTCTCCATGTCACCCTGCTGGAACTGCTGTACGACCAGCAGCGCTGTGCCGCCTATGCCGAATCCCTCCTGCAGCTCTATATCACCCTGTGGGGCGCTGGTAGCGATCTGCGAACGCGATTGCTGCAACAAGGCCTGCGACTGGGTGAACACGACCTCTGGGTAGCCCTTGCCGAAAGTGACGGAAAGGAGCAGCTTCTCGCCGGGCTGGCCGAGAAATACGGGCTGTATCTGCCGATCACCGCCATACCACTGAGCAGCCCCCCACTGGTGACAGAAGAAATTCACCGTGATCACCGGCTTACCGGGAACGACGGTGAGGATGGCATTATTGAAGAGTTCAACATGCTTCTGGACTATGGGCAGGTGAACGAGGCGGTGGATCTTCTGGAGAAGGCCATATTGGCGCAACCTCGGCATGACGTTTACTACGGACCGCTTCTCGAAATGTACGAACGGATGGACGCCCGCGAGCGATTTTCCCATTTCGTCAAATCCATTCTCACGACGGACATGCAGCCCAGTGAAGATATCATGCGCCAGATGTTCAGCCTGGCTGAACGCCTCCAGCGTTACCCGCAACGACAGATCATTTAGGATTTGATCATGACGACAAACCCCTCCAACAGCGGTAATGTCTTCGTCCGCAGCATCGGGATGGATGCACGCAAAGAAGCCGTCTTCCGCATGGCTTTCAAGATGTTTACCCGGCGGCATTATCAGTTGCTGGACGCCGGTGACGCGCAAACGCCCGCAGTGGTCATTATCGATGTGGATGGTATGGACGGTATGGCCATCGCGCGGCGGTTGCATGAGGAGCAGCCGGAACAGCGTATCCTGCTGACCAGCGTTTCCGCGCACCCTGGCAGTATTTTCCCGGTACTGCAGAAACCCATACGGATGGAAACCCTGTTCCCCGCACTGGAGCTTCTGCTGAATGATAGCCCCGCTCCGGCTAAGCCAGCAGGAAGGAGCAGCGCAACCGTCATGCCCATCCGGCCCGACGTCGCGATCTCTTCGCCATTCGCGTCCGTTGCGGCACCACCTGCGGCCAACCCAGCGTCGGCCCCTGCTCCCAAACCTGTCGCACCGCCAGCCGCCGCACCACGCCCGACACCCCAGCTACGCGCTGAAGACGTACGTCATTTCAACCCTCAGGCTGGACTGCTGGGACTTTTGCAGATCGTCCGCCGCGACCAGTCGCCCGCCATCATCGTGGACGATCGGCAGCAGGTTATTCTGCGCTTGGACCCGGTGACAGATCAGGCCATTCTGCTGACGGACGACGCAACCCTCAGGTCCATGGCACAGGAGGAGCACCCACGGCTGCAAATGCGCGCCCCCGCCGACACGGATATCCCTGCCCATGCATCTGTACGGCATCTCACCCTTCCATCCCTGCTCTGGCAAGTGGCTGCGTGGACTGCTGACGGGCGCCTCATTCAGCAACTGCAGATCAACGCCCCAGTCCAACTGAAGCAATGGCCCAACCTCACGCGCCTGACCATGTTGCCTGACGCCCTGCGTCTGGCGGCGTTTCTGGCCCGTTCTCCGGCGTCTCCGGCATTGACGGTGAAGATGTTGCGCGTCGCGCCCTCCGACCTCTTCAACTTTCTTGCGGCCGCAGATAGCCTGGGGTTGTTGCGCTATAACACGGCGGAAAACCCTGACAACCGCATCCGGCCTGCGTCCGCGAATGCGCCGGAGGCTGCTGAAATACCTGCAGCAAAACGGAGCTTTCTGGGCCGTCTCCTTGCCCGTATTGCAGGGCTGTAAGACACGACCGGGATTTTTCCCCGGTAAAGATCAAAAGATCATCTGTAAGGAGCCGTGTGGTGAGAGAAGACAATAAAATCATTTTTACCGGTCCTGTTGGCGTAGGCAAAACAACGGCCATTGCGGCATTGTCGGATATTCCGATCATCTCCACCGATGCCCAGGCCTCGGATATGACACTGAATCGCAAGGGCCACACCACCGTCGCGATGGATTACGGCGTGTTGAAGCTGGATGAGGGTGCCAAAATTCACCTGTACGGCACTCCGGGCCAGGAACGTTTCGACTTCATGTGGGATATCCTCACCACCGGCGGCCTGGGCCTCATTCTGATGCTCGACAACACCCGCCCCAACCCCAGAAAAGACCTGCATTTTTTTCTTCATGCCTTCAAGGACTTCATTGTCGATGTCCCGGTCGTCATCGGGGTTTCGAAAACGGATATCCAGACGCAGCCCCAGATAGCCGACTACGTCGACATGCTCCCGGAGGCGACTGCGGACCTGCGGATGCTCAATCCCATTCCTCCAATTTTTGAAGTGGATGGCCGCAACAAGGACGACGTAAAGAATCTGGTCATGGCGCTGCTGTACTCCATTGATCCGGGCATCGGGGATCCGTTATGAGTATCGAACTGGTCGCCACGAACACGGATATTTACGGTGAGGTGACACCCGCCGGGGCTTTTTATGCCACATCCAGTCCGCGTCAGGACGAAAACCGGACCATCCTCCTCCACGTTTTACGGCAAGGACACCGGGCGCCCTTCAGCGCCAGCACCGCACAGCACTGGACTCAGGCGGCGAGCGAAGAGGCAGCCCTGCGCAGCATCTTCCGCCTGCAGCGACTGGGTATGTTGCGGGGCACGGCACGTCCGCGCCAACGGGAGGATCAGCGGCTGGAAGACGCCTTACCGCCTCTCCTCGCGCAACTTTCGGATATACAGAAAACCCTCCTCGCCGATGAAAATGGCTTTTATCTCGCGGCATCGGGCTACACCCATGAAGCCGCAGAAGAACTCGCCGGGCTTTCGGCCGATCTGCTGTCCCTGCAGTCCAGACACGACCGTCTGCTGAAAAACAACCTCCGCGTCAACACGGAAACCTGGGGGTTGATCGATCCGGCGGGGCGCTCCGAGCTGGGATTCTGGCCGCTATTTATCGGTCAGCAACATTTCATGCTCGTCATCAGCGGTACCCCTCGCCTGCAGGATCAATCCTTCGTTACACTGGTGCAGGACCTGGACACACGTTACCGCTAAAACAACATCTTTTTCACAGACCCCGATGTAATTCAGGAGAACAAAATGCGTGAAGAAATGCTCAAATCCATCCTCAGTGACCTGAACGGGTCTTCTGCGGACATCGAGGCCTCAGCCGTGATTTCCACCGACGGCCTCACCATCGCCTCACTGCTTTCTTCGACCATGGACGAAGACCGGGTAGGGGCCATGGCGGCGGCGATGCTTTCCCTGGGCGACCGCACCGCCGCAGAGCTGGCGCGGGGTGAACTGGAGCAGGTCATGATCAAGGGCGATAACGGCTACGTTCTGCTCATTCATGCCGGCCCCGATGCAGTCCTCACGGTCATAGCCCGAAAAGAAGCGAAGCTTGGGCTGGTCTTTCTCGACGCCAAGCGGGGAGCTGCGGGGATCGCCGAGCTGCTTTGAGGCCGTCGGGGCTACGCAGACTTGCAGGCGCCCTTCACAGGGCTGGCCGCGTTGGGCCATAATGCGCAAAATATCTGCCCGAGACCCCTATGACTTTTCAGGAAATCATCCAGCGGCTGCAAGGCTTCTGGGCCGATCAAGGCTGTGTTCTGCTCCAGCCCATGGATATGCCGGTAGGTGCCGGAACCTTCCACCCCGCCACCTTTTTGCGGGCCATCGGCCCAGAACCATGGCGGGCTGCTTACGTACAGCCCTCCAGGCGTCCCACGGACGGCCGTTATGGGGACAATCCCAATCGTCTCCAGCACTACTACCAGTTTCAGGCGGTGCTCAAACCAAACCCGGTGAACCTGCAGGAACTCTACCTCGAATCGCTGGCGGCCCTCGGTATTGATTCCGGGGTCCAGGATATCCGTTTCGTCGAAGACGACTGGGAGTCCCCAACCCTGGGGGCCTGGGGGCTGGGCTGGGAGGTCTGGCTGAATGGCATGGAAGTCACCCAGTTCACTTATTTCCAGCAGGTGGGCGGTCTGGATTGCCATCCCGTGATGGGCGAGGTCACCTATGGTCTGGAACGACTGGCCATGTACCTGCAGGGCGTCGAAAGCGTCTATGACCTTGTGTGGACCCCGAACGTACTCTACGGGGACGTATTCCATCAGAACGAAGTGGAACAATCGCGCTATAATTTTGAACTGGCGCCCGTGGAAGACCTCTTTCAGCGCTTCGACCAGGCGGAAAAAGACTGTCACGCATTGCTGGCAGCCGAACTCCCTTTACCCGCCTACGAACGGGTGCTGGACTGCTCCCATACCTTTAACCTGCTGGACGCACGCCATGCCATCGGCGTCAACGAGCGCGCTCGATTCATCGGCCGCGTCCGTACGCTTGCGCGAGGTGTGGCCGAGCACTACGCCGACGCCCGTGCCGCCCTCGGCCACCCCCTGCTGAGGAGCCAAGATGTCAGCGCCTGAAGATCTCCTGCTGGAACTGGGTTGTGAAGAGTTGCCCGCGCGGGAACAAATGCCCCTCCAGGACGCCGCGACCGGGATCATAGGCCAACTGCTCGATGCGGCAGGATTGCAGTTTGGGAGCATTCATGGCTATGTCACGCCGCGACGGCTCGCTCTCTGGATCAAAGACGTCTCCCGGCAGAGCCTGCCGCAGGAGACCCTACGCCGCGGCCCCCTCGTGGCGCGCGCCCGTGATGCCCAGGGCAAGCCCACGGCGGCGGCGGAGGGCTTTGCCCGTTCGTGTGGGGTCAGCCTGGACGACCTGCTCACCCTGGAGACCGAAAAAGGCCCCGTCCTGGCCTGGCGAGAGGTCGGCACGGCGCAGGACAGCCATGCGCTGTTACCCGAGATCGCCAGCAGACTGGTCACCAGTCTGCCCCTGCGCAAACGCATGCGCTGGGGAGCTGGTTCTGACAGTTTCCTGCGTCCGGTACGTTGGCTTTTGCTGCGTCAGGGCGGTCAGGTGCTGGACTGGAAGATGTTCGGTCTGGATGCCGGCGGCGAGAGCTTCGGACATCGCGTCCATCATCCCCAGGCGGTGCGGATCAGCACGCCTGCCGGTTACGCCGGATCCCTGCTGCAGGCAAAGGTGATGGTGGATTTCGCCGAGCGCCGCGCGCACATTTCCGGTAAAATGGCCGCCCTGGCAGACGAAATGGCCGTCACTCCGATCCTGCCGGAGGCCTTGCTGGACGAGATCACCGGACTCAACGAATGGCCGGTCGTTCTCGCTGGCAGCTTCGCCGCGGACTATCTGCGGGTGCCCGAGGAAGCGCTGATTACGGTCATGATGCAGCACCAGCGTTATGTCCCCCTGCGCGGTCGGAATGAGCGCCTGGTCCCCCATTATCTGTTCGCGGCCAACCTCCACAGCCGGGATACGCAGGTCGTCATCGATGGAAATAACCGGGTACTGCGTGCCCGCCTCGCGGATGCTGCCTTCTTTTGGGATCAGGATCGCCAGATCTCCCTGCAGACACGACGGGCCGCACTCGCCGGGGTGCTGTTTCAGGACGGCCTCGGCAGCATTTTGGATAAGACCGTGCGTCTGCAGGAGCTTGCCGCAGCCCTCTCACCGCAGTTCGCGGTGGATGCGGGTGACATGAACCGCGCCGCGGCACTCTGCAAAAGTGATCTGCTCAGCGGTTTGGTGGGCGAGTTTCCGGAACTGCAAGGCATCATGGGCGGCCACTACGCCCGGCATGACGGGGAAAACAACCGTGTTGCCACAGCCATCGCCCAGCATTACCTGCCCAGTGGGCGCGATGACGAAATCCCGGCGGATGCGCACGGTCAGTGCTTGGCCATCGCCGACAAGCTGGATACCCTCTGCGGTTTTTTTGCCATCGGCAAAGTACCTACCGGGGACCGCGATCCCTTTGCCCTGCGCCGCGCGGCGCTGGGGGTGCTGCGGATCGTGCTGGATGCCGGAGTGCCCCTGAACCTGGATGAAGCGGTAACCCGCACGCTGGCCGCTTATGGTGGTGCCTTCGCCAGGAATCGGACGGAGATTCGGAGCGCGATACTCGACTTTTTTCAGGATCGGATGCGGGTCTATTTCAGGGAGGAGGGCTTCCGCGCCGACCAGATCGCCGCCGTGCTCAGCCGCCAGCCCCACGAGCCACTGGACGCACGCCAGCGTCTCGAAGCCCTCGCCCTTTTCCAGGCGGAGCATGCGGCGGCAGATGCCCTCGCAGCGCTGATCAAACGGATCAACAATCTGTTACGCAAAGAAGTGATCTCCGGCGACTGGCCCATAGATCCCCAATACTTTATGGACCCGGTAGAGAACACACTCTGGGACTACTGGCAGGCCCTGGAGCAGCCCCTCCATGCGCAGCTTGCGGAACGTCGCTATACCGCGGCCCTCGGGCTGCTCGCAGGCCTGCGCCCCGCTGTCGACCAATTTTTTGATGGGGTCATGGTCCTGGCCGAAGATCCGGTGCTGCGCCAGAACCGCCTGGCGCTGCTGGCCAGGCTTCAGGAAGCGTTCCTGCGCATTGCCGACTTCTCGCAGTTGCAGGGGGCCTGATGGGGCAGATCGTCATTCTGGATCGTGACGGCGTGATTAACGAGGACAGTAACGCTTATATCAAATCGCCCGCAGAGTGGCGCCCCATCCCCGGCAGTCTGGAGGCCATAGCGCGACTGAACCGTGCCGGTTACCAGGTAGTGGTGGCCACCAACCAGTCCGGTGTGGGACGGGGGCTTTTTGATATCCGCACCCTGACCGCTATCCACCAGCGCATGCGTCAGGAACTCGCCGCCGCAGGCGGCCGGATCGATGCCATTTTTTTCTGCCCCCATGCTCCGGAGGCAGCATGCGCCTGCCGTAAACCGGCGCCGGGTCTGTTTCAGGAAATACAGGAGCGGCTGCAAATCTCGCTGGATCAGGTTCCCGCCATTGGTGACAGTATGCGCGATCTGCTCCCGGCGCAGGAAGCGGGCGCACGACCCATGCTGGTACTGACGGGGAAAGGTCAAGACGCGCGCCTCGAAGCACGGGCCGCAGGCTTTCCCATCTTCGCTGACCTTACCGCGGCGGTACACGCCATTCTCGGCTTTCCATGATACGCAGCATCCGCAGCGCATTGTTCTATGGGGGCTTTACGATCTGGACGCTGATCTGGGCGATTTTCAGTCTAGCCGTAGCACCATTGCCGCTGTCGGCGCGGGTCTGGGCCAGTCGTTTATGGGCGCGCGCTGGCGTCGGCTGGCTCCATTGGAGTTGCGGCCTGCGTTATCGGGTTTCCGGTCTCGCCAATATTCCCGCCACACCTTGCGTCATCGTCGCCAATCATCAGTCGGCGCTGGAAACCCTGCTCTTTTGGTGCATCTTCCCGCAACTCTCCTTTGTACTGAAAAAGGAACTCTTCCGCATCCCGGTGATCGGCTGGGGCCTGCGTCTGGCCTGGCCCATCGGGATCGACCGCAACGGGGGCAGAGAAGCCCTGCTGCAGGTGATTGAACAGGGAAAACTCCGGCTGGCTGCGGGCTTTCATGTGGTCATTTTCCCGGAAGGCACCCGCCACCCCTGCGGCACCGTCGGCCCCTTCAGCAGCACCGCTGCCGGGCTCGCCATCCGTGCTCAGGCCCCCCTTCTGCCGATCGCTGTGAATAGCGGGTGTTTCTGGCCGCGTACAGACTGGCGAAAATGGCCGGGGGTCGTCGAGGTGCGTATCGGCCCCGCGCTACCCCCCGCAGGTAAGGCGGGGTCCCTCAACCAGCAGGCGCACGACTGGATTACGGCTGCAATTGCGGAGATGGGGACGAGGCCTGCCGCAAAAGCGCTTTGACCAGCGTACCCGCGATATCCTGCCCCGTAACCGCTTCGATGCCTTCCAGGCTGGGGACGGGGTTCACCTCCAGCACCAGAGGCCGCTGATCTTCGGCCAGCATGATATCTACTCCGGCGAAGCCCAGGCCCAGGGCAGCCGCCGACCGGCGGGCAATGATGGCGAAATCTTCGGGCAGATCGGGCAATGCCGACGCCCGCCCCCCGCAATGCAAATTGCTGCGAAAATCCTCGGCAGATGCCTCCCTGCGCATGGCCGCAATGACCCTGCCGAACAGTACGATCACGCGGATATCCTGGCGCCCGCTGAGAAAGCGCTGCGCCATCGCCTCGTGCTGCAGATGGAGGACGGTATCCAGCATGCCCCGCGCAGCGGCAGGTGTATCTGCCAGACTGACACCCACCCCCTGCGAGCCGCTGAGTAATTTATGGACCAGCGGCATTCCCAAGAAGGAAACCGCCAGATCGCGCTGCCCCGCCTGGGTGAAGTAGGCGGTTTGCGGTACGGCAACGCCCGCCGCCGCCAGGACCTGAAGGGAGGCAAATTTATCCCGGGAAAGCTCTAACGCCTCTGCACTATTGAGGCAGCAACTTCCCTCCCCGGCAAAATAACGCAGCAGACGTGCTCCCAGGCGCGTGATTGGAGTGCCCACCCGCGGAACCACCGCCGCACAGGGTGCCAGAGGAGAGGATCCATAATAAAGCGCGGCCTGCGTGTCATGGAGCATCAGCAAACACTGTTCAGGCTGAAGCAGGACCGGTTCGGCGCCCGCAGCGACAACCGCAGCCAGCAAGCGGCGGGTCGAATAGAGCTCCGCATGGCGCGAAAGAATGGCTACGCGGGGCACCGCAACCATGCCTAGGCTACATCCTCATGGAAACTGAGCAGGGGCAACTCGCCGTGCCCGATGGATCGCTCGATGAAACCTGCCCGTCCCGGCGACCGCTGCTCCAGCGCCGTCCTTGCCAGGGCCGGCGCACCGCTGATCGCGGCAAAGAGTACCTCCAGTTCCCAGGGATCGACCCGCAGCGTCCCAAAGGGGTTATCCCGCGTGGCCGGACGCCAGAAGAGATTCGGCAACCATCCTTTGTTGCGCACTGCGGGGGCCAGATAAAACGCCCGACAACGTGCGGCTACCTCCGCTGGCGCGGGAATCGGGATCACATCCAGGTTTTCCATAATACCCCTTTCAAGTCGTTGCCGATGCGGGTCGCCACCCACGGCAACGATCATAAAGCCATTTGCTTGGCAACGGAATCATTGTGGAGCATAGTGGTCAACTATTCACATGGGGGGTACAGTTTGTTCCACGGTGTGTATTCCAGTTCAGGGGCTTGATGCCCAAGGAGTCAATCTATGAAGGACGACAACAACAGCACGCAACAGGGCGTGGCAGGTCACGGCGCCTTTTTTCAGGACACGAATCTTTCGGCGAATGAGGCGGAAACGGCTACGGCCTGGGTGCGCAGCCATGTGGACCGCCGCAGCGTCGATCTGGGCGAGCGCATGGACGATATCCGCGACCATATGTGGGAACTGGAGAAGGAAGGCGAGATCATCGTCCATCGCATCAATCCCGAACATCGTGCGGAAACGGTGCAGACCCTCTATGGTTGGGATAAAAAGATCCCCACCAACAACCTTTGGCACCACAAGAGCTGCGGACAGTGCGGCAACATCCCCGGCTATCCCACCAGCCTCATGTGGTTCATGAACAAGCTGGGCATCGACTACCTCGACGAGACCGACCAGACCTCCTGCACCGCCTGGAACTACCATGGCTCCGGCATCGGCAATGTGGAGTCCCTGGCCGCCGTCTTCCTGCGCAACTTCCATCAGGCCTACGTCTCCGGCAAGCAGCACGGCTTCGAGAACGGCCACTTCTTCCCCTTGGTGCACTGCGGCACCTCCTTCGGCAACTACAAGGAGATCCGCAAATACCTCATCGAGTCCGCCGAACTGCGGGAGAAGGTCAAGAAGATCCTCGGCAAACTGGGCCGTCTGGTGGACGGCAAGATCGTCATCCCCGAGGAAGTGGTCCACTACAGCGAATGGCTGCACGTCATGCGCAACCGCATCGCCAGCGAATTGCAGACCATCGACATGAGCAACGTCCGGGTCACCGTCCATGCCGCCTGCCACTATTACAAGATGGTGCAGGAAGACGCCGTCTACGACAACACGGTGCTGGGCGGTAATCGTACCGCTGTCGGCACCTCTGTCGCCCAGGCGCTGGGTGCCCAGGTCATCGACTACTCCACCTGGTATGACTGCTGTGGCTTCGGGTTTCGGCACATCATCTCGGAGCGCGAGTTCACCCGCAGCTTCTCCATGAACCGCAAGATCAAGGTGGCGCGGGAGGAAGCCAGGGCCGACGTCATGATCGGCATCGACACCGGCTGCATCACCACCCTGGACAAGAACCAGTGGATCGGCAAGGCCCACGACATGAACTACAGTGTTCCCATCATTGCCGACGTCCAGCTCGCGGCCCTGGCCTGTGGCGCCGATCCCTTCAAGATCGTGCAGTTGCAGTGGCATGCTTCGCCCTGTGAAGATCTGGTGGAAAAGATGGGCATCAGTTGGGACAAGGCCAAGGCCGATTTCCAGGATTATCTCAAGCAGGTGGAACAGGGCAATGTGGAATACCTCTACAACCCTGAATTGGCCATCAACCAGAACATCAATATGAAGATGGCTTCCGCCTGATTCGGTTTGATGCGCAAAATGACCCCGCCTTTGCGCGGGGTTTTTTGTTTTTACACGGAATCTATCCGGGCATGGAATACTTCAATCGACAAAAACCTCCCCTCCGGACATATTTTTCGGGTATGCTTAGGCACGCCCGCCACGACAGGCGATGGCTTTGCCCGTTTAAACAGGAGGATGACAGTGGACCCGAAGGCCCTCAATACCCGTTGTGTAGAACTTTTTCAGAGCCCGGATGTGCGCCTGCGTATGTGGAATGCGCGGATGTTCTGGCAGGTTGGCGATCAGATGAATGTCGCGCCAACCGCACTCACCGATCCCAAGGTGGATACCTGCGAACTCGAAGTCATGCTCAGCGCCGCCGCACTGACCGATTCCCAGTGTGCCGCCGAACTGGACAAACGGGAGCCTGGCCGCGCCGCCTTCATTCAGCGCCAGGTCCGGGAAGGCATGCGACCGCTTCTGCGTCCTGCACAATAGCCAAGGTCGCAGGCATTGCGTAGTTGCGGGCCCCAGCAACATGGGTGGTCGCCAGCATAGCGGCCCCCCTGTGCGGCGTACGTTGACCAGCAACGTACAGTCGGCGAGATGTCCCGGATCGGGGTGCGTGCCGTACCCAGCGTAAATCACGCCCCATTGTCGTCCGCCCTTTGGCAAGATCGGTACGGGGCGCTATTCTCGCGCCATCAATGCCGCCATTCGTCAGGGAAGTGTTCCATGTCCAAAAAGCCCGCCACGCCTCTGCAAACCCCCGATGGCAGCCGACATATCCTGCTGCACTCCTGCTGCGCCCCCTGCGCCGGACCCATCATGGACGATATCCGTGCTGCCAGCATCGACTTCACCGTCCTGTTCTACAATCCCAACATCCACCCCATGGCGGAATACGAACTGCGCAAGGAAGAGAATATCCGTTACGCGGAAAAGCTCGGCGTACCCTTCGTGGACCTGGACTACGACAAGGACCGCTGGTTTGAACGGGTCAAGGGCCTGGAATGGGAACCGGAACGGGGTGCGCGTTGCACCGCCTGTTTCGACATGCGTTTCGAGCGCTCCGCCCTCTATGCCAGAGAACACGGCTTCACGGTCTTTACCAGCACCCTGGGCATCTCCCGCTGGAAGGACATGGCCCAGATCAACGCCTGCGGCGAACGGGCCGCCGCCCGCCATGGGGGCCTGCAGTACTGGACCTACAACTGGCGCAAGGGCGGCGGCAGTCAGCGCATGATCGAGATTGCCAAAGAAGAAAGCTTCTACCAGCAGGAATATTGCGGCTGCGTCTATTCCCTGCGCGATTCCAACCGCCACCGCATCGCCCAGGGCCGCTCCAAGATCGTCCGCGGCGTCAAGTTTTACGGACGGGACGAAACGGCCGGCGCGGTACCCCCAGAGGCCGCCACCGACATCAGCAAGCGGTAACGGTCCCCGGGGCCGATGATCTCCAGCAAGGGATAGCGCGCCGGCAGCCCCCGTGCCTTCAGCCACGCCTTGAGGGCGGAGTACGCCTTGAGGGAGGCCACCGCGTGGTAGGCATTCACCTCGACGCTCACCGCCGTCTGCCGCGGCCACACCCCTTGCTGCAAGCCCACAGGCACCGGGCTGCCGGGGTTCACCAGAACTCCCACCCGCGCCGTCACGGCGGCGGATCGGCCCCCTTGCTCATGCTCGATGAGGGTCATGGCCGCAGCCGGCGTCAACCCCGCCGACAGCAAGCGCTTTTTCAGCGCATCCCGGGCCTTCACCATATCCGGATAACGGCCAGCGAATGGTTCATAAACATAGCGATAGGGACCCATTGGCGCTCTATCCACCGTTGCCTGACGGAAGACCCCCAGCCACAGCAAGGTAAACAGGAGCATGGCCAGGAAGGCCACGAAGGGCCATAACCAGCCCTTGCGCCAGTCGCGCCGCGGCGCCTTTCGCGCTATCGCCTCATCGGTCATCCGCCCACTCCTCCCAAAGGGTTTGCCAGGAAAAACAAGGGCCCGGATCCCATTTTCGCCCGGGGGCGATATCCGCGTGCCCCACCACGCGCTCCCGCGACAGAGCCGGAAACAGCGCTTGCAAATCCCGCCCCAAATGCCCCAGGGCCCGGTATTGCTCCGGTGTAAAAGGCCGCGTCGCCGTCCCTTCCAATTCTACCCCGATACTATAATCATTGCAGGCCGGACGCCCCGCCCATTGGGATTGACCGGCGTGCCAGGCGCGCTGAAAAACGCCGACATGCTGCCATAATGCTCCATCGCGGGGAATGAAAAAATGGGCCGAGACCCGCAGGTGGCGGATCCGGTCATAATAGGGGTGGCGGTCGAAATCCAGCTCGCCCAGGAAAAAGCGCTGCACGTCCCCGCTGCCGAAGGTGTCCGGCGGCAGGCTGATGGCATGAACGACCAGCAGATCCACGGCAGTGGGCGGGCGTTCGTCAAAAAACGGCGATGGCGCCCGCCGGGCCGCCCCATGCCAGCCCTGGGCGTCGAAAACGCTCACGGCTGCTCCTCGCCTGGCAGATCTTTCACCGACTCCACCAGGCGATGCAGGGCCTGGGGCCGCGCCTCCACCTGCAAGGGCCTCAGGTAGCGGCCGTCCTTGAAGAGAAAGAGCGCCGGCAGGTGATAAACCTCAAACTCCTGGGTCAGCCCCATGTCGATACCGGCATCCACCTCCCAGACGCGCAGATCCTCGCGGGTCATCTCATACTCCCGCAGCAAACCCCGCCAGATGCGGCAGGAATGGCAGCCCGCCGAGCTGAAAAAGAGGATAATCAAGCCCCGCTCCGCCGCCATCCGCTGCCAGAACCCCAATTCGGATATTTTTTCCATTGCCTTCTCCCCCTCCCTCGCTCCATCACGCCGGATCATGGCCGATGATCGCCAAGGCCCATCGCCAATAGTATGGCGCAAACGCCATGCCCTGAAGCGTTACCGACATCCAAGCCCCTCGATCCGGCTTGGATGCGGTCTACTTCTTGCGTGCGTGAACATGCAGATCTTCCTCATCCTACCATATGTACTGGCGGAATTCGGATCTGCGCCAGCCTGGAGGGAAAACCCGTCGCGCCGTCTGGTCCTGCCGTCAGGGCCTATCCATTGGCTCCGCCGCGGCGCGGGTTTTCCAGGTCCACCAGGCTGCAGCTTGTTTTCCTGCTGGCCAGACAGTCGGCGTCGCCCGGGACATAATCAAAGGAACAGGATTTCTTTTGCAGATCCAGCCAGTCCTCCGGAGGGTATTTCCCCTCCGGGAGATTCGGCGGGAAATATACGCACATACCGCATAACACTTGTGCCTTGCTTGATTCGTCACTCATGCAGGGTCGCTCCTCGCCCTATTGGGCAAAAAAATAGATATCCATTCATCCCATCGTTGCGTCCGCCGGAAGCGGCATCATGCCGGCCAGGGACCATCCGCAGTGCGCCGTCATCGTCGTTCCTGGGGATAGGAAAAATCTCCTGTCCAGCCACTCTTCCGATAATCCAGCGTTACGGCGCGGGGAATGAACGGCGTCACGCGGCGGATGGGGAAGGTCAGCAGATCCGGCACTTCGGCATCGCCGATGGCGCAGACCTTGGTGCATACCGGGTGGAAATACAGGGTCAGGCGCGGATCCGTTCCGGGTACCGGAATGGCGTCGGCATGGGGGGCGGCGGGAAAGCGCACGCGCTTGCGGATCAGGCAGCTAAAAAGCAATTCCAGTTCCACGAGCAGCGGCGTGGGATGCATCGCCAAGGCGCGCTCCGCGCCGGCCGTCAGCCGCACCTGAATGGGGTGGCGCCGGGCGCCGTGCCCTCCCCCGGACTGATTTGCCGCGCCCTTCGTGTCCTCAAGGGCTGAGATCATGTTGTTTCCTCCGGGCGTTGGGAAGCTCTGGGAAAAGCGTATAGATACCATCCGATCTCAGGTATCCTGGAGCAGACCTTCCGCCTTCAGGGCCGATTGCACCGCAGGCCGCGTGGATACCCGCCCCTGATACGCCTGGAGCACCGGCCATTGCTCCACGTCAATGCCCACATGCCGTCCCCAGCCCAATACCGTAAAGAGATAGGCGTCGGCCACCGTGAAGCCCTCGCCCAGCAACCAATCCTTGCCCTCCAGCTGCCGGCTGACCGTGCTCAGGCGCCGCCCGAGTTGGGCAGCGACCACCGTCTTCCATTCCTTGGGCGCCTGCGGATGGAATAAGGGAGAAAAACCCTTGTGCAGTTCCGTAGAGATGAAATTGAGCCACTGCATGAGCCGGTAGCGCTCCAGCGTGCCCAAGGGCGGGGCGAGCTTCTTTTCGGGCACGCGGTCGGCCAGGTACTGAATGATGGCCGGCCCCTCGGTGAGCACCTGCCCGTCGTCGAGCAGCAGGGCGGGCACGTAGCCGTCGGGGTTGATGGCGGCATAGTCGGCACCGGTTTCCGTTTTCTTGCTGGCGAGGTCCACCCTTTCCCTGTCGAAGCTGAACCCGCCTTCGTTGAGGATGATATGGGGAGAGAGGGAACACGCACCGGGGCTGTAATACAATTTCATGGCAATTCATCTCCTGACCGAGCGATTGACGGCAAAAGTGCCGGGGTTGTTGTGCATGGCTTCAGACCAGCGCGGCTGGCGCTTGGATGAGATATTAATACCCCATACAGTTCGTCTTGTGAAGTATGCACTTTCTTGTTATATATATTCGCACAAAATAGTAAGTATATTTTTGGTAAGTATGAATAAAAAGGGGAATCCCCAGTCTTGCTCATGGAGGGAAGAGAGATGGCAGAAGAAGAGCCCTGCGCTGTGGATGTCACCCTCCGCGTCATTGGTGGAAGGTGGAAGGTGCTGATTCTTCAAGATTTATTCACGGGAACCCGGAGATTCTCGGAAATCCACAGAGCCGTTCACGGCATCACCCAGAAGATGCTCGCCCAGCAATTGCGGGAGATGGAGAGGCACGGCATCGTGAACCGGCTGGTATACGCCGAGGTGCCGCCCAAGGTCGAATATTCCCTTACCCCGCTGGGGAAGAGTCTTTGGCCCGTCCTCATGTCGATGCACAGGTGGGGGCTGGAGCAATTGGCGGCGACGGGGAACTCAGCGCCAGCCACCCGGGAAAGCGGGTCGCAAGCGGCGGAGCTTCCCGGACGTTGAGGAAGGCGGGAGCCCGCTTCGAAAAAAAGGGGATCTCCTGAAGGAAAACGCCCTCAAGGGATCGGTGACGAAGGGCATGACCTCCTAGATCTGCGGATGCCGCCGCCCTTGGGGCTGTTGCAGGCGGTTCAAGGCCGAGAGATAGGCCTTGGCGCTGGCGAGGACGATGTCCGTATCCGCCCCCTGACCATTGACGATGCGGCCATCCTGCTGCAAGCGCACCGTGACCTCCCCTTGGGCGTCGGTGCCGGTCGTGATGGCATTGACCGAATACAGCAATAACTGCACACCGCTTGCCACCACCGCTTCGATGGCCTTGAAGGCGGCATCTACCGGCCCTCCGCCCACGGCCGCGGCGGTCTTGGCCACGCCTTCCACCAGGACTTCCACCCGGGCTTCGGGATGGGTGCCCATCTCCGAGCAGACACGCAGGTAACCCAGGCGATAGCGTTCCGCCTGCTCCTCCTGCAGATCCTCGTTGACGAGGGCCTGCAGATCCTCATCGAAGATTTCCGCCTTGCGGTCGGCCAACTCCTTGAAGCGCGTGAAGACCGTGTCGAGGACATCCTTGTCCAGATGGATGCCCAAGGCCTCCAGGCGCGCCCGCACCGCCGCCCGGCCCGAGAGCTTGCCCAGGGTCATGCGGTTGGCCGCCCAGCCCACGTCCTCGGCGCGCATGATCTCGTAGGTTTCCCGGTGCTTGAGGACACCGTCCTGATGGATGCCCGACTCGTGGGCAAAGGCGTTGGCCCCGACAATGGCCTTGTTGGGCTGGATCGGGAAACCGGTGATGGTGGACACCAGCTTGCTGGTGGGCACGATCTGGGTGGCGTCGATGCGGGTGTCGCAGGAGAAGACATCGGCGCGGGTGCGCACCGCCATGACGATCTCCTCCAGGGCGGCATTGCCCGCCCGTTCGCCCAGACCGTTGATGGTGCACTCCACCTGGCGGGCGCCGTGGAGGACGGCCGACAAGGAGTTGGCCACGGCCAAGCCCAGATCGTTATGACAATGCACCGAAAAGATCGCCCGGTCAGCATTGGGCACGCGCCTGCGCAAATTGGCGACGAGCTGCCCAAAGCGGTCCGGAAGGTTGTAACCCACCGTGTCCGGGATATTGATGGTGCGCGCCCCGGCGTCGATCACCGCCTCGATGACCCGGCAGAGAAAATCCTCCTCCGACCGCCCGGCATCCTCCGGCGAAAACTCCACGTCGTCGCAATACTCCCGGGCGAGCTTCACGGCCGCCACCGCCCGTTCCAGGACCTCGTCGGGGGACATGCGCAATTTAGCCTGCATGTGTACCGGACTGGTGGCGATGAAGGTATGGATGCGCCCCGCCGCCGCCCCGGCGATGGCCTCCCCGGCGCGGCGGATGTCCTCGTCCCGGGCCCGGGCCAGAGCGCAGATACGGCTGTCCTTCACCGCAGCAGCAATCGCTTGCACTGCAACAAAATCGCCGTTGCTGGCGGCGGGGAAGCCCGCCTCGATGACGTCCACGCGCAAGCGCTCCAGGGCCTTGGCGATGCGCAGTTTCTCGTCGCGCGTCATGGCCGCGCCCGGCGATTGCTCGCCATCGCGCAAGGTGGTGTCGAAAATGATCAAATGTTCTTTAGCTGGACGCATGAATCACCCTTCCCGGATTGTCGGATGGATTGTACCGCGTCGGCGGGTTTTCACGAAGGGTACGCCGGCGTCCCTTATCCAGCGGTCTGGCGCTGCAACCAGCGGTACACCGTTCGCTCACAAACACCCAGCACATCTGCCACCTGGCGCCTGTTACCATGATAGCGACGCAACAATTCGTCGAGGTTGTCAGGGTGCAGTCCAGTCTTCCCCGGCCCAGGGAGCGACGGTCGCTCTGCTGTCGGCAGGGCTGCTTTGCGCGATACCGCCCAATCCAGATGCCGAGGCTGAATGACCGGGCCATCCGCCAGCGCCGCCGCCTTTTGCAGAATATTGCGCAACTCCCGCACGTTGCCCGGAAAATCGTAGGCACACAGACGAATCTCCGCCTCCTTGGACAAGCTCCAACCCCCGCCCCAGTTCCTGCCAATGCGATCCAGCAAAACTTTGGCGATACCCGCGATATCTTCGCGACGCTCACGCAACGGCGGCAAATCAATGGTAATGGCCGCCAAACGATAATAGAGATCTTCACGAAAGGCCCGCTGCGTCGCCATCTCCAGCAGGTTGCGATTGGTGGCGGCCACTACGCGCACGTCTGCATGCAGAGTTTCCGCTCCGCCCAGACGCCGAAAGCTACCCGTTTCCAGTACCCGCAGCAGCTTGGCCTGCATGGCAAGCGGTAGTTCACCGACCTCATCCAGAAACAGAGTGCCGCCATGGGCCATTTCATACAGCCCGCATTTGCGCCCGAGACAACCGGTGAAGGCTCCCCGCTCGTGGCCCAGTATCTCGCTTTCAAAAAGGGTCTCCGGCAAGGAAGCACAATCGACGGTGATGAAAGGACCACTCGCCCGCACCGAGAACTGATGCAGAGCGTTGGCGGCCAGCTCCTTACCCACCCCGCTCTCACCGGACAGCAGGATACTGGCATCCGTCCGCCCTGCCATTTCTAGATGATGCAGACAGCGCATAAAGGCGGGTGAGCGTCCTACCATACGCAACTCACCGCAGGTGATTTCCTCCTCCTGGCGCGGGAGACGGATGATTTCCTCCCCCAGATACGCATTACCGTCCTGATCCTTGATGGCATGGCCGCGAATCCGCACATGCTCGGCATGATTCTGGTGGTCATAATGAATGTGACGCACCTCATGCGCTTCTCCGGTGTTGAACACCGCCTGATGAGGACAATCTTCTCCACACATGTGACAAGGTACCGGGGAGTGATGGGAGATTTCATGGCAACACTTCCCGACCACCTCATCCGCACGCACGCCATAGGCATCCTGATAGGCGCGGTTGGCGGCTATAATCCGATAGTCCCGATTGATCAGCACCATGGGATTCTGCTGAATATTGAGGACACTGCCGACATCCAGCCCAATGGACATGTCATTCCGCCTGGCCGTGCCTTCCGATTTCCCAGATATGGTTCTTTTCCTGTGTTTTATCATATCCAAACCCTTCGGTGTTTCAGCTACGACCGTTCTATGATACGAATTCTTCTGGCCACCGGATGCAAGAATATTCTTATCACCTCTAAATAATTACTTTTGACGACAAGTTAGAATGTTATGTTTGACTTATTTGTCATGACTGGATTGTCATGACCTGTCATGGCCATGACATGGCATATCAGCCGTCAAAACCATGCAAACTGCAGTACCATAATATTCAGGGAATGTTATTTACCAGAAATAACAATGTGGTTAAATAACCTACCATACAATATCATGATCTGGCATGCTTTCTGCTTGCTGAGATTGTCCAGTCACAGAGTGAGGTTTTCATGTCGGGGTTATATATCATCTGTTTGAGCGGGGTGAGAGAGAAGTTGCAGTTTGCGGCGATGGCGGCGTCGGTTGCGGCGGTTTCGGGGTCGGAGGTGCATGTTTTCCTGTCCATGAATGCCTTTCCCTATTTTGTGAAAGGACACGGCAAGGAGGCTCCGGCGGAAGGTGAGATGGGGCATTGGATGGCCGGACGCAAGGTGCCGCCATTCTACCAGATCTTTGAGCAGGCCGTGGAGCTGGGCGATGCCAAAATCTGGGCCTGCTCCATGGCCATGGACGTGATGGGGATCAAGGCGGATGCGCTGGAAGACATCGTCGCCGGGCCTTTGGGCCTGACCAGGTTCCTCAGCGACGCCGAAGGCGCGCAGGTCCTGACTTTTTAAAATCGCCGCGCCGGCGCGGCGCGCGCAAGCATAGGAGTGGTAGATGAGTGAAAGAATCGTAGATGCCCGCGGCAGTTTTTGCCCCGGGCCGCTGATGGAGCTGATTTCCAGCATGAAGATGATGAGTGTCGGCGACACCCTGGAACTGTTGTCCACCGACGCCGGTTCCGCTGCGGATGTACCGGAGTGGATCCAAAAGGTCGGTCACGAAATGCTGGATACCCGACAGGATGATGCGGGCACCTGGCACATCCGGGTGCGCAAGACCAAGTAGCACGACGTCCAACCAGTACACAGACCAACAAGGAGTGACACCATGAGAATTCTCGTCGTCGGTGGGGGTATGGGGGGCACCATTTTCGCCAATCATCTGGCCCGCCGTATCCACCATGAAATGAAAACCGGCAAGGCGCGCATCACCATGCTCTCGGCCAGCCACGAACACGTCTATCAGCCCGGCTGGCTTTATGTGGCCATGGGCCGGACGACCCCGGATGAACTGGTCCGCGAACAGCAGGGCCTGCTGGAGCCCGGTATCGAGTTTCATGTCGATCCCGTGGAGGAGTTTCATCTGGCTGACAATCATGTCCAGTGCAAGAGCGGCAAGGTCCATGAGTATGATGTCATCGTCATTTCCACCGGCTCCCGTCCCATGCCAGAAAACATCCCCGGCCTCAAGGAGAACTCCATCAACTGTTATACCGCGGAGAATGCGGTGGAGTTCTTCCGGCAACTCTCGGACTTCAAGGGGGGGCGCATCGTCGTCACCGTCGGTCTGCCGCACAAGTGTCCGATGATCCCGCTGGAAATCACCTTCGCCATGCACGATTTCATTCAGGATCGTGGCCTGCTGGACAAGACCGAGTTCTACTACACCTATCCCATCGGTCGGGTGCACAGCCTGGAGAATGTGGCGAAGTGGGCGGCACCGGAATTCGACCGGATGGGCATCCAGTACGAGACCCTGTTCAACATGAAGGAAGTCGATGGCAAAAATGCCCAGGTTCTCAGTGAGGAGGGGGGTGCCGTCAAGTATGACCTGTTGGTGGCGGTGCCGCCGCACAAGGGTCAGGAAGTCATCGAGAAGAATGGCCTCGGGGAGAATGGCTGGATTCCTACCAACCGCACGTCCCTGCACATGGAAGGGGAATACGGCAAGAATGTCATCATCCTGGGGGATACCACCAACCTGCCGATCAGCAAGGCCGGCTCCACCACGCATTTCGAGGCAGAGGTTGCCGCCGAAAATGTCGCGGCGGTGATCAAGATCGGGCGGCCGGTACGCAGTTACGATGGCAAGGTCTTCTGCTTCATAGAAGCGGGCAAGGATCGCGCCACGTATGCCATGTTTGATTACCAGCATCCTCCGCAGCCCAAGGCCCCGACCGGTGCGGTCCATGCCTTCAAGATGGCCTACAACCAGCTCTATTGGGCCAGTGCCCGCGGCTTGCTCTAAGGGAGGTGATCTATGACGGCTGTTATGGCGGAAACCTCCCACGAGGAGGAGCTGGCCAAGGCCCGGGAGGCCCTGGGGCATCTGGTGGAAAACGGGGATCTGGAGCGTATCGTGCATCTGGCGCGTCTGGTCGGTGCCGCGCAGGATTCCATGAGCGACGAAATGGTCGGACGGATGGCGGGTCTGGCCAGCGACGGCCTCGACCTGCTGGACCGGGTCCATCGCAGTCAGGTCGTCCATGCCCTGCCCGCCATCTCCGCGCTGGTGGAGAATGGGGATCTGGAGCGTATCGTGCACCTGGCGCGTCTGGTCGGTGCCGCGCAGGATTCCATGAGCGACGAAATCGTGACGCGCTTGGCGGGCATGGCCAGCAAGGCCCTGTGCCTGCTCGACCAGGCTACCCGCACCGGCGTCATGGAGCGGATGGTGACGGTGGCGGAAAAGATGGATCAGGAGCATATCCTGACCGATTTCCTCCGCTGCCTGGCCGGGGCTACGGAAGAAGCGGCCCATGCCCCCCCTCCCAAAGGCGGCCTCACCGGACTCTGGGAACTGATAAAACAACCGGAAACCCAGCAAACCATCCAGTTCCTCATGCTCCTCGGCAAACACTTCCGATCCTGCCGACTCAAACACTGAGGCCCCACCGCAACCATTCATTTTTAAAAGTGTTCCACTCGCCCCGCTTGTAGCTCCCTGATCTTCCGGGAGCTTTTTTCTGTGGCCCCGTATGTCAGTAACTGTAAACCAGCCCCACCGTACCACGAATATCATTGATGGCCGCATTGCCGTTCAGATTGGGGCAAATCGGCGCTTTGGGCAGGATCGATCTTCTGGAGGAAGTCGAAAGCAGAAGGTATCCGCCAGCGCCACGGATTGTGCCAACGATAGTCAAGGCACGCGGGAGGCGAACGGTTGACGACCATGGACAATCAACGTTATAAGTTGGTTGTTCGTTCAAGAACTCGCCCAGCTTGAATCGCTCCATTTCTGACACGAACAACTTAATCACCAATCAAAATGCCAGGTTGTTGCATACGTTAATCATTAGCCGACAGCATGTTATTGAGATTATGAGACGGACCCACATAAAGAGTCATGATTGATGAAAGCTAATAATGAATAATATACATTGGGATAAGATTTACACCGAGAAAGCATCGACCACGGTGAGTTGGTACTGTGACCATGATGAGACATCGTTACAACTGCTGGATGAGATGGATTTGAGGCCACAGGACGCGATTATCGATGTCGGTGGTGGCGCATCCACATGGGTCGATGACCTGATTGGGCGCGGATTTTCCAGAATCTCCATACTTGATCTCTCCGCTGCCGCACTGGCTGTGACCCAACAACGTCTTGGGAAGTATCCGGGCACCGTGAAGTGGATCGTCGGGGATGTGCTGGAAACGCCCCTGCCGCAGGCAAACTTCTCTTTATGGCATGACCGCGCCGTTTTTCATTTTCTGACGGACAAAAAACAGCGCCAACGCTACGTTCAGGTATTGAGCGACGCCTTAAAGCCAGGTGGTCATGTCATCATATCCACCTTCGCAGAAGACGGTCCTACCCAATGCAGCGAACTTCCAGTGTGTCGTTATAGCCCTGAACAATTGCGTTCTGAGTTTGGGACATTATTTACGCTTATTTCCCATAATCACGTGATACACCGCACCCCGGCAGGGAAAAACCAGGCTTTTACGTATTGCCATTTTCAGATCATTTGAACTACCTGACCATGCCGCTGACCTTTGCAAGGGGGTCCATACCTTTTGAATGCAAATTGTCATATATATGACATGCCACCTTCATCGTACTGTCACATTTCGTCTGTATGCTTAGGGATTGTTGAAAGCGAACGGCAAGGAGACGACATGGCTACATCACTTGGCTACGGCGGCTACCGGGAGCCACTGTGTGGTAACTGCCCAGAGAATGGTCAGCAACAGTTCAACCAGACGATGACGGCCTTGGTACATAAAAATTATGCCCTGTGGACCGGGAATGCTGCCCGCATTTACAAGCAGTGAACACAAGACGATGCGGCGTTCTGCAGCTGATTTATGATATGGGTGCATAGTAAGAGGGAAAAACAATGTCTGCTGGAATCCAGTCCAACATGGCAGTTAATGCTCAGGATCATCTCCTGTACTGCAATCACCTGGGCAAATGCTTTGCCAATAAAGAAGTGCTTCGTGATATTCAGTTAACGGCAGAACCGGGCGATATTGTGGCCCTATTGGGACCCAATGGCGCGGGTAAATCAACATTGATGGGCTGCCTCATCGGTCTGCTGGAACCCAGCACAGGGCAGGCCCTGGTTTTTGGCAAACCCGCGACCGAACTTTCGGAAGAAGATCGATCCAGAATGGGGTATGTCCCGCAGAGTTTTCAAGGATTTTCTTGGTTGCGGGTGCAAGAATTGATCGAGTATCTGGGACAATTCTATCCCAAGGCTAGGCGCGCTCTGTCACCCACATTGCACGCGTGGGCTGACCTGGATCCCAAGACGCGCATCAAAAATCTCTCTGGCGGCCAGCGACAACGCCTGTCTATCCTGCTTGCGCTGCGCCATCAGCCGGACCTCCTCATTCTGGATGAACCGGTCGCCAGCCTCGATCCCGTTGGACGGCGTGACTTTCTCCAATTGCTGCGCGACTACCTTCGCGATCGACAAGCCACAGCGTTGATTTCATCCCATATTCTTTCAGATCTGGAACCGGTCGCCACGCAGACGGTGATCATGCTCAATGGCGCGATGCATGCGCAGCTGTCCATGGTTCAATTCCGGGAACAGACGCGCTGGATCCGGCGCGATGATGCTGAACCATGGTCTCGGCCGCTACCCGAGGGGCTGCAGGTACTGGCTACCGGCGGGGATCAGTACGCCGTGTTAGTTGCCAATTGGAATAGCGCTTGGGCATCCCGTCTCGCCAACCAGGAGTCATCGGAAATTGTGGTTACCGCTCCGGCAACCCTCGAATCTGCGTTCCTGGCTATGGTAGGTACCGCAGCATGAATAAGAATCCGAGCCTGCGCAGCTATATCGGCATGCCTCTGTTTCGCGATAACCCTTTGGCTGCCATTAGCGCGCTATTTCTCATCCCATTTGGGGTGCTGCTGGCACTTCCTGCCCATACTATCGATCCCCACCATCCCCAACATGCCTGGGCCCAGCATGGTTTCCGTTTCGTCCTGATTATGTTCTGTGTGTATCTGTATGGCGGACTATTGCTCCACTACTGGCGCCAAGTCACGGAGCCTCTGGCCGTGACCGTACCGGGATTCATTCGCCTGCATCGCCAGACGGCACGATGGCTTATTTTGGGTGCGAGTACGTTGCTCTTCCTAGCACTGCTGAGCTTCCATGCACCGTGGCCGGGAGCCTTGGTTTTGACGGGTCTTTTTACGCTCCTCGGTACCGGATTTGGCGGACTTCGCGTCCCCTGGAAGAAGCGGCGGTGGTTGCAATACGTCCTACTCGGATTGTTGCTGCTTTTTTATATACCGCTGCTGATCAGCGGATCACTCTACTGGGATATTGGCACACTACCGCCGCTCTGGGCGTTACCCATAACGGTGATTCTTTGGTCGTCGATCATGGCTACCCTGTTCTTCCGGCCCGAGCGGTTACGCTCCTTGGCTGAAACGCAGGAGACACGATTCGATGCGCAGACACACGATCAGCCTGCCAACACACGCTGGTCCGTCTCCCGGAATTGGCGGGCATTGGCCCGATGGACACCACAGACGTGGAGAAACCCGCTTGTTTTGTACCCCATGGGGGTTCCCAGCGTCCTTCTGATAGGGACGGCGGGGGTGCTGGTGACATTACTCACTTCGGTGATCGGCGAACAAATGACGCATCCCAACCTCTCTGCCGTTTTTATGCATCATGCCGCTATTCTGAGTGTGGGTATGGGCGGGACATTAACCGTTTTGCTCGTCAGTATGGCGAACGGTCATTGGATTCAGCAGGACGCAGACTGGCGAACGGTTTTCCTGACCGGGCTATGGGGAAGCAAAACACGATTCTGCCAGCAAGCCATGCGCCATCATGCACGTCAGAGCATTTTCCTGGCCGGAGTGCTTGCGCTGACGATACTCGTCCTATCGATTTCGCTTCTGTCGTTACAGATTCTACAGGGCATAGCGCTCATGGCATTTCTATTTACGACGACACTCTGGTTGAGCTACGCCTTTTTCTTCGCCTATATGTTCGGCTTGCGCATTGCTGCTCAAAAAAAGATCATCCAATCGCTGGTATTCGGATCATCCTACTTTCTGGTAAACCTCGGCCTGCTAGCGCTGCTGCAGTCGTCAACCGGTTTCATGCTTTGGTTCCTGGGACTTTGCATGCCCTTGTTACTGGTTATCTGGGTGTTTTTCACCCATCGACAGGCAGCTCGCAAAATGGGGCGGGAAGACTGGAAGCTTGATGCCACCGCTTAATGGCATTTGCATTTATTAACAAGAACTCGCGTAGGATCACCGCCAATACCATCTCGCACCCTGCTCTTCCATTGGCAACAGACAATCTGGACTCTGTTGGAATTAACGAGCTTCCGTCAGGAAAAGAGGACGGTTCGGCGGAGCAAGCAATGGATATCCAAGAGAACTGATAAAGGCTAATTACCCCCTCGGTGCCATTGTAATGCCAGTGGACCGAGATATTCCAGATATTTTAACACGAAAATGATAATTGTTCGCACTGAATACTAGCGTACGATTAGCTCCTTCCTGGTTCACGTATAATCTTGCGTTCTGCTGATCGATCGCAGAATAAGCGGATCGCGCCGGAGCACCAGGGTTCTCGAGCTTCTTCACCGTTACCAGCCGATCCTGGACACCGTCCTTGTGCACTATGCGTTCAAAGGCGCGAGGGTTGCGGTGCAGGATAGGATCCCTCTCGTTGTTTGCATCCCAAGATGGGACACCTTATACCGTCAGCGGATGGAACGCGCATGGCGTCGGTTGTTGACAAAGTCGGAGGTAGATGACTGCCATTTTCATGACGTATGCGCAAGCCCTGGCCGGCCATGCCCGCGGCGATATCACCGAGGCACATATCAGCGTCAGAAAAGCGGAGAGGATCCCCCGCTGAGCAGAATTGTAGAAAAATACGATGATTGTAGAAAAAGGAATCAGGACAAAACATCCTAACCCATTGAATTATTGGTCGGGGCGAGAGGATTTGAACCTCCGACCACCTGAACCCCATTCAGGTGCGCTACCAGGCTGCGCTACGCCCCGCAAGAGGTCGTAATGTACTGCGGAAACGCTGCTTGGGTCAATGCCTGCGACCGCATAAATCCAACAATTCCGATAACTCCTGGCGCAGGTAGTGCCAGCGTTTGCGGACCTCGATAACACTGATGGACGAGCCCACGACGTCCAGACTCAGTTGCAGCTGATTTTTATCCGGGGACTCGCGGTGCGGAAAGCGCGCCAGCCCCTGCAAACGCTCCCGCGCTCCGTGGATGGTGTACCCTTCTCCATAGAGAAGGGTACGAATCTGTCTCGCCAACAACAGATCGTGGCGCTGGTAATAACGCCGGTTACCCTTTCTTTTGAGTGGACTAAGCTGAGGAAACTCCTGTTCCCAGTAACGCAGCACATGTGCCTTCACCCCGCAGAGCAGGGCGGCCTCGCTGATGGAGAAATACCGTTTTTCCGGTATATCCGGGAGCGGAGCGAGGTCTTTGCTCGCCTTTTCCCTATGCGTTGTCTGGTTCGCTACCATTCACGTAGGCTTTGAGCTTCTGGCTCGGATGGAACGTCACCACACGCCGCGCCGTGATGGTAATCTCCACACCGGTCTTCGGGTTACGTCCGGGGCGGGGGTTCTTATCACGTAACGTAAAATTGCCAAATCCGGACAGCTTCACCTCTTCGCCTTTGGCCAGATTCTCACGGATACCGTCGAATAGGGCCTCAACGATACCTTTGGCTTCCCGCTTGTTCAGGCCCATACTCTCAAACAGCATGTCTACAATTTCAGCTTTGGTAACGGCCACATTATTCTCCTATGCCCTGAGTTCGATGGAACCGAGTTGCCGCACGGCAACCAGCAACCGGTCCATTTCTGCTTGTACCTCTGTATCCGTCAGCGTCCGCCCCACGTCCTGAAGGAGCAGTGCAAAAGCCAGACTGTACGTTCCCGCCACCAGGGAAGAACCCTGATAGCGATCAAAAATGGTGATGCTCCGCACAATACCCGATGCAGCGGCCCGCATGGTATCAAGTACCGTTCCTGCCAGTATGTCATTCGGGATAACCAACGCGATATCCCGCCGCAACGCCGGAAATGGCGACAGGGATGAAAACCTGGAAATGCTCGTCAGATTACCCAGCCACTCCACATCCAAGTAGAAGAAAAACGGTGACTTGTCAAGGTCATACTCTGCGACCAGGGTTGGATGAAGCGCACCGAGCACGCCCACCCGCCGATCTTCCACACAAATTTCTGCAGCCTGTCCCGGATGCAGGGCCGGGTAGGCGTCCAGCGGCCGGAAGCTAAAGTCCGTACCCGGCCAAAGCGCGAGCAAAGCACTCACGTCGCCTTTCAGATCATAGAAATCAACCGCGCGCAGGGGTTCCGCCCAGCTTTCCCGATCCGCTGTCCCGACTATACAGCCGCCCAGGACGAGGCGCTGTCCGTTGGCGGAAAATACGCGCCCCAGTTCAAAAATGCGTACTCGTTCCTGCTGCCGTTTCATGTTGAATTGAAGCACCTGCATCAAACCCGGCCAAAGACTGGCGCGCATGACAGCCAAATCTGCGGATAGTGGGTTGAGCAGCGCTGGCGCGTCGGCATCCGGCGTGAACAGATGTTGCGCCTGACGGGAGATAAAACTGTAGGTGATCACCTCATGATAATCACGCGCCTGCAAAACACTGCGTAAAGTGGCTGCCTGCGGTCCCCGCGTCATGGGCAGGGGTTGCAGGATGCCCTCAGGGCGGTGGGCGGGCAATCGCTCATAACCATAGATCCGTCCCACCTCTTCGATCAGATCCACCTCGATGCGCAGATCAAAGCGGTGACTCGGGGGAATCGCCTGCCAGCCATCGGGGACCCTGTTGACATGCAGCCCCAGACGAGTGAGCGCCGTTTCGACCACGTCATCCTCGTAATCCATTCCCAGGATGCGTGCCAGTCGGGCACGGCGCAAGGGGATCGGCCGATGCTCCGGCAACTGACCCAGAACGGTGCAGGATCGTTCTGTTCGCAAACGCGCCGTACCTAACGTGACGAAAAGCTGCAAGGTACGGGTGGCCATCACCGGCCCCAAGGTGAAATCGACGCCGCGTTCAAAGCGCATGGCAGCATCCGTCTGCAGGCCCAGGCGGCGTGCGCGCCCCTGGATAGCCCCGGGCTGGAAGAAAGCGGACTCCAGGACAATGGAACGCGTCTGTGCTGTCACCGCAGTGCGCCGCCCACCAATAATACCCGCCAAAGCCACCGGGCCCGCGTCGTCCGCAATCACCAACATATCGGATTCCAGCGGCAAGTCGCGGCCATCCAGAGCATCGAGAGTCTCCCCAATCTGCGCCCAGCGCACGGTGAGATTCCCTTGCAGAGCTTCTGCGTCAAAGGCATGTAGAGGCTGTCCCGTTTCGAGCATTTGCAGATTCAGTAGATCCACTACGGGATGGATACAACGCTGCCCTGCCCGACGCAGACGCTCACGCAAATAGTCCGGCAACCGTTCCGGAACACCCTCTATCCATAGGACGGTGTAGGAACGACAGGCGTTTTGCGCGTCTGCGGCAATATGCGGGGCAAAGCCTCCATTACCGGGAACCACTTCGCCCGGGCGCACGATCGCCCATGCCGGTTCCGGGATAGCCGCCGTGGGGAGGGACAACGCTTCCGCCCCGAGGGCAAACAAGTCCCTGGCGACGCCAGCGACGGACAGCGCATCGCCACGATTCGGAGTAATCCCCAGGGTCAGTATCTGGTCATCCAGACCGAGGTAAGCGCGCAGGTCGGCTCCCACCGGCGCATCCGCATCCAGAACCAGCAAACCGCTGCTGCCGTCATCGATCCCCAGCTCCGCAGCCGCACAAAGCATTCCTTCCGAGGATACCCCGCGCAGCACAGATGTGGCGATGCAGTGTTCTCCAGGGAGCAATGCACCGGGGAGGGCCAGAGGCACCCGCTGACCTGCTGCCAGGTTGTCCGCCCCACAGACAATCGTGCGTAGCCGTCCGTCCCCCGCATCCACCTCTGCCACCCGCAGCTTATCGGCCTGCGGATGGGGTGCCACGGATCGCACGGCGGCGACGACCACTCCGCGAAAAGACGGCGCGGCATCCTCAATCGCCTCCACCTCGATACCGCCCATGGTCAGACGCCGGGCGGTCTCCTCCGTATCCCAGGAAATTTGGAGCAATTCACGAAGCCACTGAACACTGACACGCATGGCGGGTCCTCAGGAAAACTGTTTGAGGAAGCGCAGATCGTTCTCGAAGAAGAGACGCAGATCATTCACCCCGTAACGCAGCATGGTGAGACGCTCGACACCCATCCCGAAGGCAAAGCCGCTGAAACGCTCGCCATCGACACCGGCACCGGCCAACACCGCCGGATGCACCATACCGCAGCCCAGCACCTCCAGCCAGCCGGTCTGCTTGCAGACCCGGCAGCCGGAACCGCCGCAGATGACGCAGCCGATATCAATTTCAGCGGAAGGCTCCGTGAAAGGAAAGTAAGAGGGACGGAAGCGTACCGGGAGATCCGGCTTTGCGAAAAACCCGTGAAGAAAATCGGAGAGCAAACCGCGCAAATCGGCGAAACTGGCCCGTTCGTCCAGCAGCAAGCCCTCCACCTGGTGGAACATCGGCGTATGGGTGATATCTGAGTCGCGCCGGTATACCCTGCCGGTGGCGATCATGCGCAGGGGCGGTTGATGGGATTCCAGAAACCGGATCTGAACTGTCGACGTCTGGGTGCGCAAAAGACGTGTTGCGTCCAGATAAAAGGTGTCATGCATCGCCCGTGCAGGGTGGTCTTCCGGAATATTGAGTGCGGCGAAGTTGTGATAATCGTCTTCGATTTCGGGGCCATCGCTGGTTTCAAAACCCAATCCGAAAAAATAATGCTCTATCCACTCCAGAGTCTGACGAATGGGATGCGCACTACCACACGCTTCCCGCCGTCCCGGCAGCGTCACATCCAGCCGTTCCTGCTGCAGACGTGCATGAATAGCCGCAGCTTCAAGCTCTGCCTTGCGTTCCTGCAAAAGCGACTGTATCTCGGACTTGCGCTCGTTGAGCAACTGCCCTGCTTCCCGCCGCGTTTCGGGCGACAACTGCCCGAGTTGCTGCATTGCCTCGGTAAGAACGCCCTTCCTACCGAGCCACCGCAGACGGATCTGTTCCAGGGTGTTCAGGTCGGAGGCCGCCGCGACTTCCCGGGCGGCCTCCGCGATGGAGGCCATGGATTGAAAAGACATCGCCACAGCCTCCGCCACCGTCAGGCTGCCAACTGGCCCTTGACCACCTCAACGAGACGGGAGAAGGCCGCCTTGTCACGTACGGCTATGTCGGCCAGCACCTTGCGGTCAAGCTGGATACCCGCGCGCAACAAGCCATTCATGAAACGGCTGTAGGTCACGCCCTCGGAACGTGCCGCGGCATTGATACGCACAATCCACAAACTGCGAAAATCGCGTTTCTTGGTCCGGCGATCACGATACTCATAGGTCAGAGCCTTCATCACCGCCTGATGGGCAATGCGATAATTGCTCTTGCGCTGGCCACGAAAGCCCTTGGCACGGGCCAGAACTTTCTTGTGCCGTGCATGGGCGGTTACGCCACGTTTTACTCTAGACATGGTATTGTTCCTTTATCATCAACCGTAGGGAAGCATGCGCCGCAATGCGGCCTGGTCGCTACCCGAAGTAACCAGCGTATGGCGCAGGTGGCGCTTCCGCTTGGTCGTTTTCTTGGTCAGGATGTGGTTCAAAAACGCCTGACGATGCTTGAATTTACCGGAACCGGTGCGCTTGAAACGCTTGGCCGCCCCACGATTGCTCTTCATTTTTGGCACGATTGTCTCCTATTTTTTCCGCGGCGCGACAATCATCACCATTTGTCGCCCTTCCATGCGTGGCCGTTGTTCAACCACACCCACTTCCGTTAAATCCCTTTCTACCCGATTGAGCAACTCCATACCCAATTCGGGATGCGACATTTCACGACCGCGAAAGCGCAACGTAATTTTCGCACGATCTCCATCTTCAATAAAACGCAAAATATTGCGCAACTTGATCTGGTAGTCGGCGTCATCCGTACGCGGGCGGAATTTAATTTCCTTCACCTGTGTCTGTTTCTGCCGGCGTTTTGCATCATGCTGGCGCTTACTTTCCTGAAAACGAAACTTTCCGTAGTCCATGATCCGGCATACGGGAGGATCGGCTTGCGGAGCGATCTCGACGAGATCCAGTTCAGCCTCTTCTGCAGCCGCGATGGCTTCCATAAAGGATAACACACCTAACTGTTCTCCCTCGACACCTATCAACCGGACCCGCGCTGCGGTAATTTCCCGATTGATATTCACTTCTTTCTCTGTCGCGATCGCCTTGTCCTCCTCGCTAGCCTTGCCACTCCAGGGTATTCACCCGCGCCTGGTCCATTTTCTGCAGGGTAGCGCCCACGGCGTCTATGGAAAGCGTGCCGAGATCCTGGCCATTTCGATCCCGCACCGCCACCGTACCCGCTTCTTTTTCCCGTTCCCCGACCACCAGCAGGTAGGGCACCCTACGCAAAGTATGGGCGCGTATCTTATAACCTATCTTCTCGTTTCTCAAGTCCGTTTCTGCCCGAATGCCGCGTTTCACCAATACGTCACTTACCGACTCGGCGTATTCCGAGTAATGCTCGCTGATAGGCAGCACCACGGCCTGTACCGGAGCGAGCCAGACTGGAAACTTGCCCTCATAGTGCTCGATGAGTACACCGAAGAAGCGTTCGATGGAACCGAAGATGGCGCGATGCACCATGATGGGCACCTTGCGCGCACCGTCTTCCGCCACATATTCCATGGCGAAGCGCTCCGGCAGATTGAAGTCGAGCTGCACGGTGCTGCATTGCCACTTACGACCGATGGCGTCCTGAATCTTCAGATCGATTTTAGGTCCGTAGAACGCGCCACCACCTGCATCCACCTGATATTCCAGGCCCGCACGCTCCAGGGCATTGCGCAGGGCCTGGGTGGCGGCATCCCAGATCTCGTCACTGCCCACCGAATGCCCGGGACGGGTGGACAGATTGATTTCATACTGGTCGAAGCCGAAGGTGCCGAGAATTTTTCGCACCAGTACCAGCACCGCACCGATTTCTGCCTCTATCTGGTCGGGTCGACAAAAGACGTGGGCATCATCCTGGGTAAAGCCCCGCACCCGCATCAGTCCGTGCAGGGCACCCGACATTTCGTGGCGGTAAACCGTACCCAGTTCCGCCCAGCGAATCGGCAGGTCCCGGTAGGAATGCAGCTTGTCCTTATAAATGAGAATATGGAATGGACAGTTCATGGGTTTGAGCTGGTAGGCCTGCCCCTCGTCCTGCATCGGGTCGAACATGGACTCACTGTAGAAATCCTTGTGCCCCGAGGTATACCACAGCTGCTCATGGGCAATATGCGGCGTATAGAGCAGATCGTAACCTGCCTCCACGTGGGCCTCCTTCCAAAAATCCTCGATGACGCGTCGCACGCGCGAGCCCATGGGATGCCAGAACACCAGGCCGCCACCGGCATCTTCCTGAATGGAGAAGAGCTCCAGTTCAGTGCCGATACGCCGGTGATCCCGCTTTTCGGCCTCCGCCAGTTGCTGGAGATAGGCGTCAAGGTCTTTCTGCTGCGCCCAGGCCGTGCCATAAATACGCTGCAACATGGGATTGCGGGAATCCCCGCGCCAATAGGCGCCCGCCACTCGCTGCAATTTGAATGCCCCGAGAACGCCAGTCGATGGCACATGGGGACCGCGGCACAGGTCCACGAAATCCCCCTGCCGATACAGGCTCAGTGGTTCACCTCGGGGAATGGCGCGGATAATTTCGACCTTGTAGTCTTCGCCCATCTTTTCAAACAGAGCGATGGCATCTTCGCGGGAGAGCATCTCGCGTTGCACCGGAAGATTTTCTTTGACCAGTGCGTGCATCCGCGCTTCGATCGCTTCCAGATCTTCTGGCGTGAAGCCACGCGGAAAAGCAAAGTCATAGTAGAAACCGTTATCGATGACCGGCCCGATGGTGACCTGAGCCTCCGGATAGAGGGACTGCACCGCCTGCGCCAGCAAATGCGCGGTGGAATGGCGGATCACCTCCAGACCATCTGCGCTGTCGCGGGTGACAATCGCCACTTCCGCATCCTGATCCAGCACCGCCGAAAGATCCTTGAGGATGCCGTCGACCCGCATGGCTACCGCCGCCCTAGCGAGGCCGCTGCCGATCGCTCGCGCCAGCGTCAGCCCGGTCACGGGCTCCGCAAACTGACGATGACTACCGTCCGGCAACTGGATATCTGGCATAGCCCCTCCAAAGAAAAAGCACCAGCGAGCATTGCCCCTCTGGTGCGGGATTTGGTAGGCGCGGGCGGTTTCGAACCGCCGACCTCTACCGTGTCAAGGTAGCGCTCTCCCCCTGAGCTACGCGCCTGCAGCCCGAAATGTACCGGCTGGCGGGCTATACGTCAAGAACTGCGCGTCGGACCTGTACCAGGCCGGCGGCCGATCAAAGCGCGGGGCCGGAGGAAACAGACCCGATCACGGCCATTGCGGTGCAAGGCCAGCGCCCCGCCCGCATAGGCCTCGGTCAGATTACCCCCCGCATGGCGTAGAAACAAAAAGCCATCAACGGCCCCGGCAGGATACCCAGCACCAGCAGCGCCAGACTGTTGATGCTTAATGCCATACTGGCCAGGTCATCGCGTACGATCAAACCCGCATCCGGCGCCGGCTTATCAAAATACATCACCTTGACGACACGCAGATAATAAAATGCTCCAATCACCGCCAGCAGGACGCCGACCACGGCCAACCACACATATCCCGCCGCCACCACCGCCTGAAACACCGCGAGCTTGGCATAAAAGCCCACCGTCGGCGGCACACCCGCCATGGAAAACATGACGATCATCATCAAAAAAGCATACCAGGGCTTGCGCTGCGCCAAGCCCTTGAAGTCATCGATACGCTCCGCCTCAAAACCCGCCCGGCTCACGAGCAGAATCATGCCAAAACCCGCCAGAGACATCAGCGTATAGACTACGGTATAAAAAAATGCACTGGCCAGCCCGGCCTCCGTCCCCGCCACGATCCCCAACAACATAAATCCGACATGACCGATAGTGGAATACGCCAGCATCCGTTTGATGTTCTGCTGGGCAATGGCGATCACGTTACCCACCACCAGCGATACCACGGTCAGCGCGACAAAAATCTGCTGCCAAGATTCCTGCATGCCGTAGCCACCATCCACCAGCAGGCGGATGATCAGGGCAAAGGCGCCGATTTTGGGCGCCGAAGCAAGAAAGGCGGTCACCACCGTAGGCGCGCCCTGATATACGTCGGGTAACCACATATGAAAGGGCGCCGCGCCCAATTTGAAGGCAATACCCGCGGCAATAAATACGATGGCAAAGACCAGTACCAGATTGCCTGCGGTCATATTCACCAGATCAGCGGCAATATCCCGCACATCCAGGGTGCCCGTCAGCCCGTAAAGAAGCGACATCCCATAAAGCAGCAAACCCGAGGCCAGCGCTCCGAGAACGAAATATTTCAGCCCTGCTTCCGTCGCCATCACACTGTCGCGGTAAAAGGCAACCAGGGCATATTGGCTCAGCGCCAGCAGCTCCAGCCCGAGGTAGACACTCAGCAGACTGCCACCGGAAACCATGACCATGATTCCCAGCAGGGCGAAAAGCAACAGCACAAACACCTCGCCTCGGTAAATACCCCGGTCCACCAGATAGCGCCGGGAGTAGAGCACCACCATTAGCACGGCCAGATAGCTGAACAGCTCTGCAACGTTGGTGAAGCGGTCCAGCACGAAAAGGCCCGCAAAGGCGGTACCGCTCTGCCCCATCTCAAAAACGGTCAGCACGGCCGCACCGCTGAGGGTCAGCACGGTCAGCACCGCAGCAAGATCACGCAGGCCGTCGCCCCAGAACAAGTCTGCCAGCAAAACGACGCAGGCCATCGTCAGCACCCAAATTTCCGGGATGGCGTAAGTCCAGTGCATAAGGAATGAATTCATAGGCAAGGTCCTTTACGCCGGAATCTTGGAGAGAGACACCTGGGTCACCAGGTGCTGTACCGAGCTGTGCACGATATCGAGGAAGGGCGCTGGCCAGAGGCCGAGCAGCAGGGTAAAGGCCGCCAGGGTACCGAGCACCAACACCTCCCGGCCATCGAGGTCTTTCAGTCTGGCCACTTCGGGCTGGACAACACTGCCGAAAATCACCCGCTTGAAAAGCCAGAGGGTATATCCAGCGCCGGTAATCAGGCTGGTGGCCGCCAGAATCGCCAACCAGGGGTTTACCTGATAGGTCCCGAGCACCACCATGAATTCGCCGACAAAACCCGACGTCCCCGGTAGGCCGACATTACCCATGGCAAAGAGCATCATCAGCGCAGCAAAAACCGGCATGACATTGGCCACCCCTCCGTAAGCTTTGATACTGCGGGTATGCATCCGATCATAGAGTACGCCGACACAGAGGAACATGGCTGCACTGACAAAGCCGTGCGATAACATTTGAATGATACCGCCCTCGATCGCCACGCTATTGAACACAAAAAATCCCAGCGTCACGAAACCCATATGAGCGATGGAGGAATAGGCGATCAGCTTTTTCATATCCTCCTGCACGATCGCCACCAGCGCGACATAGATAATGGCGATGAGGGACAGGACAATCATCAGCCAGGCCAATTTGTGACTCGCGTCGGGCACAATCGGCAGGCTCAGGCGCAGGAAGCCGTAGGCGCCCATCTTGAGCATTACCGCTGCCAGGATGACGGAGCCCCCAGTAGGAGCCTCGACATGGGCGTCCGGCAACCACGTATGCACCGGCCACATGGGAATTTTTACCGCGAAGGCAAAGAAAAAGGCCAAGAAGATAAGCGTCTGCGCGCTCATGCCCAAAGGGGTTTTCTGAAACTCCAACAAACTGAAACTATCCCCACTATGGAAGTACAGATAGAGCAGCGCTACCAGCATCAGTACCGATCCGAGAAAGGTATAGAGAAAGAACTTGATGGTCGCGTAGACCCGCCGCGGACCACCCCAGACCCCGATGATCAGGAACATGGGGATGAGCATGGCTTCCCAGAACACATAGAACAGAATGGCGTCCAGCGCACAGAAGACACCAATCATCAGACCCTCCATGATCAGGAAAGCCGCCATGAATTGTGCCACCCGCTCCTGCACGTTTTTCCAGGAACTGATGACCACCAACACCGTCAGGAAACTGGTGAGCAGGATAAACCACAGGGAAATTCCGTCGATCCCGAGGTGATAAAAGATGTTCAGGGAGGGAATCCAGGCGACCCGTTCGCTGTACTGCATCGCCGCCGTATGGGTATCGAATCCGGTAAAGAGGGGAATGGTCACGGCGAAAGCAACCAGCGAGGCCACCAGTGCCAGCCAGCGCGCGGCCTCGGGACGGCGATCGCCCACCGCAAGGACCAGCAGACCACCGATGATCGGCACCCAGATGGCGTAACTGAGGAGAGGGGAGTGCGTCATGCCTTATCCTCTCCAGACCACAAAATAACTCATGAGCAGAATCAACCCGATAATCATTGCGAAAGCATAGTGGTAAATATAACCCGTCTGGACACGTCGCCAGGATAATGCCGCCTTACCGATTTCACGGGCCGTACCGTTGACCATGATGCCGTCGATCAGGCGTTCGTCGCCCACGTGCCAGAACAAAGCGCCAAGCTGTAAGACGCCGCGTACCAGTACCGTCTGGTTGAAGGCATCAAACCCGTATTTGCGCTGCAGCGCCCAGACAATGGGACTGAGAAACCGGGTCAGCGCTTCAGGCAGGCCCGGCCGCAACCAGTAGAACCAGGCAGCGACGGCAATACCCAAGAGCGCCAACCAGAACGGTACGGTCTCCACACTGTGCAGCACGAACGCGCCCGCACCCTGCCAGTGGGCACGAATCTCCCCAATGGTATTCCACTGCGGGGCAACGACCAGGGAGGAATCCAGGAAGTGCCCCAGGCCGACGGGCCCAATATATGCCCAACCCGCGTAAACCGCGGGAATCGCCAGCGCAATCAGGGGCACGGTAATCACCCAGGGTGACTCGTGCAGATGTGCGCGGGTGTGGGCATCCATGCGCGGGGCGCCATGGAAGACCAGGAAAAACATCCGGAAGGTATAGAGCGCCGTGACGAAGGCGCCAGCCACCAGCATCCATTCCGCCCAGCCCGCTCCGGGAAGGGTAGAGAGCCCTACTGCCTCGATAATGAGGTCCTTGCTGAAGAATCCGGCAAAGGGCGGAATACCGGACAACGACAGGCTGCCGATCAGAAAGGTGATATAGGTGATGGGCATGACCTTGCGCAGCCCGCCCATTTTGCGGATATCCTGCTCGTTGGACATCGCATGGATCACTGAACCTGCGGCCAGAAATAGCAAGGCCTTGAAGAAGGCGTGAGTCATCAGGTGAAAAATTGCCGCGGAGAAGGCGGAAGCACCCAGCGCCGCCGTCATGTAACCCAGCTGGGAAATGGTCGAGTAAGCGATGATACGCTTGATATCATTCTGCACCAGACCGACGAGCCCCATAAAGAACGCCGTTACCGCGCCGATGATCAGCACCACCGAAAGGGCCGTCGCGGACTGTTCAAAAATCGGCGACATCCGTGCGACCATAAAAATACCCGCCGTGACCATGGTCGCCGCATGGATCAGGGCGGAGATGGGGGTCGGGCCCTCCATGGATTCCGGCAACCAAACATGTAAAGGCACTTGCGCGGATTTGCCCATGGCGCCGACAAACAGCAGCAGGGCAATCCAGGTCAGCACACTCCAGGGATGTCCCGGTATGATTTCCAGTGTTTGTCCGATCAGATGAGGTACGGCCGCGAATACCGTACGATAATCCAGACTGCCACAATAGTGGTATACTGCGGCAATACCGATCAAAAAGCCGAAATCACCGACACGGTTGACGATAAATGCCTTGATCGCGGCGACATTGGCACTTTCACGCTGAAACCAGAAGCCGATGAGCAGGTAGGAAACCAGACCCACCGCTTCCCAGCCAAAAAAGAGCTGGAGAAAATTATTGCTCATCACCAGCATGATCATACTGAACGTGAACAAGGCAATATAGCTGAAAAAACGCGCGTAACCCGGATCGCCGTGCATATAACCAACGGTATACAGATGCACGCTCAGAGATACAAAAGTGACAACGACCAGCATCAATGCCGTCAGGCTGTCGATGTCAAATCCGACGGATACCGGCAGATGACCCAATACCGCCCAGGTATAGACATCTCCGTAAAAGGTTATACCGTGACCGGTTTGCCAGAGCACGGCCAACGAGAGATAGAAAGCAATGGCCACCCCGATGATCGGCGCCCAATGCGCATGATCCCGGAGCCTCCAGCCCCAGAAACCGGCCACGAGTGCACCCACCAGTGGCGCCACGGGGATAACCAGATACACGGCGAGGGGAGGGAAGGCGTTCAACCAGTCAAAAAACCACATATCAGCCCCTCAACTCATCGATATCATCCACATTGATGCTATGGCGATTGCGGAAATAGGCGACCAGTATCGCCAAACCAATCGCCGCCTCTGCCGCCGCCACCGTAAGAATAAAAAATACAAATACCTGCCCATCGAGATTGCCGAGATAACGGGAAAATGCGACCAGATTGATATTTACCGCCAGCAGCAGCAACTCGATGGCCATCAGCAGAATGATGACATTCTTGCGATTGAGGAAAACACCAACCACACCGATAGAAAAGAGCATCGCTCCGAGAATCAGGTAGGCCGCCAGGGTCGGTTGTCCAGCATTCATCATTCAGGCTCCCGCAAATCCACGAGTTGTACCCGGTCTTTGGCCCGCACCGCCATCTGCGCGGCAATGTTCTGGGTTTTGGTGCCAGTCCGGCGCCGCAAGGTCAGGGCGATGGCGGCGATAATCGCCACGAGCAGAATTACTGCTGCTATTTCAAATGGATACAGATATTTGGTATACAGTAGGATCCCCAGTGCCCGGGTATTGTCGGTATCCGCCGGGAGTGCGGCGGGCGCAGGGATATGGCCCAGGGAAGACGTCCAGAAAACGACCGCCAGCTCCAGAACACCGAGGATGGCAATAGCAAGACCCAATGGCAGATAACTGAGAAAGCCTTCCTTGATACGTGCCAGGTTGATATCCAGCATCATCACCACAAAGAGGAAAAGCACCATCACCGCGCCCACATAGACCAGAATCAGAATCAACCCCAGGAATTCAGCTCCCAGCAGGATGAACAGGGCGGCAGCATTAAAAAACGCCAGCACCAGATACAGGGTCGCGTACACCGGATTACGCGCCGTGATCACCAGCGTTGCAGAGCCCAGCAATATAGCGGAGAAGATATAAAACAGAATCGTGGTTACTGGCAGCATGGCATCCGTTCTCCGTCAGCGGTAAGCGCGGTCAGCATCGCGATCGGCAGCCAGCTCCGCTTCCAGACGATCGCCATTGGCCAGCAGCATGTCTTTGGTATATATCAGGTCGCCGCGAATTTCTCCATGATAAGAGAGCACCCGGCTTTCGACGATGGAGTCTACCGGACAGGATTCTTCGCAGAGTCCACAAAAAATACACTTGCTGAGATCGATGTCGTAGCGCGTCGTCCGCCGCGTTCCATCGCTACGGACGTCGCTTTCGATGGTAATGGCCAGCGCCGGACATACCGCCTCACAGAGTTTGCAGGCAATGCAGCGTTCCTCACCGTTGGCATAGCGGCGCAAGGCGTGCAGGCCGCGAAAACGGGGCGATTGCGGCGTCTGTTCTTCGGGGTATTGCACGGTGATCTTCCGCGCAAAAAAATAACGGCCGGTAAGCTGCATACCGCGCAGCATCTCCGTCAGGAAAAAAGTGTTGAACCATTGCCTTGGGCGAAATTGCATATGATTCTCCTCAGCGCAAAATGACGCGCAGGGGCGTTTCCAGAGCAACGCCGACTACGACGATCCAGGCAATGGTCACCGGGATAAACACCTTCCAGCCCAAACGCATGATCTGGTCATAGCGATAACGGGGAAAAGTGGCGCGAATCCATAAAAACACATACAGCAGGAAAGCGGTTTTCAGCAATAACCAGACGACACCCGGTATCCAGGTGAGCCATGGTGTATTGATCGGCGCATACCAGCCACCGAGAAAGAGCACCGTCGTCAACATGGAGACAAAAATCATATTGGCATATTCCGCCAGAAAGAACAGCGCGAAGGCCATCCCGGAATACTCCACATGAAATCCCGCCACAATTTCCGACTCGCCTTCCGCTACGTCAAAAGGTGCGCGGTTGGTTTCGGCCACGCCGGAAATAAAGTACACCAGAAAGAACGGAAATAACGGCAGCCAATACCAGGACCAGAAACCGCCTCCCGCCTGGGCTTCCACGATTTTGGTGAGATTCAGGGTCTGGGCAGCCATCAACAATCCCACCAGAGCAAAGCCCATGGCAATTTCGTAAGCCACCAACTGAGCCGCCGCCCGCATGGCCCCCAGAAAGGCATATTTGGAATTGGACGCCCAGCCCGCAACGATGATGCCGTATACCCCCAGGCCGGCGATGGCCAGCACATAAAGGAGACCGGCGTTCATATGGGAGATGGCCATATCCGGGCCGAAAGGAATGGCCGCCCAGACCAGCATTGCCGGCACGAAAGCCAGCACCGGTGCCGCCAGAAACAGAAACCGATTAGCGTTGGTCGGGATGATCACTTCCTTGAACATCAGCTTGACCGCATCGGCGATCGGCTGCAACGAGCCCTTGAAGCCCACGCGATTGGGGCCCAGACGTACCTGTATATAACCAATCACCTTGCGCTCGGCCAGGGTCAGATAGGCCACACCCAACAGTAGTGGCACCAAGACGACGACAATCTTGATGATCGACCAGAGGATCGCCCACCACGCCGTACTCTGAAAATCATGCATGGTGTCGCCTCCTAAGTACCGGTCGCGGTGGCGGGCGGCGTCGCCGTGCTCACCGAGCAGGCCGTGTAGGCTGCACCCAATGTCGCCGTCTCGGCATATCCCATAGGCACCCAGACGGTACCCATCGGAATCCGGGCATCCACTACCAGAGGCAGGCAGGCCTTGCCGCCAGGGGTGCTGATTTCCACGAAATCCCCCTGCAGGGCCAGCGCCCCGACCTGATCCGGATGCATTTTCACCACAGCGGGCTGGGTGAGGGGTATGGCACGCCGCACCAGCGGGTCGCCCCGGAAAAGGGGCCAATCGCCCAGACGGCGCAATCCGTCGTCTGCATACGGGGACACCGGAACTGGTTCCAAGACCGGGAAGGTACGGAAAGGCGGCACATCCAGGGCATACTCGCCGATTTCACGCTGCCAGGTGGCCGTTACTTCGCTCAGTTCATTAAACTGGAATCCTGGCAGATTAAGGCCGTCACCGAGTACACGCAGTATCTTCCAGGCCGGACGTGCCTCCTCCGGCGTTTTTACCGCGGCGCGGAAGGTTTGCAGACGCCCTTCGTTATTGATGAAGGATCCGGCCCCCTCGGCAAAGGCCGCCATGGGCAGAATCACATCGGCATACTGTTTCGCCTCGCCCGCAAACTGCGCGATGCTCAGCACAAACTCCGCTTTTTGCAATGCCGCCAGTGCGGCCACGCCGCGCATCGCGTCCACGCCCGGCTCTATACCCAGGAGTATGAAGCCCTGCATATCCGCATCCCAAAGCGCATCGGCAGGTAACCCCATCGTCTGCGCCCGATGCCCCCCCGGCAGACGGTGCGGCACACAACCACTCAGCCAGGCACCGGCGCTATTGGCGTCTTGCGCCAGCCAGCCCACCCGTGCGCCCGCCAACCCGGCAAGCGACTCGATCTGTGCGATCATCGCCGCCGCCTGCGGGTGATGCAGCAAGGCACTGCCAATGAGGATCAGGGGGTTATCCGCCGCCAGCAGATCACTCGCGACATCGGCCAGAGACTCCGCGCCGGTTTTCCCGGCGTGACCGGACAACTGGCTGCAGAGCGCCGCATAGAGGGCCAGGTCGGCGCCTGCTTCCGCCACCAGCTGGGTGACGGGGTAGTTGAAATCCTGCCGCAGGCTGTCGATGGCAATCACCTTGCCGCCCTGCAACACCGACTTGCGCAAACGATGGTTGGTCAGCGGCTGCTGTTGCCGCGGAAAGGCATGGCAGAGCAATATGAGCGGCTCGCGCTCCAGATCTTCCAGAGCCATGTTCAGCGCCGGATAGACCGGCATTGCGGCATCCGCGCGGAAATCCTGCTGACGCAAACGATGGTCCACATGAGGGCTGCCCATGCCGCGCAGCAAGGCCTGGAAAAGGAACAGTTCTTCATTGCCGGACTGCGCCGAAATGAGTCCGGCCAGCCGTTCCGCACCATGCCGGGCAATCACCTGCTCCAGTCCCGACAAGGCGACATCCAACGCTTCCGCCCACGAAGCCTCACGCCATACGCCGTCGACACGCAGCAAAGGCCGCGTCACGCGGTCTTCCGCTTGTAGGCCGGTATAGGCATAACGTCCCTTGTCACAAATCCACTCTTCATTCACCGCCTGATTGACACGCGGCAGAACCCGCAACACTTCGCGGCCCAGGCTCTGCACGTCGGTATTACAGCCCGTCGAACAATGCGGGCAAAGCCCCGGCGTGTGCTTCAGTTCCCAGGAACGGGCCTTGAAACGAAAAGGTTTGCTGGTCAACGCGCCTACCGGACAGAGATCAATCATGTTGCCGGATAATTCAGACTGCACAGCCTTGGCGACGTAGGTGCCAATAGCCATATGTTCGCCACGCCCCGTCGCTCCCAGTTCCATGATTCCGCCGATTTCCTGACCGAAGCGCACGCAACGGGTGCACTGGATGCAGCGCGTCATTTCCGTGGCGATGAGCGGCCCGATGTTGGGGTCCTGCACGACCCGCTTCTCTTCGGCGTACTGGCTGTGCGGGTTGGCAAAGCCCATGGTGATGTCCTGCAGGGGACATTCGCCGCCCTGATCGCAGATGGGGCAATCCAGGGGATGGTTGATGAGCAGAAACTCCAGCACACCCTGCTGCGCCATCTTCGCCTTGCGCGACGCTGTGGCGACCTTCATGCCGTCTGCGACGGGCGTCGCGCAGGCCGGCAATGGCTTGGGAGCCTTTTCCACATCTACCAGACACATGCGGCAATTGGCCGCTACCGACAGTTTGGGGTGATAACAAAAGAAGGGGATATAGATCCCCAAAGCCTGGGCCGCCTCCATGATGGTGGTCCCTGGTACGACCTCGATGGACTGTCCGTCGATCTCGATATGCGGCATCAGACAGCCCCCCCATCCACCAAACAGTGCTTATGCCGAATGTGGTATTCATATTCTTCACGAAACAGGCGCACAGAGCTGACTACCGGAGCCACACCACCATCCGCCAGGGCACAGATGGTGCGGCCCTCGATGCGTGATCCCACATCCAGCAGCAGTTGCAGGTCTTCTTCGCGGCCCTGGCCATTTTCGAGACGATGCATCACCCGCCACAACCAGCCCATACCCTCCCGGCACGGGGTACATTGGCCACAGGACTCGTGCATGTAAAAACGGGCGATGCGTTCCACCACCTTGACAATGCAAACACTATCGTCGATGACGATGACCGACCCCGCCCCAAGGGCGGATCCTGACTTGGCGATGGAGTCATAATCCATGGTGACCGCCATCATGGCCTCGCCTCCCACCATGGGAGTACTGGTGCCGCCGGGAATCACCGCCTTGAGCTGACGCCCCGGTCGCAGCCCTCCGGCCATTTCCAGGAGTTCTTTGAAAGGGGTACCCATGGGAACTTCGTAGTTACCCGGCCGCTGCACGTGGCCGGTCACCGAAAAGATCTTGGTGCCACCATTGTTGGGTTTTCCCAGATTGAGGAACCACTCGCCGCCCTTGGCGATGATGCTCGGCACCGAAGCAAAGGTTTCCACATTGTTGATGGTGGTGGGCTGACCATAGAGACCATAGCTGGCGGGGAATGGCGGCTTGAAACGTGGCTGCCCTTTCTTCCCCTCCAACGCCTCCATCAACGCCGTTTCCTCACCGCAAATATACGCACCCGCCCCCCGATGTACATACAGATCGAAGGAGAAATCGGTGCCAAGGATATTCTGCCCCAGATACCCCTTTGCGTAGGCCTCTTCCAGCGCCCCCTCCACAATGTGGATCGGCTCCACGAACTCGCCGCGGATAAAAATATATCCGGTACTCGCCCCCATGGCGTAGGCACCGATAATCATGCCCTCGATCAGGCGATGGGGTTCATAACGCATGATGTCCCGGTCTTTGCAGGTGCCGGGTTCACCCTCGTCGGCATTGCAGAGCAGGTATTTGGTACCGGTCACGCCCTTGGGCATGAAACTCCACTTCAGCCCGGTAGGGAAACCGGCGCCCCCCCGGCCACGCAGTGCGGATTTTTTTATCTCGCTGATGATCTGATCCGGCGCCATGGAGTCCAGCAGCACCCTGCGCAGTGCATCGTAGCCGCCGGTCCCCGCATACACCGAAAGGCGGTGGGAGTCAGGCAACCCACGGTTCTGCAACGTAACACCGTTAACGAACATCGTCGGACTCCCCCCGTAATTTCGCCAGCAAGGCATCCAGACTTTCCTGCGTCAGATTCTCGTAATAGTGATCACCGACCTGCAGCATCGGTGCGTCTTTACAGGCACCCAGGCACTCCACTTCCTGCAGGGTAAAGAGACCGTCCGCGGTCGTCTCACCAGGGCTCACACCCAGGCGCTCGCTCAGGTGTTGAAGTATCGCGTCGGATCCATTCAGAAAGCAGGAGACGCTACCACAGACGCAGAGTTTATGCCGCCCCACCGGCTGGAGATCGTACATGCTGTAAAAAGTTGCCGCCTCATAGACCTGAATCGCCGGGATGCCGAGCAGACCGGCGATATGCTCCATCACCGCGTCACTCAGATAGCCGTGCTCCTCCTGGGCGATGCGCAGCGCCGCCAACAGGACGGAACGCGCCTGATCCGCCGGATATTTAGCCCGCTCACGAGCAATTTCTGCCAGAGACTTTTCCGATAACATGGCTTACCTGTCGATCTCGCCAAAAACAATGTCCATGGTGGACAAAATAGCCACCACGTCCGCGATCATATGTCCCCGGGCCATCTCGTCCATAGCGGCGAGATGCGGGAATCCGGGTGCCCGGATTTTCATCCGGTAGGGTTTGTTGGCACCATCCGAAATCATATAAATGCCAAATTCCCCCTTGGGAGCCTCCACCGCGGCATAGACTTCACCCGCAGGAACCGCCATCCCTTCGGAGAATAGCTTGAAGTGATGAATCAACGCCTCCATGCTGGTTTTCATCTCTTCGCGGGACGGCGCGGCAATCTTGAAATCATCGGTAATCACCGGGCCAGGATTCTTGCGCAGCCAATCCACACACTGGACAATGATCCGGTTGCTCTGCCGCATCTCCGCGACGCGGACCAGATAGCGATCATAACAGTCCCCGGTTTTACCCACCGGGATATCAAAATCCAGATCGGCATACGCTGCGTAGGGTTGGGTACGCCGCAGATCCCAAGCCACACCGGAAGAGCGCAGCATGGGGCCAGTGAAGCCCAGTTGAATGGCCCGTTCCGGCCCCACCACACCGATACCCACCGTGCGCTGCTTCCAGATCCGGTTGTCCGTCAGCAGGGTTTCATACTCGTCCACGTAGGTGGGGAAACGGCGCGCGAAGTCCTCTATGAAATCCAGCATGCTGCCCTGACGGTTGGCATTGAGCTCTTGCAGGCGCCGGGCGTCACGGTAAGGAGACGGCTGGTACTGTGGCATCTGGGCAGGTAGGTCGCGGTACACCCCCCCCGGGCGATAGTAGGCGGCATGCATGCGCGCACCGGATACCGCTTCATAGACATCCATGAGGTCTTCCCGCTCGCGGAAGCAGTAAAGAAAGACGCTCATGGCACCGACGTCCAGGGCATAGGCACCCAACCAGAGCAGATGATTGAGAATGCGGGTAATCTCGTCGAACAGGGTACGGATATACTGGGCACGAACCGGCACTTCAACGCCGAGCAGTTTCTCTACCGCCAGACAGTACGCGTGTTCGTTGCACAGCATCGACACATAATCGAGCCGATCCATATAAGGCAGGTTCTGCAGATAGGTCTTGTTTTCCGCCAACTTCTCGGTAGCCCTGTGCAGCAGACCGATGTGGGGATCGGCGCGCTCGATCACTTCACCGTCCAGTTCCAGTACCAGACGCAGCACACCGTGGGCAGACGGATGCTGCGGCCCGAAGTTCATGGTGAAGTTATTGATTTCGGGCATTGTAGCGACCCTCCCCTGCTTCACGGATGATACGTGGTACCACCACGCGCTCCTCGGTGCGCGTCGGCTCGTAAACCACCCGGCCCTGGTCCGCGTCGTAACGCATTTCCACCGTACCGACCAGGGGAAAATCCTTACGGAAGGGATGGCCGACAAAGCCGTAGTCCGTAAGGATGCGCCGCAAATCGGGGTGGCCATCAAAAAGAATCCCGTAAAGATCAAAGGCCTCACGCTCAAACCAGTTAGCGGCAGCCCAGACCTCCACTACGGAGGGCACGATGGGCAGATCGTCATCGGCAAAAATACGCACCCGCAGGCGCTGGCGGTGCTTCAGGGAGAGCAGATGATAGACCACGGCAAAGCGCGGCCCCTCCCAAAGCCCTTCGCCATAGGCGGAGTAGTCCACTCCGCAGACATCTACCAGCAAATCAAAGGCGCAGGCCACATCATCCCGAAGCAGGAGACATGCCGCAGGGAAGCCCTCACGGGACAATTCCACGGTCAGTTCGCCGCGATCCAGGTGCGCAGTTCGCAATGTCGCGCCCAGTTCATCACTGAGATGCTGGCGCAGATTTTCGAGTGCGTCAGTCATGTCTCACCGGGCAATGGTATTGGTGCGGCGGATTTTTTTCTGCAACTGGACCAGGCCGAAAAGCAAGGCCTCAGCAGTAGGCGGACAACCCGGTACGTAGATATCCACGGGCACGATGCGGTCACAGCCCCGCACGATGCTGTAGGAATAGTGATAATAGCCGCCGCCGTTGGCACAGGAGCCCATGGAGACCACCCAGCGCGGCTCCGGCATCTGGTCATAGACCTTGCGCAAGGCAGGGGCCATCTTGTTGACCAACGTTCCCGCCACGATCATCACGTCGGACTGGCGCGGACTGGGACGGAAGACAATACCGAAACGATCCAGGTCGTAACGCGCGGCCCCGGCGTGCATCATCTCCACTGCACAGCAGGCGAGGCCGAACGTCATGGGCCAGAGGGAACCGGTACGGCCCCAGTTGACTACCGTGTCGATGGTCGTGGTGACGAAACCCTTTTCGAGAAGGCCCTCTATTCCCATTCCAGCGCCCCCTTCTTCCATTCATAAATGAAACCGACCACGAGAATGGCGAGGAATAGCATCATGGCCAGAAAACCTGTCATCCCGATCTGATCAAAGACCACCGCCCAAGGGAAGAGGAAGGCAATTTCCAGATCAAAGAGGATGAAAAGAATGGCAACGAGATAGTAGCGCACGTCGAATTTCATGCGCGCATCTTCAAAGGCCTCGAACCCGCATTCGTAGGGCGAGAGCTTTTCGCTGTCCGGCCTGTGTGGCCCCAGCGAAGACCCCATCAGCAGTGGGGCTACGCCAACCACCAATGCGACGAGCAGAAATATGAGCACTGGCAAATAGTGGTTCAACATCTCCAACCCCTCCACCCGATACGGGCTCCGGAAAACACATCCAAAGCCACTGATAAATTATTTTTTTAGTATATAAATCATATCTCTGGATGAGATCAGAGATAAAAAAACAGCCCGTAGGGCTGCAATTTGGTGCCGAAGACCGGACTCGAACCGGTATAGCTTGCGCCGCCGCCCCCTCAAGACGGTGTGTCTACCAATTTCACCACTTCGGCCTGATAACTATTAAAACTCTCTCATGATGCGCTGGCGACGTCAAGGCTTGACGGGGGTCTTTCCTGCGACAACAGATGAAGCCGCACTGGTCACCGGGCTCGCTGCGCTTGCTACCGACTGTGCCGGAGCAGCAACGATGGGAGCTACGGGTGCCGACGTCGTCACCGGCGCCTTGCTGGGCAGGGCGATGCCGGAAAAAACACTGCTGCTGGAGTGATCGGAAAGATAGGCCAACCCGAGGCTGTTCAAAAAAAACAGCGCGCCGATCACGGCCGTAGTATGGCTCAGAAAATTCCCCGCACCACGCGCTCCGAAAATCGTCTGCGAGCCACCGCCCCCGAAGACGGCGCCAATATCAGCACCCTGCCCTTTCTGAATCAGGACAAGCCCCACCAGAACGATACAAATAATGATCTGGACCACCAGCAACACCGTGTACATCGATTCAGCCTCCTCGTCCTGCCGACTCGGCAGCACGACAAATTTGGATAAACTCACCCGCCTGCAGGGACGCGCCACCCACCAGGGCCCCGTCAATGTCCGCCTGGTCAAAAAGCGCGGCGGCGTTGTTGCCTTTAACACTTCCGCCATAAAGCAGCAACAGACGCCTGGCAAGCTGCGCCGAATAAGCGGCTGCCAACTCGCGGATGAACACATGGACCGCCTGTGCCTGTTCAGGGCTGGCACTCAGACCTGTGCCAATGGCCCAAACAGGTTCATAGGCAATGATCAGGTTGGGTTGGCTCGCCTCGAGATTCAGCAGGGGCAGCACGGCTTCGAGCTGACGGCGTAATACCGCATCTGTGAGACCCTGCGCACGCTCCGCCTCTGTTTCACCCACGCAAACCACGGGGATGAGACCTGACAGCAATGCTGCTTTAATCTTCTGGACAATCTGCGCGTCGCTCTCCGCAAAAATCTGCCGCCGCTCGGAATGCCCGATCAGCACATAACGGCAACCCATATCACGGAGCATGGCCCCGGATATTTCTCCGGTATAGGCGCCGCTTGCTTCCCAGAAAAGGTTTTGCCCCCCCCAACGCAAGGCGCTGCTTTTGGCCTCCTGAGACACTGCGTGGAGCAGGGTAAAAGGCGGGAAGATCACCACCTCCGGGCGCATCGGCTCCAGCCCTGCGTGAAGAATGGCCTGAGTGAGATGCACGGCATCCCCACTCAGGCCGTTCATCTTCCAATTTCCTGCTACCATAGTGGGACGCACGGCGATTCTTCCTTATGCTCAGTGTCTGCGACAACCTCACCGTCCCCTGGGGGTGGCCGACAGCCCAGTAATGTAGGCGCCAGTGTAAAGATTCAGCTTCGAATGGTCAATTTCGTGGTCTTGGGACAGCACCGGCAAGAGCCAGCTTGGTTAAACCACTGGTCAGCGCTGCGGCTACATCGGCCGCCATATCAGCGGATGCGGCCTCGACCATGATCCGTAATACCGGTTCCGTACCGGATGGGCGCACCAGCAGGCGCCCGCTTCCCCCGAGACGATCCTCCGCATCAGCAATGAGCTGGTGTGCCGATGACTGGTCGAGCAGTGTTTGCGCCCCGGCCATGCGCACGCTTTTCAGCACCTGGGGGAAAGCGCTATAGCCTTCCCGCAGGGCTGCCAGCGTCACCCCGCTGCGGCGCAGAATGGCCAGTATCCGCAACGCGGCAAGGATGCCATCGCCGGTAGTGTTCGCGGGCGTGATGATGTGCCCCGACGACTCGCCGCCCAGCGGATAGCCATGGCGGCGCATGGCTTCCAGTACGTAACGGTCACCTACGGGCGTGCGCAGCATGGGCACACCACAGCCAGCCAGCGCCTGCTCCAGGGCAAGGTTGCTCATGACCGTACCCACCACGCCGGAGAGCCCACCGTTCTGGCACATATTCCGCGCCAGCAGCCAAAGGATTTCGTCACCGTCGAGCAACTCACCCCGACCGTCCACCAGGAGCAGGCGATCACCGTCGCCATCAAACGCAATGCCCACATCGGCGCCGGTGCGTAGCACCGCGGCACGCAGCGCTTCCGGGTGAGTGGAACCCACCTGATCATTGATGTTGACGCCGTTGGGCTCCGCTCCCAGCAATTCCAGTGTGGCTCCCAACTCCCCGAAAATCATGGGCGCCACTTTGTAGTTGGCGCCGTGCGCACAATCCAGCACCAGATGTATTCCGCGCAGATCGAGGTCGGCGGGAAAGGTGGTTTTACAGAACTCCACATAACGGCCCGCCGCATCATCCACCCGCCGGGCCTTGCCCAGCCGCTCCGAGGCCGAGAGAGCCATCGGCCGGTCCATCCATGCTTCGATGGCCTCCTCCTGGGCATCCGGCAACTTGTAGCCGTCTCCGGAGAAGAATTTTATGCCGTTATCCTGATAAGGGTTGTGCGACGCGCTGATCACAATACCGGCATCCGCGCGCAGGGTACGGGTCAGATAGGCGATGGCCGGCGTCGGTAAGGGGCCAACCAGTAGAACATCGACGCCTGCCGCCGCCAACCCGGACTCCAAGGCAGACTCCAGCATGTATCCGGACAGACGGGTGTCCTTGCCGATAACTACCCGGGGCCGACCTGGCGCGTCGGCGGTGAGCACGTGCCCCGCAGCCCAGCCCAGGCGGAGCACCCATTCCGGGTGAATAACAGAATCACCGACCTGACCACGCACTCCGTCGGTCCCAAACCACTTTCTGGTCATCGTTTGCCTAACTCCACATAGGAACAGCGGTCTTCAAATCAAGCCAATCCGCGCCAGACCCCCAATGCCTGCACCGTTTCTGCGACATCGTGGACACGTACGATGCTGGCGCCGCGCGACACGGCCCAAAGTGCCGCGGCAACACTGCCCGCCACACGCTCAGAAGCCGATTCTACACCAGAGAGCTCACCGATCATGCGTTTGCGGGAAAGACCCACAAGCAGCGGCAGCTCCAGGGACGCAAGGTCATCCAGATGGCGCAGCAAAGTACGGTTTGCTTCCAGATCCTTGGCAAAACCAAAGCCGGGATCTACCAGCAGATGGTGCCGGGGAATGCCTGCGGCGACACACTGTGCTACACGCTCGGACAGAAAATCCTTCACCTCTGCCACGACATCGCGGTAATGGGTGTTCTCCTGCATATTCTGCGGGGTACCCCGCATGTGCATCAGACAGACGGGAACACCCAACCCTGCGATGGTCTCCAGTGACAGCGGATCAGCACGCAACGCGGTCACATCATTCATGAGCCCCGCGCCCAGAGACCAGGCTGCACGCATAACAGCGGCTTTGCTGGTGTCAATGGAAATGGGCAGCGGCACCTCTGCCGCCACCGCCTCCAACACCGGCAGAAGTCGCCGCAACTCTTCCTCCTGCGTCACCGCCGGCGCCCCGGGGCGGGTGGATTCCGCCCCGATATCGATGATATCGGCACCCTCCTCCCACATCCGTTTGGCGCGCACGAGGGCGGCATCCGCAGACAGATAGGTACCGCCATCCGAAAAGGAATCAGGAGTGATATTAAGCACTCCCATAACACAAGGGCGCCCGAGAACCAGGGGGCGCCCATTGCAATCCAGCGTCAGGGTCAAACCGGGTGTTCGCCGGGGTTGAGGCTGGGCAACGACTGTCCGCCGGATTTGTCGGCCGTTGTGACATTGCCGTCGGGAGTGGAAGGATAGCTTCCCGTTCCCCCTTCCACCGGCGGCTGCGGATCATGCCCCGCCATGATAGCGCTCACCTGTTTTGCGTCCAATGTCTCATACTTCAGCAGAGCCCGGGCCATGGCCTCGACCTTGTCGCGATTTTCTTCGATCAGTTTACGGGCAATACCGTAACGCTCCTGAATAATATCGCGTACCTCTCCGTCCACGGTCCTCGCCGTCTGCTCCGAGATATTGCTGTGCTTGGTCATTTCCCGGCCAATGAATACCTCTTCCTCTTTTTCACCAATGACCATCGGCCCGATGCCGGACATGCCCCACTGGGTCACCATGCGCCGCGCCAGGTCGGTGGCACGCTCGATGTCATTACCTGCGCCGGTCGTCATCTGGTTGAGGAATACTTCTTCAGCGATGCGTCCACCCATGAGAATGGAGATATTGTTGAGAATTTCCTGACGCTCGTAGTTGAAGCGATCCTCCGTCGGCAACTGCATGGTGAGCCCCAAGGCCCGGCCACGCGGGATAATGGTGACTTTATGCACGGGGTCCGTGCCCGGAAGCAGCTTGGCCACCACGGCATGACCGGACTCGTGATAGGCCGTGGTCTCACGCTGTTTGTCGCTCATCACCACCGACTTGCGTTCGGCGCCCATCATGACCTTGTCCTTGGCATCTTCAAAGTCAATCATGTCCACCAGACGCTTGCTTCTACGAGCCGCCATCAGCGCCGCTTCATTGACCAGGTTGGCCAGATCGGCGCCGGAGAAGCCAGGGGTACCGCGGGCAATGACCTTGGCGTCCACGTCAGGGGCAACCGGCACCTTGCGCATGTGTACCTGCAGAATCTGCTCGCGCCCGCGAATGTCCGGCAACGGAACGGTGACCTGCCGGTCGAAGCGGCCGGGCCGCAACAACGCCGGATCCAGCACATCCGGACGGTTGGTAGCCGCGACGACAATGATGCCCTCGGTGCCCTCGAACCCATCCATTTCCACCAGCAACTGATTCAGGGTCTGCTCGCGTTCATCATTACCGCCACCCAGGCCGGCGCCACGCTGACGACCCACTGCGTCGATTTCGTCAATGAAGATAATGCAGGGGGCATGCTTTTTGGCCTGCTCAAACATGTCGCGAACCCGCGATGCACCCACGCCAACAAACATTTCCACGAAGTCGGAGCCGGAGATGGAGAAGAATGGTACCCGCGCCTCTCCGGCGATGGCACGCGCCAGCAGGGTCTTACCGGAACCCGGCGAACCCATGAGCAGCACACCCTTGGGAATACGTCCGCCGAGGCGTTGAAATTTCTGCGGATCGCGCAGGAATTCAACAATCTCGGCCAGTTCGTCCTTGGCTTCTTCAATACCTGCCACATCGGCAAAAGTGACCTTGTTGTTTTCCTCGGTCAGCATCCGCGCCTTGCTGCGGCCAAAGGTCATCGCGCCGCGACCACCGGCACCACCACCACCCATCTGGCGCATGAAGAATATCCACACGCCGATCAGCAGCAACATCGGGAACCATGAGATGAGGATGGAGAGCAGCAGCGACTGCCCCTCCGGGGGCTTGACCGAGATCTTCACTCCTGCGGCCAACAGTTGGGGAACAACCTGGGTGTCGTTCGCCGGGGTGTAGACGCTGAAATGCTGCCCCGAATTCAGGCTGCCTTCCACATGATTACCGTTGATGGTGACATCCGCGACCTGACCTTGCTTGATACTACTCACGAAGGTCGAAAAATCCATGGCCTGGGCCGGGGTAGAACTGCTCGTATTGAGGTTCTGGAACACCAGCATCAGGATAACGCCGATCGCCACCCACAATAGTACATTTTTTAAGACATTATTCATTAGCTCACCCCCCGACCGGGAGAATTTAGACTGATTATAAGACCAATATATCGTTCGATCTTAACCTTCTCAAGACCGCCTGACAAGAGCAGCTTCCTCAACCCTGCGTTCCCCCCACCGTCAGATCACGGATTTTCAGCGTCGGCTGTCCAACACCTACGGGTACACTCTGGCCATCCTTACCACAAGTGCCCACTCCCGTATCCATCTGGAGGTCGTTGCCGATCATTTCAACCCTGGTGAGCACATCCGGGCCGTTGCCGATCAGGGTCGCGCCTTTGACAGGCCTGGTTATCTTACCGTTTTCAATCAGATATGCTTCCGATGCGGAAAAAACGAATTTGCCGTTGGTGATGTCCACCTGACCGCCCCCAAAGTTGACGGCGTAGAGCCCGCGTTTGACGCTGGCGATGATTTCCCGGGGATCGCGGTCCCCGGCCCGCATATAGGTATTGGTCATCCGCGGCATCGGCAAGTGCGCGTAAGACTCGCGGCGTCCATTACCGGTCGAACGCGTCCCGGTCAAACGCGCGTTCAGGGTGTCCTGCAGATAACCTTTGAGAATGCCATCCTCGATCAGTGTCGTGCACTGAGTCGGAGTCCCTTCGTCATCGACATTCAGACTCCCGCGGCGCCCATCGAGCGTGCCGTCATCCACGACGGTGACGCCCGGCGCGGCGACCCGCTGGCCGACCCGGCCGCTGAAGGCGCTGGTGCCCTTGCGATTGAAGTCCCCCTCCAGTCCGTGGCCAATTGCCTCATGCAGCAGCACGCCCGGCCATCCCGGCCCGAGGACCACTTCCATGGTGCCGGCAGGGGCCGCCTCCGCCTCCAGATTGACGAGCGCCTGACGCGCGGCTTCCCGGGCGAAGCCTTCGGCCATGTCGCCCTGAAGAAAGGCCTGATAATCGTAACGGCCGCCGCCGCCGGCGCTGCCTTGCTCACGCCGCCCGCCCTGCTCGGCGATGGCGGAGACGTTGAGGCGCACCAAAGGACGCACATCGGCAGCCATCGTACCGTCGAGACGCGCCACCAGCACCGCCTCGAAGCGGGCATTGAGGCTGGCCATCACCTGGACGATGCGCGGATCACAGGCCCGGGCGGCCCGTTCCACCCGTTCCAGCAGGGCGATTTTCTCGCTATTGGAAATGGAAGCCAGAGGATCGACCGGCGGATATAGTGCCAGCCCCGGACGCTGCTGCCAGACCAGTCCTTTCGTCTGACCCGGACGATGGACAATGGCGCGCGCCGCATCCGCCGCCGTCAACAAGGCATCAACCGCGATTTCGTCAGAATAGGCCAACCCCTGACGCTCACCGCTCACCGCCCGCACACCCACTCCCTGTTCAATGGAGTGACTGCCTGACTTCACGACCCCTTCTTCCAGGCTAAAGCCCTCGCTGCGGCTGTACTGAAAATACAGATCCGCATCATCCAGGGCGCGATGGGAGAGGCGACCGAACACCTTTTCCAACGCCCCTTCGCTGATTCCGCCAGGTGCAAAAAGGGTAGCGCGGGCAATTTCCAGGGCTGAGGCAGTCATGACGTTCCTTTCTGACAGATTAAGACAGTCAGTATGCGCCCAACCCATGGTTTAGAACAAGTCCAAACCGTCTGCTGCGCCTGCTACAGACCAAGGTTGTCGGCAGCCAGGCCCGAACCGCCATCCGCCCGCCGAGCGGGATAAAATTTCGTCGTGAAATGATACCGCTGGTTCGGTTATCCACATCTTTTGCACCATTTGCGCACCATATTATGCACAAGATGTAGTTGACACCAACAGAAACAAGTCTATATTTAGTATTCAGCTGCCATGCTTTCCGCTGTCACTGCTTGTACTCACCACCGCCCTGATCTGGAGTCGCCCATGTCTAAACCTACCACCCAGGCCGTCATCGGTAACCCTGCCTACGACCCTTCCGAAGCCAGTCATTACAAAGTCATTCGTCGCAACAACGCGATGGTCAATTTTGACGCCAGCAAGATTCATATCGCTGTGACGAAGGCCTTCCTGGCCGTGGAAGGCGGCAGCGGGGCGGCAAGCGCGCGCGTTCGTGACCTCGTCAGCCGCCTGACGGAACAGGTGATTGAAGCACTGAAACGGCGCCAGCCGGGGGGCGGCACCTTTCACATCGAAGACATTCAGGATCAGGTGGAACTGGCGCTCATGCGTGCCGGCGAACACGAAGTCGCCAGGGCCTATGTACTTTATCGCGAGGAGCGCGCGCGGGAACGCCGCCAGCAAGCTGCGGCGGAAACCCCAGCCGACGTCCCGGTTATTCGGGTCAGCTATCCGAACGGCAGCCAGCGGGCACTGGACATGGTACGATTGCGCGCCGTCATCGACGAAGCCTGCAGCGGCCTGGGCACCGCCGTGTCGATAGACGCCATTCTCGGCAACACCGTCAAAAATCTCTACGACGGTATCAGTGAGGATGAGTTGTTTCAGGCCCCCATTCTGGCCAGCCGGGTGCTGATCGAGCGCGATCCCGCCTACGCCTACGCCTCGGCACGTCTGCTTCTCGACCGCGTGCGCTGGGAAGTGCTCGGTGAAGCCGCGACGCAGGCGGAGATGACCGCACGTTATCCCCAGTATTTCCGCGACTATCTGCAAACCGGCATCCAGAATGAGCTGATCGACCCGCGCCTGGGACAGTATGATCTGGAACGCATCACCGCCGCGCTCCGGCCGGAGCGGGATCTGGACTTCCAGTATCTGGGCATGCAGATTCTGTATGACCGCTACTTCTTGCATGTACGGGAGCGCCGCATCGAGTTGCCGCAAGCCTTCTGGATGCGGGTGGCCATGGGTCTGGCGATGAATGAAGTCGACCGCGAAACCCACGCCATCGCCTTTTACGAAGTGCTGTCCAGCTTCGACTTCGTCAGTTCGACGCCCACCCTGTTCAACGCCGGAACCTTGCGCCCGCAGTTGTCCAGTTGCTTCCTGACCACCGTGGGTGACGACCTGGATGACATCTACGAAGCCATCAAAGAAAACGCCATGCTCTCCAAGTTCAGCGGCGGGCTGGGGAACGACTGGACGCCGGTGCGTGCGCTGGGCTCCTTCATCAAAGGCACCAATGGCAAGTCGCAGGGCGTCGTTCCCTTCCTCAAAGTGGTCAACGACACGGCGGTGGCGGTCAATCAGGGCGGCAAGCGCAAAGGCGCGGTCTGCGCCTATCTGGAAACCTGGCACATGGATATCGAGGAATTCCTCGAACTGCGCAAGAATACCGGCGACGACCGCCGCCGCACCCACGATATGAATACCGCCAACTGGATCCCCGACCTCTTCATGGAACGCGTCGAGAACAACGCCATGTGGACGCTGTTCAGCCCCAACGAAACACCGGATTTGCACGACCTCACCGGGTCGGCGTTTCGGGAGCGCTATGAGCACTATGAGCGCATGGCGGATGCGGGCGGCATCGAGTTGTTCAAGCGCATACCAGCCATTCATCTCTGGCGCAAAATGCTGACCATGCTCTTCGAGACCGGCCATCCCTGGATCACCTTCAAGGACCCCTGCAACCTGCGCAGCCCGCAGCAGCACGTTGGGGTGGTGCACAGCTCCAACCTCTGCACCGAAATCACCCTCAATACCAACGCCAAAGAGATTGCCGTCTGCAACCTGGGGTCCGTCAACCTGGTATCCCATTTACGGGCAGTGGCGGACGCCGGCGCATTGCGCGAGGACAGCACGCCGGAAGAACTGCTCGCCATGATGGATGGGGAAAAGTTGCACCACACCATCCGCGTTGCCATGCGGATGCTGGATAATGTCATCGACATGAACTACTACGCCGTCGCCAAGGCGCGCAACAGCAATCTGCGGCACCGGCCGGTGGGCCTGGGGCTGATGGGCTTCTCCGATGCCCTGTTACAGATGCGGATTCCTTACGCTTCGGCAGCAGCCCTCGCCTTTGCCGACATCAGCCAGGAAGTCATTTCCTACCATGCCATCGATGCATCGGCCGATCTCGCCCGGGAACGGGGCAGCTATCAGAGCTTCCCAGGGTCCCTGTGGAGTCAGGGTATCCTGCCCATCGACAGCATCGACCTGCTCGCGGCCGGCCGTGAGCACGGCGTGGACGTGGACCGCAGCCAGCATCTGGACTGGGCAACACTGCGTAGCAAGGTACGGGGCGGCATGCGCAACAGCAATTGCCTGGCCATTGCGCCCACCGCCACCATCTCCAATATTGTCGGTGTCAGCCAGGGTATTGAACCGATTTACCAGAACCTCTATGTCAAATCCAACCTGTCCGGCGAGTTTACGGTGGTGAACAGCTATCTGGTTCACGACCTGAAACGCCTGGAACTCTGGGATGAGGTCATGGTCAATGATCTGAAATACTTCGATGGCTCGGTCATGCCCGTAGACCGCATTCCGGCCAGCATCAAGCCCCTGTATGCCAACGCTTTTGAAACCGACCCGGAATGGCTGGTGGAAGCGGCGGCGCGGCGGCAGAAATGGCTGGATCAGGCCCAGAGTCTCAACCTCTATTTCGGCCAGCCTTCCGGCAAGAAAATTGACGAGATCTACCGGCTGGCCTGGAAACGCGGCCTGAAGACCACCTACTACCTGCGCTCACTGGGCGCCACGGCAGCGGAAAAATCGACGGTGCAGACGGGCACCCTCAATGCGGTCGTATCAGGTCAACCCAAAGCCTGCGCGATCGACGATCCGACTTGTGAGGCCTGTCAGTGATACGGGAATTGTTTGAAAAAGGAAAACATCATGTTAAGTTTTGAAGAAAATCTTCGTAAAGAATCCATTCTCAATGGACCGTTAGCGACGCGTCCGGAGCATGTTGGTGGCATCGAGGAGACTGGCATGACCAGTTTTGAACGGGTGCGCGCCGAAGACAAGCGCATCATTAACGGCCACGCCGATGTCAACCAACTGGTGCCTTTTAAATATCAATGGGCCTGGGATAAATACCTCGCCGCCTGCGCCAACCACTGGATGCCCCAGGAAATTCAGATGTCCAGGGACATCGCCCTGTGGAAAGACCCCAAGGGGCTGACCGAGGACGAGCGGCGTATCGTGAAGCGCAATCTAGGCTTTTTTGTGACGGCGGACAGCCTGGCGGCCAACAACATCGTGCTGGGCACGTATCGTCATATCACCGCCCCGGAATGCCGCCAGTATATGCTGCGCCAAGCCTTTGAAGAGGCCATTCATACCCACGCCTATCAGTACATTGTCGAATCCATCGGCCTCGATGAGGGCGAGATATTCAACATGTACCACGAGGTGCCTTCGGTACGGGATAAAGATCAGTTTCTGATGCCCTTTATCGACGTTCTGGCGGACCCCCATTTCAAAACCGGCACCCTGGAAAATGACCAGAAATTATTACGCTCACTGATCGTGTTTGCGGCGATTATGGAAGGCACCTTTTTCTATGTGGGTTTCAGCCAGATTCTGGCGATGGGCCGGCAGAACAAAATGGTAGGCGCGGCGGAGCAGTATCAGTACATCCTGCGCGATGAATCCATGCACTGCAATTTCGGTATCGATATGGCCAACCAGATCAAGGTGGAAAATCCGCAACTCTGGACGGAGGCTTTCCAGCAGGAAATCATCGACCTGATCCGCCGTGGCGTAGAGTTGGAATGTGCTTACGCCGACGATACCATGCCCCGCGGGGTGCTCGGTCTGAATGCACCGGTCTTCAGGGAATACGTCAAATATATCGGCAATCGCCGTCTGGTGCAGCTTGGTTTGCCGCAGCAGTATCCGGGCGTACAGAATCCCTTCCCGTGGATGAGCGAAATGATGGATCTCAAGAAAGAGAAGAACTTTTTTGAGACGCGGGTCACCGAGTATCAGACCGGCGGGGCGCTGAGCTGGGAATAAGCGGGCTGCTCCGTTGGACGACACATAAAGTGAGATCAAGCGAGACTAGGCAGCCAAACGTAGGCTGCCACTTCTTAATGAAGAGGCAGCAAAAGACAAAAACCTCTTCTCGCGCGTAATGTCCAACCATAATTCGAATGTCCACAGTGCAGCGATTCCGGTCATTCGTTATTGGGCGTGTCACGGTCGGCAAATATGCCGACATTCCAGGGTCGGCGTAATGGAGCCATCCCGCTGTCCCGGGCCAAACCTCCACAAAAGATCGAGGTTGAAATGCCCCACAACTCCCACGCAGCCTGCTACACTTCAGTAGACCAAATAGAAAAATTTGCTTGAGGACTGCTGGGAGGGTCGGGTATGAGCGGATATTCCGGAAAGATTGATCATATCGTGGTCCTCATGCTGGAAAACCGGTCCTTCGATAATATACTCGGCCAGTTGTATCCCAAGTCCAGTCGGCAGGCCCGATTTGGGGGGGAACGCCGGAGGAGATGGCCGGCCGGATCTTCGACAGCATCCACGCCAAACTCCTCACCCTGCCCGACGATCTGGAGATCTTCCCCGGCCATGCGGCAGGCAGCGTTTGCGGTGCCGACCTGTCCGGCAAGCCCTCCTCCACCATCGGCTTCGAGAAGCGCTGGGACCCCTATCTGTCCATGACCGACCGCGACGCCTTCATCCGCGAACTCACGGCCAACATCCCGGAGCGGCCGGCGGAGATGGCGCGCATCGTGGCGGCCAATCTGGGTGCGGCGGCATGAGCGCGGAGACGGTGCGTTTCGCCCTCTTTGCCGAGGTCTTTGCGGCGCTGACCCATCCCAAGCGCCTGGAGATGATCCATTACCTGGGAGAACGGCAGCATACGGCGGGGGAGTTGACCGAGCTGACCGGGCTGTCCAAGGCCAATGTCTCGCAACACCTCAACGTGCTCAAGGCACGTGGCTTGGTCCATTGCGACAAGTGCGGCACCTTCTGCCATTACCGTCTCACCAGCCCTGCCGTGCTGGAGACCTGCGAGATCGTGCGGAAGTTGATTCTTGACCAGATGGATATTACCACCGCCTGCCGTCAGCAACTGGCGGAAGTCGTGCCGCTGCGCAAGACGCCTTCATGAACCCGGTGCAGGCAGCCGCCGGGGCCTATCAGCGGGGAATTGCCCGCAACCGTGGCCAGTTTCTGCTGCAAACCTCGCAGGTCTTTTTTGTCGGTTTGATCATCGGCATGGAGCGCACGGTCTTGCCGTCCCTCGCCCAGGACTTTGGGGTGGCCAAGGGGGCTTTTCTCTTCCTGGCGTCCTTTGTCATCTCCTTCGGTCTGGTGAAAGGAGCCCTCAACCTGGTGGCGGGCTCCCTTTCCGATCGTGTCGGGCGTAAGCGTGTCCTGTTGATCGGCTGGATTGCCGGCATTCCCATCCCGTTGCTGATCTTCTTTGCCGCCAACTGGTGGTGGATCGTCGCCGCCAACGTCTTTCTCGGCATCAACCAGGCCTTCACCTGGACCATGACGGTGACCAGTCAGATCGACTTGGCGGGCAGCCGACAGCGCGGTCTGGCAGTGGGAATCAATGAGGCGGTGGGTTATTTGGGCATGGGCGTGGCGGGGCTGGCCACGGGCTATCTGGCCGTGCTCTATGGCCCCCGTTGGGCGTTGCTGCTCTTCGGCCTAGGGGTGGTCCTGCTGGCCCTGGTGCTGCTGTTACGCGTGCGCGATACCATCGCCTGGGTTCACGCCGAGCACGCCGCGGGCCCCATATCCTCCCCCCCGCCAAAGCGGAGCTGGATGCAGAGCTTTCTCGAAGTCTCTTTCCAGAATCCGCGCTACCGCGCCTTTTGCCAGGCGGGGGTGGCCAACAAGGTGGCCGACACCCTCGTCTGGGTGCTCTTTCCGCTCTACTTCCTGGAGCACGCCATGGGAGTGGTGGCCATCGGTTGGATCACCGGCGTTTACGGTGCCGTCTGGGGGCTTTCGCAACTCTGGACCGGCTATCTGGCCGATCGCATCGGCCGCAAGATCCCCATTGTCAGCGGCTTTTTTCTGTTGTCTGCGGGCTTGGCGGCCACTGCCTTGGTGCAAGGCTTTGTTTTGTGGATGTCGACGGCGCTCATCATGGGTCTAGGCATGGCGCTCCTGTACCCGAACCTGGTCGCCGCCATGTCCGACACGGCCCCACCGCTGGAGCGAGGGCGTATCCTCGGTGTCTATCGGTACTGGCGCGATACCGGTTATGCCATCGGCGGATTGCTGCTGGGGCTGGTGGCGCAATGGAGTAACGAAATTCTCCCCGCCGTCTGGGCTACGGCCGGTATTGTCGCCCTGTCGGGGCTGTGGGTGGCCCTGACCGTGAAAGAAACCCATCCTCGTCCTGTTCAAAAAAAGGGTAATGTATGACCATCGCGTTGATTGTTTTGCATGCCGCTCCCGAGGCGGATAATCCCCGCGCCGATACGGCGGTGCGTCTTGCCGGCGCCATGCTGGCCGAGGGCAAGGAGGTGCGCCTTTTCCTGGCTGGACAGGGGATTGGGCTGCTGGCGCCCGCAAGGGAATTCGCGAAGTCTACCCGTGCGCTCTTTCTGGAACTGCTGGATCTGGGTTTGACCGTGCAGTGTTGTGGCACTTCCCTCAAAAGCCAGGGATGGGCAGGGTCTTTACCAGACGGTGTTACAAAAAGTTCCATGAAGGGTCTGTCCGACTGGATCAGCGCCGCGGATGAGGTCGTCTGTTTCTGAAGTATCGCCTGTGCGCCGCCGATTCACCTGCCATCACGAAGGAGTGCAACCCGATGATCTTCCGTCAGCTCTTCGAAACAGAATCCGCTACCTATACCTATCTCTTCGGCTGTACCCAGACAGGGCAGGCAGTACTCCTCGATCCGGTGCTGGAGACCGTGGAGCGGGATCTGCAAGTCCTGCATGATCTCGGGCTGCGCCTGAGCTATACCCTGGAGACGCATATCCATGCCGACCATGTGAGTAGCGCCCGCAAGCTCAAGGCCCGCGTCGGCAGCCGGATTGCAGGGCCGGCCATGGATGGCCTGCCCTGCACCGATTTCGGGGTGGCCGAAGAACGGCCTCTGAGCCTGGGTTCGCTCCATTTTCAAGCCCTTTTTACCCCTGGACATACCGATACCCACCACGCTTATCTGGTGGTGGACGGCGACACTTGGCGGGTTTTCACCGGAGATGCCCTGCTCATTGATGGCTGCGGGCGCACCGATTTCCAGAATGGCGACGCCGCCACCCTGTACCGCTCCGTTCAGGAAAAGCTGTTTGTCCTGCCCGACGCCACCCTGGTTTATCCGGCCCATGATTATCAGCACCGGCATGTCTCGTCCATTGCCCAGGAAAAGGAGCGGAACCCGCGCCTGGCCGGCAAAAGCTCGGCGGAGTTCCAGGCCATCATGGCTGATCTGAAACTGGCCCATCCGCAAAAGATGGCATACGCTGTCCCTGCCAATCTTGCCTGCGGGCAATGTCCGGAGGACATTCCAGAAACGCTCCGCCGTCTTTGCGACCCATCCTTCCAGGGAGGGTGAGCACTTTCCGGCTGGCGAAACCCCTACCCTGAGCGCGAGAAGCCCTTCTTCACCACTTGCTAAGTGATTTACCGTGACCGTCCGCTTTGGCCGAACTCCGCGTGCTGAAGATGCTCATCCTGAATGGCCGCTTTGGTTAATTTGCTTTCCGCAGCACGCCTTGATAGCGATTACTAGACATGAACATATGGGCACGTTGATTGACAAGTTCAGTGTCAGAATTGGTCCCAAAAATGGCAAAACATGAAGTTTTGATTACACGTTCTTTTTAAGCGAGAGAGAGCCAATATACACACTGCCAGGAGCTTTTGCTTGGGATCAGCATAGGCAAAGGCGTGTTCCAGTTCCACCTCCAGGCTACGGCGATTGGGCAATCCGGTCAGCGTGTCAGAAAGCGATTGCCGGACAACTCCTGACGATGACGCCGTTGTATGGCATCGGAGGCAGCAATGGCCCCGATGAGAAATATCGCGATAATCAGGTAAGGGAGTTCTTTCCGCCAGAAGATTCGGTTCAGTGTCGCCGCAGTCCAAACGACATGGACGACGAGTGACAGTCCAGGCACAGGGACTTCGATAGTGCTTACGGAAACTGGCAGAGAGGTGCCGGGCGGCGCCCAATGGCCACCATCCCAGACAGATATCCGCTTGCCTCCCCTGAAACTCAAGACTATTTCCTGGATTGATGGAGTGGTACGGATAGTATTCAGGGACGAAAGCAGAAATGGAGAATAGATAAATCCTTTCGTTTGGCCTTCCATATTTATGATATGCACAAGCATGGGTAGCACCCAGGAATGAATACTGCGGCAGTCAAATGGTGCCCCGATAAGGCGGTCTTTGTCACCATTAATACGAAAGTAATTTTTTGAGATGGGTCGAAAACATAGTTCTTTGCTATTTCCGGAGGCAAAATTACCCTAAGGCTCTATAAGATTTATGGATATGTTATTATGGTGGGTTTGTTGAAACGTTTTTAAATCAGCCTTGATTTTTATGTTATGGATATGAACGTTTTAATCTTTCGGAAAGTTAACAAAATCGATAAAGAAGTCCAGGCCATCAAACTTGGCGTTAAACTTTTCCTGCACGCCGCTCGCTATGACGAGCCCAACCATTAAAGCCTGATTATGCAGCTCGGAGCGAGCGTCGTTTCTGGATTTTATCGTTTCGTATGTGAATATAGCGATAATAATAAGAACGGCTGTCGGGAAGAATGCATGGATCGCCAGATCCTGGCATTTAGGAAAAACGAGTTTCAATGAAGTATGGGCTCAGAATAATGAAGGGCCGTCCGCGCCTAACGATATGGTGGCGGTCCCCCTCAGGCGGAACGAGTCGCAGCCCAAGCGGTTTTTTATCAGTGAAAACCGCTGTCTAAACATAGCCCTGCTCCGGTTGTTTACTGCCGCCCCGCACTCCTGCCGGGGTGTGGTGAATTCCGACTAACTCCCATAGCCAGGGCGCCGCCAAAGTCTTCGGCAACCCTCTGATTTTAAAAATACCCATGCTCTCAGGCTACGCCACGACCGACAGAATCTATTGACAAATTACAGACAGAATCTGCATAGAGTGTTGAAATATGGCTATATATGATTACAATCAGCAGGTTATATTCATGCGTAACGTAGCCCGGGGTCCCCCGTATTAGGGACGTTACGTCAATCTTACTTGCCGTACGGCTTCCATGTCTCATTAAAGTGGAATCCGCCTCATAATTTGCGCTATATTCAGCGATACATCAGGTCTCTCCAAGCACCAGAATACCAACAATAAGTGCTAACACAAGTAAAACAAAGGCTAAGACGAAAATCAACCCCACCAAGAATAAGGCCACCTTACTAAATAGAGGTATGGTACCTAGAACCAAAAAGGCAGCCACTACTGCCAAGGTAATCGCAAGAGCTCTCGCCTGTTTTTTAGACATGATGACCACCCCCAAAATAATAGTCAGATAGCGCTACCATACGGCCAAAGTGTAGCACGCCCCAGAAGATTTGCACGCTTGCTGCCCTGTCCAGAAGGACAGGGTGGGCGCTCGGCGGGCTCCACAACAGAAGTGTGAGTGGGTTGGGTTACGGGTCAGGCATACCAACTCCTTAAGGTCTCGATTAGAAACCGGAAAAATCCTCGAGTTCTCGATCCCCATCGCGTCCGGTTGACACCCACTCACACCACCATTGTACATGCTTAAGGGATAGATCCTAAACCCCACAGTTGGGATTCTACGCCAAAACCAGTGGGGTGTTCGGCAAGGGTCGCGTACACGAAGGTTTGCGTGCCACTCGGAATCCGTGCTTATCCGGTTGTCACAGCCATCCGCTAGTATAGTTGGCGGTAATTTTTCTATGCAGATATCGGCATAGGCTTGTGCGGTGACACGGATAGTAACGACGCCTGAAATGAAACCTGAACTCGCCAAGGTACGCCTGTAGGTGCTGCGGACCGGTGCCATGATCGCATTAAGGCAGAGGCTCAACATACTACTGTCACTAGTTGCCTATGGCTACCGGACAAGTACGCCAGAATCTTCTTGAAAACAGCTAAAGCGTCATCGCATTGCCCATCAGGTGATGACCATCTGGCGCAGCTTCTATCCTATTGTGCTTCGACCCACTATACTGAAACAGGGCTGAGAAACTTGGTCAGCCAAACGCACATTTCGCTACTGGACCGACGTATATCTGGAGGTGCCTCATGAGCCAAAATATTTTCCGCATCCTATGGGTGCTTACCGCCGTGGTGTTGAGCATGGTGATAGCGCCGGTCGGCGCAGCGGTGGACCACCCGCTGCAGCTTGCCATGAACAATTACAGTATGGCCAAAATGGCTAGTGGTAGCGGAACTTCCGTTTCCGGAAAGAAATATATAAAAATATTATCACCAGCTAACGGTTCAAGAATCAACGCTAGGACTCCCGTTGTCATATCGTATGACGTTACCCTGGCCCCTGGCGGAAACCACATTCATTTCTATGTCGACAACCACTTTAAAGGCCTTACGCACGAGTTGAAAGGCAGTTTTTCTCTGGGTACCATGGCTCCTGGGATACATACTATTTGCATTAAGGAAGCCACGGTGGCACATGTCCTTATTGGGGTAAACCGATGCATCACCGTTACAGTGAAGTAAATATGTTTAGCTGCAGCGCAAGGGACCCGTCATTGCCCAGTGTATAATTTTGGGAGATTGCGCAGGGTTACTTGTACAGCAATCTTACTGCGGGGAACTGCCGAAATAGCAGCATTGGTGTTATCTTTATGTAACCAGGATGAAGGTTGGGCCAACCTTATGGAAATCCACCGCGCTGATTTGAATGAGTTGCGCGATAGGTTGGTGCAGGGTCATCGAGGTCAGAGCATGGGCAGTGATATGCACATTGTTAGCCTGCTATGATACGGCAAATTATGGGAAAGACAGATGGCGCTCGGAAAATAAGACAAAGCGCTTTGGCCTGAATGACTTTTACTGCGCAAATATGAAATAATGGAAAGTGGCAAGGTAAGAGTCACGTAACGCCCCAATAATATGGGAATAATAAAATCATCAAGGAGCCGCAAACCATGACCAAGAAAGCCATTCTGAAGAATATGTTGAGTAGGTTAACCATATTGGCAGCATTTACACTGGTGCCGAACGCGGCTTACGCTCATGCCTTTCCAGACAAGTCATCTCCAACTGTTGGTTCAACCTTGGCAACCGCGCCGAAAAAAGTAACCATTTGGTATGATGCTTCCATTGATCGCTTATTCTCAAAACTCACGGTCAAGAATGCCCAAGGTGCGGTGGTCAGTCTGACAAGCCATGTGTCCCGAAACCGAATTGAGCTTTCTGCGCCACTGAAGCCACTTGTGGCTGGTAAATATTTCGTGTACTGGAGCGTCGTGGCCAGTGACGGGCACCATACTCATGGCCACTGGTCATTTGCGGTGAAGTAAGCTACTACATGAAACCACTGTTTGTTTTTGCCACCTTGCTTGATATATTAGCAATAGCAGCATGCGTGGGATTGCTGGTTTGTTACGGATGGGTGATTTTCCGTCCAGATGTTCATCGGTTGTTACCCAACCTTTGGGCATGGTTCGGTGGCGCCGTGGTTTTGCTGTCTGCGAGTAGCTTTTTGATACTGATATCTCGCACTCTTGAGCTAAGTCGGGCACCAATTGCAGATTTGATGCAATTTTTGCCCGTGGTTGTGGAAAAAACCGACTTTGGGAGAATCTGGCAGGTTCGGATTTTGGCGCTGGTCGTGCTGTGGGTCGCATGGTACGTAGGAAGACTGCGCATGGATCGTGGTCTTTCCGTCCCGGTGTCAGCCGTTATGCTGGCCGTAATTGCGTTCACGCGCAGTACGACAGGCCATGCCGGGGACCACGGTCATTTTGCACTTGCAGCCTGGGTGGACTGGTTACATGTCCTCAGTAGTGGGATTTGGGTTGGGGGTATCTTTGTCTGGGCATTCATTATTTTTCCGATGCTGCTCAAATGCCAGCATCTGAACAGAAGCGTTGCAACTGATACCTTTGGCCGTTTTTCGAGCGTCGCGGCTACGGGCTTGACTGTAATCGTTCTTACGGGGATTTACCAAGCGTGGGAAGGGCTTGGGAAGGCTGATGCCCTCTGGCAAAGCGCTTTCGGTCAAATACTTCTCGTCAAGTTAGCGCTCATTGTGTGCTTGGTCTATTTGGGGGCTTACAATCGCTATACGAATCTTCCGACACTGGACATCTGGAGCGGTCGGAAAAGGGCTCCACATCCATTCTCCAGGTTGCCGGGTTTTCGGATGCGCAATTTTCCAAATATGGATGATGCCGGAAATCTCCCCCTGAGGTACTGCGCCCGCACTGTGACTATACAAAGCGCGTTGGGGGCGGCGATCTTTATCGTGTCGGCCATTCTCCACCATGCCATGCCCCCAACTGATATACGGAACCTCGTGTTATCGCAGACAAACCTGCACATAGTCCACGACAGAATCCTGACAATAAATACCATAAATGCACAGTTATTTAAAAATAACGTGACTATTCACCAGGGGTAAGTTATCCCATGGCGGGTTGTGGGGGTTCTCCGTGAACAACAGGATCGGATCGTGCAGAAAGGCGGTTGCCCCATCAAAGGTCCGGAAATAGCCGGAAATGCGCTGGAACGGGATACCATAGATTTACAGCGGGCTTCAATATTGAAACGTAACATCACAACATAACCGGCCGATATTGAGACAATATCGCACCGCGTTATAGCGCCAAGCGCCGCTGGGTAAAAACCGTCATCCAGGAAATCATGACCCTGGCGGCTCACTGACTACACCTTGCCCGCCGGAAGATTCTGTCTTTTCCGGTTCATACCCCGGCCTTCGCTTCTTTCCAACACCTCTATGCGTCCTGGGTGCCGCCCTGAAATCCGGTATGGAGTCCTCACACCCGCTTTTCCAGGCCTCCACAGCCATTGAGGGAAGGAGGACTATCGTTTTCCCGCTGAAAAAACCCCTCAAAATACGCACAACATCATAACCAAAGAGGCTCGTCCTTTCTTTTCCTTTCTCGGAATGACCTATTCCCTTAGCCTTACGGCCCACTCAGGCCATTTGGTGGCCGCCCGGTTACCAAGTCACAGATTCAGTTAATATAAGCATGCCGTTTTGAACGAAAACTGCTAGCTAGGCGGCTTGCACCTCAATGCGTGGCATAGTGACCTGCTGGCATATCTGACGCGCCATCATGTTAACATATTGCTCAATAGTTTCGAGCGAGAGCCTTTCCACTTCGTTGCAGCGTGCCGCTATCCAACAACCCGCCTTGTAGCCGTTGCCGATTTTCAGGCTTAGATCATCGAAGAGGGTGAGGGGCACACGAATACGCAGGTGTTTACCCGAAGTAGTGGTGAAATCCATGGTAATGTCACGATGCGGAGAGGCGTATGCCAACTCATTGTTTGATTTATCCATGTTATGGTTAGCTCCCATGTAATTGGCACTTGGCATATGTTAATTAACAACCGGCCCCTTGCAAATGATATTTTTTTTGACCATATAAATAGTTTCCTAATAACACATAAATTAGCTTATATAATTATAGCGTTAAAATTTAATAATATGTAACAATTACTATACAGAAACTGTAACTTTAATGAAACAATAAAGCGGCTTAGAAATCCCCTGATGATGAGGCGGTGATCGATCTCAAGCTGAGACGACAGATCGTTGGCCTTTTGGCAGAGTATCGGCATCAACATCTCTTCCGCCTCTGCCGGCGCGGCGTATAAGCCCGTCCCGTTACTCTGCCGAATGACATTCCCAGGGCATCGCTCCCAAGCCGGTTCCTGGTAGAATCGGAGCAGTCGAGGAGACTGTCCATTGCCGGATCCACATTCAGAACACGGTGCCGAACTCCGCAAGATCATCCATGTGGACATGGATGCCTTCTTTGCGGCGGTGGAGCAGCGGGACCATCCCGAACTGCGCGGTCAGCCCGTCATCGTCGGCGGTGATCCCGCCGGCCGAGGCGTCGTGGCGACCTGCAGCTATGAGGCCCGCCGTTTTGGCATTCACTCCGCCATGACGGCGGCCCGTGCCCGGTCGCTCTGTCCCCAGGCGGTTTTCGTCCGCCCGCGCATGGACGCCTATCGGGAGGCTTCCCGCCAGGTCATGGGAATCCTGCGGTGCTATACGCCCCTCGTGGAACCCCTGTCGCTGGACGAGGCGTTTCTGGACGTGACCGCAGCCACCGCCGATGGGGTCCTGGCCGTCCGGATCGCCCGGGAGATCCGGGCGCGCATCGAGCGGGAAACGGGATTGACCGCTTCGGCGGGGGTATCCTACAACAAGTTGCTTGCCAAGCTCGCCTCCGAGTGGCGCAAGCCCAACGGGCTTTTTGTGGTTCCACCCGAACACGGGTTGGCCTTCCTGGCGCCCCTCCCCGTCGGCAAGCTCCACGGCGTGGGTCCGGCCACCGTGAAAAAGCTGTCCGCGATGGGGATCCATACGGTCCTGGATCTCCGGAATGCGTCACGGGAGGTCTTGATCGCGCAGTTCGGCAAGGCCGGTCTCTGGTTTTATGAGGTCGCCAGGGGAATCGACAGCCGTCCCGTTCAAACGAGCCGCCAGCGGAAATCCGTGGGCTATGAGCGTACCTTCCCGCAGAATCTGGAAGACCCGAAAGTCATGCTGTCCACCCTGCGGCAGATGGCGGGGCAGGTGTCCGCCCGTCTCCAGGCGCTGGGGCTGGCGGGGCGTACCGTAAGCATCAAGGCACGTTTCCCGGATTTCGAGACGGTCACCCGGGCGCATACCGACGCGCAGGCGATCTGGCGCACAGAAGCCATCATTGCCTGCCTGCCCGGGCTATTGGCCAAGGCCATCCCTGCCAGCTTGCCTATGCACGCATCTGTCCGATTGCTTGGCGTGACCGTGAGCGGCCTGGTCAATGTCGAGGCGGTTCCGCCGGAAGCTGGCCAGATGAACCTGCTGGAGGAGCCCGTCGACCTTCGCTGATTGAACACCAATATTCTGTCGGATCTGATCAGGCATCCACAAGGCATGGTGGCACAGAGAATTGGCGTTGTCGGCGAGGCGGCCGTGTATACCTCCATTGTGGTGGCTTGCGAACTGCGCTTTGGCGCAGCGAAGAAAAATTCTCCCAGACTCACAAAACAGGTGAATGTCGTTATCGCGGCCATGGATGTGCTCCCCTATGACGCACCGGCCGATCAGACTTATGCGGCCATCCGGCAACACCTTGCCGCCTGCGGCAAGCCCATTGGTCCGAATGACTTGTTCATTGCCTCCCATGCACTGGCACTCAACGCCATATTGGTGAGCGCCAATGTGGACAAGTTATCCCGAGTGCCCGGGCTCACAGTGCACAATTGGCTGCATTGATCAAAAATCTCTACGGCACGGCCTGCATCTTGAAAAGCTGCTGTTCGTCGGGCCGGCAATCCATATAAGCTACAGCCCGAGTATTCCCATGAGTTCCAAAGCATTGTGGGTGGCGTAGGCGGCCTGGTCATTGTCGAAGTAGACATAAACGGTGCGCAGACCCCAAGTCCGGATGCGCGCCGCCCAAGCCCTAAGGGCCTCAGTCGTGTAACGGCCGGCATAGGCGGCGAAGCTGGGGCCGTGCAGCCGGATATAGGCGAAATCGGTCGTCAGTTGGATGGGAGATTGAAAACCCGCGATGTCGAAGATGCAAAAGGCGGCGTTATAGGCATTGAGTAACGCGTAGATCTCTGGATGATGCCAGCTTGGGTCGCGTATCTCGAAGGCGTAGCGATGTCCGGAAGGCAGCACCCGTAAAAATCCCTCCAGGCGCTTGGCATTCCGTCTCCAGTGGGGTGGCAGTTGAAAGAGCACGGGTCCCAGTTTCTCCCCCAGGTTTTCCGCGCGCCCCAGGAGCCGAGCCAGTGACGCCTCGGAATCCTTGAGTTTTTTCATGTGGGTGATGAAGCGGCTAGCCTTGAGGGCGAAGAGGAAGCCTGCGGGCGTGCCGTCATGCCAGGCGCGCAGGCACTTCTCGCTGGGCAATCGATAGAAGCTGCTGTTGATCTCCACCGTATGAAAGCGCCCGGCGTAAAAGGCCAGCCGACCTGTGGAAGGCAGGCCAGGCGGATAAAACGCCCCGACCCAATGGGCGTAATGCCAGCCGGAGCAGCCGATGTAGTAAGGCGATGAAACCGGCTTTCCCACGCCGCGGCCTAGCCGTTCATGGTCGCCGCCAGCGGTGGCCGCAACTCCGTATGAGGTCCATGGGCCACGTCACTCACGGGGACGCTTCCGATGCCGACCACGGGCCAGCCGATACCGGCGATGATGTGATCCACAGGGTATGCAGCTTGCGCTCTCCGGCCGATGACACCGATGTCGGCGTCGTGATCAACTAGGAAAATACCGTCAATGGCGATGCTCCATCCTCACACTCGCCTCACGGACGACGAGGTCGGATCTTCAGGCCCTTGAAAGTATAGGACAGATGGATGGCGATCAACGGCCATTGACCGCCAGCATTTATGTTACTACACTAAATCCAGTGACAACAGGCTGGATTTTCGCGATGCGGATTGGGTGCTGGAGTCCCGCTATCGTATCGATGTGCCGGTGGTACGAAATGACGAAATGCGCCTTCAGTCCCTTGCCCAGGTGCTCGCCGCGCTTTCTTTGGCGCATGCCGAGCGCGGCAAGGAATCCCGTCTCATCAGCGTTCGGAAAGCCAGCGCGGGAAAACGGGAGATGTCCCATGAGTGGCTTGAAAACGACTTCACAGACTGATTTGGCACGGCTCCGGGCCACCGGCGACTTCGCTTGGGATGGAACCGACGAAGACGACCGCCCGCTTTCGCGGGAAGAGATGCAGGCTGGCATCGATGCCAATTACAAGAAGCGGGGGCGACCCGTGGGAGCGCTCAAGGAGTCCACGACGATCCGTTTCGATCGCGATGTGTTGGAAATGTTTCGCGCCTCCGGCCCCGGCTGGCAGACCCGCATGAATGCCGCCTTGCGCGACTGGCTCAAAAGCCATTCTCCGACGCGGAACTCATGATCATGTCATCGGCTGGGTATGGCTCGATCGTGCCACGCTCCGCCGTGGCCTGATGACCGAGGTGCGCAAGGGCGGCGGCGTGACGCTTGGCCGGACCAGCGGTGACCGCATAAACGTCAGCGAACTCTGGGGTCATGCCGTCGCCAATATCACGCCGTCGGCCATGCCAGCCGTCACGATTTCTCTGGTGGCCATACACGGCGGCTCCTTTACCTGGCTGGCCTATGCCCTCATCGGCGTGCTGATGACCCTGGTGGCCTTGCAGGTGGGCATTCTGGCCAGACATTTTCCCTCCCCCGGCTCGCTGTTCTTTTACCTGAGCAAGGCCCTGCATCCGATTGCCGGCATGGTCGCGGGTTTCACCATGATGGCCGGGTATTTAGGCGCCTTGGCGGCGGCCCCGCTGCTGGGCGGGCTTTTTGTGGAGCAGGCACTGCGGTTCTTCTGGCCGGTTTCCGGGGTGGGCTGGATTGCGGGGATTGGGGTGCTCTATCTGCTCGTGGCGTGGCGACTGGCCCTGCGCGGCATCGAAATTTCCGCGCGCTGGGGGCTCTGGGTAGAAATCTTTTCTATCCTCTGCATCGTCTTCATTGCGGCGGCGACGCTCTGGCATTTTGGCTGGCGCGATCCAGCCCAGTGGAATTTCCATCGCTTGCACACGGCACCGCTGGCGCAGGCGTTGATTCTCTCGTTGCTGGCTTACGGCGGCTTTGAGACGGCGGGTAATCTAGCGGGTGAAACCAGCGCGTCACGCACCGCCATCCCGCGCGTCATGGTGCTTTCCGTGCTGATGGTCGGCGGATTTTTCGTTGCCATGGCATATATCGAGGTGCTGGCTTTTGCCCAGATCCCTACCCCTCTGGGCGACAGTGCGGCCCCCCTCAATGCCATCGCCAAGGCCATCGGGCATCCCTGGCTCGGCATTTTCTCCGATCTCGCCATGGCGACGGCGGCATTTTCCGCCACTATCGCCACCCTCAACAGCATCTCGCGGATTCTTTATAGTATGGCCGGACACGGGGTCATCCCGCGTTTCTTCCATCACCGGGACGTACGCCATGGCACCCCGGCGCGAGCGTTGCGGGTACTCGCCGCCATCGTGCTCATCGGTATGGCGGTGGTTACCCTGTGGAAAATCCCCATATTATCGGTGGTCGGCACCTTTGGCACCTTTACCGGGCTGGCCTTTCTGCTGATATATGGACTGGCCAACGTCGCCACACCCTGGTTCCTGTTCCGCCAGCGCCATGCCTGGCGCTGGATCAGCCTGATCATCGCCTGCATCAGCCTGCCGCTCCTGATCAAAGTGACGGCGGTCAGCCTCTGGCCCTTGCCCGTCGGCGGTGAAGGCGCGGCCTCCCTGCTTTTTATCGCGCTGGTGATGGTTATTTTTTTCTGGGGACTCTACTGGGCGGCGTTTCGGCCGGAGCATTTGCGGCATATCCTTGTTGCCGTGGACGAACCATAAGCCTGCCTCCCCACTGGGTAGATGATCTGCGCGCCCACAAAAGGATGGATGCCTGCTCCTCCGAGCAGGCCAATATCGCCTACACCAAAAAGCCTTTACCCTGACCCACTGTCAAGCCTTCGGCAGGGTTACGCCACTCTGGCCCTGATACTTGCCGCCGCGGTCGGCATAAGACACTTCGCAGACCTCGTCCGACTCCAAAAAGAGCACCTGCGCCACGCCTTCATTTGCATAGATTTTCGCGGGTAAGGGCGTCGTGTTGGAGAATTCCAGGGTCACATAGCCTTCCCACTCCGGCTCAAAAGGCGTGACATTGACGATGATACCGCAACGGGCATAGGTGGATTTACCCAGACAAATGGTCAGCACATTACGCGGGATACGAAAGTATTCCAAGGTGCGCGCCAGGGCGAAAGAATTCGGTGGGATAATGCAGGTATCCCCAGTAAAATCGACAAAAGAATGTTCACTGAAATTCTTCGGGTCGACAATCACGCTACGGACATTGGTGAAGACTTTGAACTCTCCGGCGCAACGGATATCGTAACCATAGGAAGACAGGCCGTAGGAGATAATGGAATTTCCCTCGACGTGCCGCACCTGCCGCGGTGAAAAGGGTTCGATCATCCCGTGTTCTTCCGCCATGTGACGGATCCAGCGATCGGATTTGATGCTCATGGCGGAAACTTCCTGTAAGCAGCTGGGAATCAGCGGTTCTGGACGACGATGTTGGGGAACTTATGGCTGTGATCGACCGCCTGGATCGCCACCCGTCCGGCCACATGGCGCGCCAATTCCAGATAGATTTTGGCGAGACGGGAATCCGGCTCCGCCACCACCGTCGGCGCGCCATTATCGGCTTCGTTGCGAATGCTGCGGTCGAGCGGTATCGCCCCCAGAAATTCCACCCCGTCCTGCTCTGCCATGGCCGCACCACCGCCATGTCCGAAAATATCGTCCTCGTTACCGCACTTCGGGCAGATATAAAAACTCATGTTCTCGATGATACCGAGAATGGGTACGCCCACTTTCTCGAACATCTTCAGCCCCTTACGGGCGTCCAGCAAGGCAATGTCCTGTGGCGTCGTGACGATCACCGCACCGGAAACCGGCACCTTCTGCGCCAGGGTGAGCTGGGTATCGCCGGTACCCGGCGGCAGATCCACCACCAGATAATCCAGCTCGCCCCAGCGGGTATCGGAGAGCAACTGCTCCAGCGCCTGCATGACCATGGGGCCGCGCCAGACCATGGGCGTTTCGTCGTCGATGAGAAACCCGATGGACATCGCCTTGATGCCGTGCCCTTCCATGGGCTCCATCTTCTTGCCATCTTTACTGGTCGGTTTGCCGGAAATGCCCAGCATGCGCGGCTGACTGGGGCCATAGATGTCGGCGTCCAGCATGCCCACCTTGGCGCCCTCCTTGGCCAGCGCCAGCGCCAGGTTGACGGCGGTGGTGGACTTACCGACCCCACCCTTGCCCGAGGCAACGGCAATGATGTTTTTGATGCCTTCCATCAGCTTGACACCGCGTTGCACCTGATGCGAAAGAATGCGGTGCCCGACGGTGACCTGCGCGCTGATGCCGTGATCATTCTGGATTTGGCGGGCCACCTCCTCGCTCAAACTGATGGCCACTCCCAGACTGGGGTAAGGCAATTCCAGTTTGACGGCAGAGTCATCGACCCCCTTGAGGACCCCTGCTGCTGCCAGATCTTTGCCCAGATAAGGGTCCTGCATCGCGCGCAGTGACTGCTCGACCTGTTCCCGCGTCAACCCTGTCATGGCCTTCTCCGCTCTCAGCGCGATACTTCAGAATGGATGATCACCTCGTGACGCTCGATACCACCGCCCTCACCAAAAGCTTCTTTGGGCAGCGGGTTGGTGTGGGCGGTCTTGAAGTCGGCACTTTTCATCCATGCCTCGAAGGCCGCCTGATCGACCCAGTGGGTCAGCACCACATACAGACCGTCATCGCTCACCGGACGCAGGATCTCCATACGCACGAAGCCCGGCTGTTTGTCCACCTCGCCCGCCCGGCGCCGAAAGCGCTCCTCAAACTCTGCACGATACTCCGCCTTGACAGGAACCCGGTTCGCTACGACGTATTGCATGATGATGCTCCTCGTATATCAGATGATGTTCATTGTAGGGCAGTCAAACCTTTCAAGCCAAGAACATCCTGCATATCATACAGGCCGGGTGCCCTGCCCCGCAGCCAACTGGCGGCACGCAAGGCTCCCTCCGCAAAATTGAGACGACTGGACGCACGATGGGTCAGCTCCAGCCGCTCCCCGGTTCCCGCCATCCATACCGTATGTTCACCGACCACGTCCGCACCGCGCAGCGTCGCAAAGCCGATACTGCCCGCCATCCGAGGGCCGGGAATGCCATTGCGATCCAGACACTGGACCTCATCCAGCCGCTGGCCACGTCCCTTCGCCACCGCCCGCCCCAGAGCCAGGGCAGTACCGGAAGGCGCGTCCATCTTGTGACGATGATGGGCCTCGACGATCTCCACATCGTAGCCATCGCCGAGGGCTGCGGTGATGGCGGGCAGAAAGGCCAGCAATACATTGACGCCAACACTCATATTCGGGGCCAGCACCAGCGGAATATGTCGGCTGGCGTTTTCCAGTTCCGCACGCTGGTTCATGGAAAACCCCGTCGTGCCCACCACGACCGGTTTCGCTACCGCCACACAGGCCGCGACATGCGCCAAAGCGGCCTCTACCGGACCAAATTCAATCAGCACGTCCAGATCCGCCAGCGCACCCCCGAGATCGGCGGTAACCGGCAGACCCAAGGCCTGAACACCAGCCAGACGGCCGGCGTCCTCCCCCAGATAAGCAGCCCCGCTGCGTCCTATGGCTGCCACCAATTGCAGTTCAGGATGAGCGACAATGGCCTGCACCAAGGCCCGCCCCATTCGGCCCGCCACCGCAGTGACGCCGACGCGCCATACCCCCGCCATCAGAGGCCCATCCGGTCGAAAAAGTCTTTGGCCTTGTTCCACCAGCTTTCCTGCTGGGGATGCTGGATATTATCGCCGCCTTCCCGGGCGAACTCCTCCAGCAACTCCTTTTGCCGGGCAGAGAGATGTACCGGCACCTCCACCTGGAGCTGGCAATGCAGATCGCCATTGAGCTTGCTGCGCACCCCCTTGATGCCCTTGCCGCGCAGACGGAATACTGCGCCCGACTGGGTACCCGGAGCAATCTGCACCTTGGCACGCCCGGTCAGGGTCGGCACTTCCAGTTCACCGCCCATGGCCATGGTCGTAAACTGTACCGGCACCGCACAGTGCAGATCGTCGCCGTCCCGCTCAAAGAGCGCATGGGGCAACACCCGCACCTGAATATACAGGTCTCCCGCCGGACCACCCCGCTCGCCCGCTTCGCCCTCACCATTCAGACGGATACGATCCCCCGTATCCACTCCAGCGGGGACTTTGACCTGCAGATCGCGGTTCCTGCGAACCCGACCATGACCATGGCAGTTCGTGCAGGGCTCCTTGATGACCTTGCCGCTACCGTTGCACTGCGGGCAGGGACGGGTAACGGAAAAGAAGCCCTGTACCATCCGGACCTGACCACGGCCGCCACAGGTGGCGCAATCCTCCACCGCGCTGCCCGGTTTGGCGCCACTGCCGCGACACACCTCGCAAGTCGCCGAACTGGGAATCTGAATGGTGACTTCTTTACCCAGAGCCGCCTCTTCCAGCGTAAGCTCCAGTTCGTAACGCAGATCGGCGCCACGCCCCGAATCCTGGCCGCGAAAACCGCCGCCGAAAGCCTGTTCGAAGAGATCGCTGAAAACGTCGCCGAACCCCCCACCGCCTCCACCAAAGCCGGCACCCGGCCCACCGCCGCCGCCATTCACTCCGGCATGGCCAAATCGATCATAGGCCTGCCGTTTCTGCGGGTCGGAGAGCACCTCGTAGGCTGCGCTGATTTCTTTGAAGCGCTCTTCTGCGCTCGCATCATCCGGATTGCGATCCGGGTGATAACGCATCGCCAGACGCCGGTAAGACTTCTTGATCTCGCCGTCGTCTGCCGTGCGGGAAATTTCCAGTACTTCGTAGTAATCCCGTGTGGCCATCTTCTTTCCTGAAACGGGCAAGGGGACAGGATAACAAATCCCGCCCCCTTGCGACCGATGGTAATTTTACTTCTTGTCGACTTCTTCGAACTCGGCATCCACCACGTCGTCCGGCTTGGCATTGCCCTGGGCACCCGCACCGGATTCTGCCTGGGCCTGACCGGCAGCGGCACTCTGCAACAATGCCGACATGGCGGCCATCAGAGTGGCGACAGCCCCCTTGATCGCTTCCACGTCCTCACCCTTGGCGGCGTTTTCCACCGCGGAGATCGCTTCCGTCACCTTGGTCTTGTCGTGCTCAGGTGCCGCGGCATGTTCCTCCACCGCCTTGCGCGCGCCGTGCACGCTGGCGTCCGCCTCGTTACGTGCCTCGATCAGCGCACGCGCCTTCTTGTCATCCGCAGCGTGGGCCTCGGCCTCCTGAATCATCCGCTTGATTTCTTCCTCGGACAGACCAGAGCTTGCGGTGATCTTGATGGACTGCTCCTTGCCGGTCTGATTGTCCTTGGCCGAGACATGGAGGATACCGTTGGCGTCGATGTCGAAGGTCACTTCGATCTGCGGCATGCCCCGTGGGGCGTTGGCAATATCGGTCAGATCAAAACGCGCCAGGGACTTGTTATCCCGCGCCAGTTCGCGCTCACCCTGCAACACATGCACCGTCACCGCCGACTGGTTATCTTCCGCCGTCGAGAAAATCTGCGACTTGCGGGTCGGGATGGTGGTGTTCTTCTCGATCAGCTTGGTCATCACGCCACCCAGGGTCTCGATGCCAAGGGACAACGGCGTCACATCCATCAACAGCACGTCTTTCTTTTCACCGGACAACACCGCGCCCTGGATGGCCGCACCGATGGCCACTGCCTCGTCAGGGTTCACATCCTTACGCGGATCCTGACCGAAGAAGTCTTTGACCTTCTCCTGCACCTTGGGCATCCGGCTCTGGCCGCCCACCAGAATCACGTCGGTGATCCGGCTCGTCGCCAGATTGGCGTCCTTCATGGCCACTCGGCAGGGCGCCATGCTGCGGTCGATCAAATCTTCCACCAGCGACTCCAGTTTGGCGCGGGTCAGCTTCATGTTCAGATGCTTCGGCCCGCTCTGATCCGCCGTGATAAAGGGCAGATTGACGTCGGTCTGCTGCGCCGAAGACAACTCGATCTTCGCCTTCTCCGCAGCTTCCTTCAGGCGCTGCATGGCCAGACGGTCGCCGCGCAGATCGATACCCGATTCCGCTTTGAAGGAATCTGCCAGGTAGTTGATGACGCGGGAGTCAAAATCACCGCCACCGAGGAAGGTGTCACCATTGGTGGAGAGCACTTCAAACTGGTGTTCACCCTCCATTTCAGCGATCTCGATGATGGAGATGTCGAAGGTGCCGCCACCCAGGTCATACACCGCAATTTTGCTGTCGCCGGGCTTCTTGTCTTCGCCAAAGGCCAGCGCCGCCGCAGTGGGTTCATTGATGATGCGCTTGACCTCCAGACCAGCGATACGGCCCGCATCCTTGGTCGCCTGACGCTGTGCATCGTTGAAGTAGGCGGGTACGGTGATGACCGCTTCGGTGACTTTTTCACCAAGATAATCTTCGGCCGTCTTCTTCATCTTCTGCAGGATGAAGGCAGAAATCTGCTGCGCGGAATACTTCTTATCGCGCACTTCCACCCAGGCGTCGCCGTTGTCGGCCTTGATGACCTTGTAAGGCACATGCTTGAGATCCTTCTGGACCTCGGCATCGTCGAACTTGCGGCCGATCAGGCGTTTGACCTCATAAACGGTATTTTCCGGATTGGTGACGGCCTGGCGCTTGGCCGCTTCACCCACCAACACTTCGCCCTCTTCGGTGATGGCGACGATAGACGGCGTGGTGCGCTTGCCTTCGCTGTTCTCGATCACCTTGACCTTGTCGCCTTCCATCACGGCAACGCAGGAGTTGGTGGTTCCCAAATCAATTCCGATCACTTTAGCCATTCTATCATCTCCTCGATATGCAAAATTTGTCTGCCCTGCGTGGTATCATTGTGCCGCTTTGGGTGCCTTGGACACCGACACCATGGACGGTCGCAACAGCCGGTCATGCATCACATAACCTTTCTGATGCACCGCCAGAACCCGGTTTGCTTCCCCTTCCGTTTCCACCATGGCAATCGCCTGATGCAGGTGGGGGTCAAAACGGCCTTCGCCCATCTCTATGGGGGCGATGCCGGCCTTTCCCAAGGCCTTGGCGAACAGCGTCAACGTGTTTTCCAAACCCTGCCGCAATAGCGCGATGCTCTCCGCGCCCTCCACCGGGCTGGCCAGCGCCAGTTCCAGACTGTCCACCACCGGCAGCAGTTCGCGGGCAAAGCGGTCCACCGCATAATTACGGGCATCTTCCACCTGCTTTTCATGACGTTTGCGCAGATTTTCGATATCCGCCAGGGCGCGCAAATAATCGTTGCGGTAGGTTTCCGCCCGCTCTTCCCAGTTCACCACTTCCGCACCGGCACCTTCCGCTTCGGTAGACGGCGATTCCTCTTTTTCTTCATTCATGTGCAATCAACCCCTGAAAGTTTGAGTCCAAGACCATATGGGGAAAGGACCAGGGTATTTCAAGACCCGGCGCTAGCCGGATTGCGACAGGGCGCGGCCGAGCAGTTGCGCCGTGCCGTCGACCAGCGGAATGATCTGCTGGTAAGGCATCCGCATCGGTCCGATCACCCCCAGCACTCCCACCACCTCCCCGTCGACGCTGTAAGGCGCCGACACCACGCTGCAATCACTGAGCGGCGCGTAGCCTGACTCCTCACCGATAAAGAGGCGCACTTCACTACCGCGCATACTCTCATCCAGCAAATGTACCAGATCCCGTTTCTGCCGCACGGCGGCCAGGAGTTCACGCAGGCGTTCGCTCCCCGCCAGTTCCGGCAGGTCCAGCCATTGGAATTCGCCTTCGATGAGCATGCGCTGCTGGTCTTCCTCCAGCATTTCCTCACCCAGCTCCATGGCGCTGCGCAGTATGCGATCCATCTCGTGGCGGGACTGCCGCAGATCCCGCTGCAGGTTATGGATGACATCCTGCAGTGGGCGACCGCCGTATGTGGCATTGAAGCAATTGGCCGCCTGAGCCAACTCCGCCGCCGCGAAGGGTTGCTCGGTGCGGATCAGGCGGTTCTCCACATCCCCCCTGTCGGTGACGAAGATGGCCAACACCTCACGCTCATGCAAGGCGATGAAGTCCACATGCCGCAAAATGCGGGTTGCCCGCCGCGGCACCCGCACAAAGCCCGCCATATGCGTCAGTTCAGAAAGGATACCGGTGGCGGCGTGCAGCACCTGTTCCGCATCCGGAGCGCGAAAACCGATGCGATGGATGAGCAGGCGGTTGGATTCCGCCGACAGCGGCACCACCCGCAGCAGTGCATCGACAAAAAAACGATAGCCGACATGGGTAGGAATGCGCCCGGCGGAAGTGTGGGGGGAGATCAGGTAGCCCTCGTCCTCCAGGTCCGCCATGACATTACGTACCGTGGCGGGACTGATGTTGAGGCCAGCATCACGGGCCAACTGGCGACTGCCGACCGGCACACCTTTGGCGATATGCTGTTCGATGAGGGATTTGAGCAGGTGACGGGCACGTTCATCCATGGCCGTCTACCACCCCTGCCAACATGCGCAGCGCGGCTCACCCCGTGCAATGGGTGAAGACAGCGGCTGCATGGCGCAGATAAAGAAATAAAACATGGCGGGAGAAATCATCCTTGGCACTCAACCATCATGAGTGCTAGTAATTTAGCAAAAAATGATGGCGGAGCAAAGGAATAGTCCGGCCCCTCCCGAAGATTCAGGGCAGACCACCGGGAGGCAGACCGATAAAAGGTGTTACTTGATCTTGTCTTCCCGGTACATGACATGCTTCCGGACCTTGGGATCGAACTTCTTCATTTCCAGCTTATCGGGCGTGGTCTTCTTGTTCTTGGTAGTGGTGTAGAAATGACCGGTACCGGCCGTGGAAACGAGCTTAATCTTGTCACGCATGATTCATTCCTCAGATCTTTTCGCCGGCGGCGCGCAGGTCAGCCAGAACGACGTCAATTCCTTTCTTGTCAATGGTACGGATACCCTTGGTGCTTACCCGCATACGCACCCAGCGGTTCTCGCTCTCCACCCAGAAACGGTGGTACTGCAGATTGGGCAGAAAACGGCGGCGGGTCTTGTTGTGGGCGTGGGAAACATTATTCCCCGCCATGGGCTTCTTGCCCGTCACCTTGCATACTCTGGACATCGGTTAATCTCCCTGAAAAAAGGCGCTCTTTATACCATAGATGAAAGCGACCTGCCAGTAGTCGCGGTGGCATTGCCTGCAAAGCTCATCCCCTGTAATTTATCCGCACCATGAAACGACGCATACTGATCACCAGCGCCCTCCCCTACGCCAACGGCCCCATCCATCTCGGGCATCTGGTGGAGTACACCCAAACCGACATCTGGGCCCGCTATCAGCGCCTGCGGGGCCACGACTGCGTCTATGTCTGCGCCGATGATGCCCATGGCACGCCGATCATGCTCCGTGCCCAGAGCGAGGGCATCACGCCAGAAGAACTCATCACCCGCATGCACGGCGATCATCTGCGCGACTTTACCGGCTTCGGCATTCGGTTCGATCTGTATCACAGCACCCACTCGCCGGAAAACTTTGAAATTTCTCAGAGTATCTATCGTGCCCTGCGGGCGGCGGATTACATCAACGTCCGCGAAATCGAACAGGCCTACGATCCCGTCGCCGGCATTTTCCTGCCCGACCGCTTCATTCGCGGCACTTGCCCGCGCTGCGGCGCAGCGGATCAGTATGGGGATAGCTGCGAGGTCTGCGGCGCCACCTACAGCCCCACCGACCTTATCAACCCTGTTTCCGCGGTCTCCGGCGCCGTACCCGAGCGCCGCAACTCGGAGCACTACTTTTTTCAGCTCGGGGATTTCAGCGACTTCCTCCGGCGGTGGATTCACAGTGGTACCTTGCAGGAAGAAGTCGCCCACAAGCTGGATGAATGGTTCAGCATCGGCCTATCCGACTGGGACATCAGCCGCGACGCCCCCTACTTCGGCATTCCCATTCCCGACGCGCCGGGCAAATTCTTTTACGTCTGGCTGGATGCATTACCCGGCTACATGGCCGCCACCCAGCACTGGTGCGCGGCCCACGGCCGCAATTTGGCCGATTACTGGGGCCCGGATTCCGCTGCCGAGATCTACCATTTTATCGGCAAGGACATCATTTATTTTCACGGCCTGTTCTGGCCGGCCATGCTCAAGGGCTCCGGACACCGCCTGCCGACGGGTATATTCGCCCACGGGCACCTGACGGTAAATGGCGCCAAAATGAGCAAGTCGCGCGGCACCTCCATTACCGCCAGGCAGTATCTCCAACATCTGAATCCCGAGTTCCTGCGCTATTACATCGCCACCAAGCTCAACAGCCATGTGGAAGACATCGACCTCAATCTCGAAGATTTCCTGCTCAGGGGCAACGGCGACCTGGTCGGCAAGGTAGTCAATCTGGCCTCGCGCGCGGCGGGGTTCATCCATCGCAGCTTTGCGGGCCGACTGGCCGCTTCCCTGGGCAAGGATCAGGCCTTTTATGACGGGCTGCTGCAGACCCAGGAGGCCATCGGCGAGGCCTACGCCGGACGGGAATATGGCAAGGCCATGCGCGACATCATGGCGCTGGCCGATCAGATCAACGCCTATGTGGACCAGAACGCCCCCTGGACTTTGGCCAAAGACCCGGCCCAGCACGAGTCCCTGCACCGGGTCGTTACGGTCACCCTGAACGGCTTTCGGGTGCTGATCACCCTCCTCAGCCCGGTGCTGCCGGAGCTGTCGCGCAAGGCGCTGGAATTCCTGCAGTGCGAACTGGACTGGGCGGGCCTGAGCAAGCCGCTTCTCGATCACCAGATCCTGCCCTACAGCCATCTTCTACAACGTATGGAAAAAACCCAGGTGGACGCCTTGATCCAGAATCCTGCAGAAAGCCCCGCGACAGCCCCAGGCACGGCGGCGGCGCCAGTGCCCACGCCCGTACCTGCCGAGGCCAGGGAGGAGAATCCCTTTATCGGCATCGACGACTTCAGCAAGGTGGATTTGCGCATTGCGCGGATTGTTGCCGCGACCAACGTGGACGGCGCGGACAAACTACTGCACCTCACCCTGGACATCGGCGAGGGCACCCGCTCGGTCTTTGCCGGCATCAAGAGTGCTTACGATCCGGCCAGCCTCGTCGGCAGACTGACCGTGATGGTCGCCAATCTGGCGCCCAGAAAGATGCGCTTTGGCCTGTCCGAGGGCATGGTGCTCGCCGCCAGCGGCCCGGAGGGCGGCCCTTTCCTGCTCTCTCCCGACAGCGGAGCCCAACCCGGCATGCGGGTTAAATAGAGATCTGCGCGGCCGCCAGCAACCTGCGTTCTTCATAGGCTTCCCGGGCCAAACGCACGTCTTCCAGGAACCACGGTAGTTCTTCCAGCAGCAGGGCCTGCGGGCCATCCACCAGCGCCGTCGCCGGGTCCGGATGAAAGTCCACCAGGATCATGTTGGCGCCGGCCACCACGCCCTGCGCGGTCACATGGAATACATCCATGATGCCATCCGGCCCCGCATCGCGGCTGCCCACCGAGTGGGACGGATCGATGCAGACGGGCATCCGGGTCAGCCGCTTCACGACCGGCACCTGGGCGAAATCCACGAAGTTGCGGTGCGGGTCACCCAGATTCGTCTTCATGCCGCGCAACCCGAAGATCACTTTCGTGTTCCCCTCCGAGGCCAGATACTCGGCGGCATTGAGGGATTCTTCCAGGGTAATGCCGAAACCACGCTTGAGCAGAACGGGAAGTTCCTGCTGCCGCCCCACCGCCTTCAGCAACTCGAAGTTCTGGGTATTGCGGGTACCGATCTGCAGCATGACCCCGGTCGGATGGCCGGTCTTCTCCAGCGCCTCGCGGATCTCATCCATATGCGACTCGTGGAGGATCTCCATGGCGATGACGCGCATACCATATTTGCCGGCCAGTTCAAAAACCCAGGGCAGGCAGTCCTTGCCGTGCCCCTGAAAGGCGTAAGGACTGGTACGGGGTTTGTAGGCACCCATGCGGGTGCACACCTGGCCATTTTCCTGCAGCGCGCGCAGCATCTGCTCGACGTGTTCCGGAGTATCCACGGCGCAGAGCCCGGCAAATACGTGGAGATTTTCCTGGCTGAAACGCACCCCGTTGTAATCAAAGCCATGGGTACGCTGATCGCCGGTATGGCGGCCCAGCAGCCGATATTCCCGGGACACGCGAACGGCCCGTTCGACACCGGGCAGGGCTTCCATGTCTTCTATCCGCAACGACTTGGTATCACCGATCAGGTAGATTTCACTGAGCACCTGCTCCGCACCCTGTTCCTGATGGACCCGAAAGTGAATACCGGAGAAACCACGCAGACGAGTCAGCAGTTGTTGGAAGATCGGCGATTGTTCGCCGAGGTCGGCCTCTAAAATCAAAATCATGATCGATCTCCTTCTGGTGTCTGCATGAACTCTGGCATTCTGGTGGCAGTTTACTCAGGCAAACCGGAGACACAAGCACTAAAGCATCGCCTCCGGACGCAGATGACGGTCGACATCTTCGCCGGAAAGATAACCTAGCGCCAAGATGGCTTCTCGCAAGGTGCAGCCCTCGCGATAGGCATGCTGGGCGACAGTAGCAGCTTTTTCATAACCGATCACAGGTGTCAGAGCCGTGACCAGCATCAGCGACTCTTCCATGTTCCGGCGGAGCTGGCCTTCTACGGGCTGCAAATCGCGCAGACAGTGATCGCTGAAGGAACGGGCAGCATCGCCCAGCAGTGCGATGGATTGCAGGATATTATAGGCAATCAGCGGCTTGTAGACATTCAGCTCAAAGTTACCCTGGGAGGCGGCAAAGGCAATGGCCGCGTCGTTGCCATAAATCTGCACGCAGACCATGGTCAAGGCCTCGGCTTGCGTGGGATTCACCTTGCCGGGCATGATGGAGGAACCGGGTTCGTTTTCCGGGAGATGCAGTTCGCCCAGGCCGGCCCGTGGGCCGGAGGCCATCCAGCGGATATCGTTGGCGATCTTCATCAGGGACATGGCCAGCCCACGTAGCGCCGCACTCAATTGCAGTAGCGCTTCATGTCCCGCCAGGGCCGCAAACGCATTGGCCGCTGGGCGAAAAGGCAGGCCCAGCTCGGCATGCAGACGCGTAGCCACTGCACCGGCAAAATCCGGGTGGCAGTTGAGTCCCGTACCGACCGCCGTGCCGCCCACTGCCAGGGCATAAAGACCGGGCAGGGTCTGCTCCAGGCTGCGAACACCCTGCTGCAATTGCGCCAGATAACCGGAGAACTCCTGCCCCAGAGTCAGTGGCACCGCATCCATCAGATGGGTACGCCCGACCTTGATGAGGTGGGCAAAATCCTCCGTCTTGCGCTTCAGTGTCCCTTCCAGGTGCGCCAAGGCGGGCAAAAGTCCCTGATGCACCGCCAAAGCCACCGCAATATGCATGGCCGACGGAAAAACATCATTGGAAGACTGGCCCAGATTGACGTGATCATTGGGGTGTACCGGCACCTTGCTGCCCCGGGGCTGCCCCGCCATTTCATTGGCCCGGTTGGCGATGACTTCGTTGACGTTCATGTTGCTCTGGGTGCCGCTGCCCGTCTGCCAGACCCGCAGGGGAAACTGCGCATCCCAGCGCCCCGCGACGATTTCCGCCGCAGCGTCGCTGATCTTTTCGGCCAGCGTCGCATCCAGCAGACCCAGTTCGGCGTTCACCGAGGCCGCCGCCCGCTTGATCCGCGCCAGGGCGTGGATCACCGGCAGGGGCATCTGCTCCGCACCGATGGCGAAATAACGCAGAGAGCGCTGGGTCTGGGCGCCCCAGAGGGCATCGTCCTCCACCTCCATCACCCCCATGCTGTCCGTTTCCTGACGCATCTCAGCGTACCCCCGCCAGCTTCTCGGCTTCATCCACCATCCCGGACATGTAATCCAGCGCCCGCGACCAGATTTCCGGATCTTCCAGATCGATGCCCGTTGTCGCCACCACCTCGGCGGGCGCCTTGCTCCCACCGAGTTTCAGCATGGCGGTATAACCGGGCACAAAGTCGGCGGGAGCCGCCCGATAGCGCTGAATCAGCGCCAGCGTCAGCAGTTCCCCAAAGGCATAGGCATACACATAGCCCGGTGAGCCGATGAAGTGGGGAATATAGCTCCACCACCAGCGATAACCAGGGCTGAACTGGATACTGTCAGCAAACTGCTCCGTCTGGGTTTGCATCCACAGCTCCGCCAGGCGATCTTTGCTCAGCTCGCCCTCGGCACGGCGAGCGCCATGCATCACCACCTCAAAGCGGTGCATGGCCATCTGCCGGAACACCGTGGCGAAGGTATCCTCGATCTTGCCGCAGAGCAGGCCGAGACGCCGTCGGGGATCCTGCTCCTCACGCATCAACTGCTCGAAGGTCAGCATTTCACCAAAAACGGAGGCCGTTTCCGCGGTGGTCAGGGGGGTATCGGCGTTCAGGTAACCCTGCCCGCGGGCGAGATACTGGTGGATACCGTGCCCCAATTCGTGGGCCACCGTCATCACATCCCGCACCGTGCCGGTATAGTTGACCATGAGGTAGGGATGCACGTCGGGAGTCACCGGATGGGCGAAGGCACCGCCCCGCTTGCCCGGCGCCAATGCTGCATCGATCCAGCCCTCGTCGAAGAAGCGCTGGCCGATGCCCCCCAGTTCCGGCGAAAAATCCGTCACCGCCGCCAGCACGATGCGTCGGCACTCCGCCCAGTCGTAGCGCCGGTCACCGCCGGGCAACGGCGCATAGCGGTCATAATCCATCAAGGGCGAGAGGTTCAGCAATTTGGCCTTGAGCCGGTAATAGCGGGCCACCAGGCCGTAGCGTCCGACCACGGCCTGTTCCAGCGCCTCAACCATGCCGTCGGAGATTTCATTGCTGAGATTGCGTTCGCTCAGCCAGTGGGGATAGCGGCGCAGGCGGTCATCCAGGGACTTGTCGGCAAGGACGGCGTTGAAACAGGTGGTGAGGGTATGCAAACGCCCTTCCAGCCCTTTGCTGAGGGATTCTGCCGCATCCCGGCGCAACTCCCGGTCGGGATTGGACAACAGTGTCAACACCTCCTGCTCGCTCATCTGCTTGCCGCGCAGAGGAAAGCGCATTTCCGTCAATGTCTCATCAAAAAGCCGCTCCCAGAGCCCCCGTCCGGTCACCCGTTTTTCCGACAGGATCTGCTCTTCGCTTTCACTGCGCAGGTGATCACGGTACTTGCGCCAGTTGCGCAGCAGATGCGTCCAGTGTGCCAGCGCGGGATCGGCCAGCAGGGCACCGGCCCTCGCATCGTCCACGGCGTTCCAGGCGATATCGAAGAAGATCAGTTGATTCTGAATGGCCGTAGCCGCCTCCTCGTAGGCTTGCAGGGCGGCGCCATACGCCGGCTGATCGGCATGGGTCACATAGCTGAGGTAACGAAAGGTACCCACCCGGCCGATGCGTTGGCGGATGGCTTCCAACTGCTCCAAGGCCGCCGCCAGTTGCGCGGCATTCAGCCCCCCCAGACCGGGACGATAGGCTTCGGCAAAGCGCGTCGCTGCGCCATTCGCCCAGCGCATGTCCTCGGCCAGCCGCGGATCATCCACCCCGGCATAGAGATCTTCCAGACGCCAATGTACCTGCTCCGCGCCCGTCGTCGTTTGATTTACGCCCTCCATCATGCTGTTGTTCTCCATCCGAGTAATGTTCGATTGGTGCCGCCGTTCAGCCCGCCATCTCCGGTAAACCCAGACTACGGCGCACACAAGACAACAACGTCGTCAGTTCCGGGGCGCGTCCTGCGCGTTGGGCCTGCCACATCATCTCTCCCAGACAGTCCACGAAAAGATGTTCGGCGCCGGCTTCACCCAGCTTGCGGCGCGCCCTGTCGAAGAGGTCCACGATACCCGCAGGCTGTCCCAATGCCAACATCTCCTCCAGCCCTAGATGCAGGGACATGTGCATATAGGGGTTGGTCCGTCCCTGCTCGGGCGGGAAATCCTGTTCCAGTCCCTGCTGTGCATCGCCGAGCAGGGCATGATATTCCGGATGGCGGAGAATGATGGCGACAATCCGCGTCTGCACCCCTTCCAGCGCCCGGCCCTCCTGATAGGCCCGCCAACTGTCCAGAAAGACCTGTCGATATGTTTCTCGTTTAGTGCCATAAAGCATAATGATTAGCCTGTCAGAACATACCGGAAGATCATAGGGCACACCGGCACGGGTAGGAAAGAGGGGTCTTTTGTGATAAACAGGTCAGATTCCGGAGGCCTGACCCGGCTTGACCAAAAGCATTCATCGCGACATTCATTTTCGGCGGGAGAGCAGCGCAAACATGGCTAATGCAAATGCAGTATCGACAGCAGCAGTAATCACCCTCAATGAGCGCCAGTGGGAGGGGCTCGGCAAAGTCGGCGACGCCGCCCTGCAGGTGCAGAACCTGCTACAGATGCTGCGTGACATCCTCAATGAACTGCCCCAGGCCATCGATACCGACAAGCTCATGGAGACCATGAAGCCCTATCTGGAACAACTGCAGCGGGTTTCGGAGTCACTGCAGGCCTTCATCAAAGGGGATTCCGATGAGGAACCCCTGGATCGCCTGCGCACCATGCTCACCGAGGCCCAGAACGCCGAACTCGACAAAACCCTGAAAGAAGTTCTGCAACTGCTCGGCAACCTGCAGCGCGCCGGTTTCTTCAGCTCTGTCACCGCCCTCAGTGCGGAACTGAAATGCCCCATCATCGGCGAAAACCCCGAAGACATGGTGCAGAAAATTCACGCTGCCACCGCAAGCCTGCAATACTGGATGGAGAGCGCACGGCAAGGTGCCGGGGTCATCGGCAACATGGTCGGTCAACTCGACCTGCCCGATCGTCTCGACGAGATTCAGGAAATGGCTGACCAGTGGATGCAGATGGCCCGGCGGGCGCAGCGCCTGGTGCAGGGCGACGCGCCCAGCCTGCAGGCCCGCCTGAGCGCCATGCTCGATATGGCGGAGATCCTTGGCGGACAAATGAACATTGCCATTGGCACCCTGCGCGACACCATGCCGGAAGTGTTGGAAAGCGCTGACATGAGCGGCGCGCTCGCCACGATCGGTGCCGGTGGCAGCCGCTGGATGCACATCGCATTGCGGGTCAAGGCCCTGGCACAGGGTAACTCCGAAAATCTCGCCCAGCGGGTGGAAGGACTGCTGGATCAGATCGACCACCTCGCGGGCTATGCCGCGAGCGCGGGCTTCTTCATTCAGGCGGGCAAAGACGGCGTGGGTGCGGTCCGCAACATGCTCACGGATATCGACCTTCCGGAAAAACTGGATGACCTCGCGGAAGAAGCGGAAAAGTGGCTGAAAATCGCGAAGCGTGCCAAGCTGCTGGCGCAAGGTGATGCAGGAAGTCTGGCTGACCGTGTCGGCAGCCTGCTGGGCATGGCGGAAACCGTCAGCGGCTCACTACAGGCCGCGGCCAAGGCCTTGGAGGACCGGGGCATCCATCTTCAGGAACTGATCACTCCGCACGGCGACCTCAGTGTCGCGTTTGGTACGGTTGCGGATATGATGGGCGAATTCTGGCAGGATGGTACCATCCGCCGCATCATCATCACCGTCAGCCAGGGCGCCATAGCGTGGCTGGAAATCGCGCAAATTGCCACCGCCACTGTAAAAGGCGACGCGGAAAGCATCAACGCCCGGATCAAGGAAATCGTCCAGGGCCTGCACGATGCCCACCTCATGGAGATGCTGCCCGACGTCTTCGCACTGCTCGGCAACCTGCAAAAGGCTGGCCTGATCAGCAAGGTGAACATGGTGATGACTCAGGTCGTCCCCATGATCCCCTCTGACGAGGTCTTTGCCAGCGGCGTGAACAAGGCCATGCAGGCGCTGGAGCAGACCCGTGCCGGAATGAAGGACGAGAACAACAAGGGTGGAGGCATCTTCGGCCTGATGAAGATTTTCTTCGCCAAAGACACCCAGTTCGTGCTGAAGTTTGCCGTGCGCTTCGCCTCCATTTTCCTGAAGGCGCTGAAGCAGGGCTGATTTTTCACGCCCGCAAAAAGGCCCCGGTCCTTGTGGTCCGGGGCCTTTGCGTCGTAGAGCAGGTACTAAGCCCCACGCTGTCCCAACCAGGTCTTCGCCTTCTCCGCTGCCGCCCTGGCCGCTGCCGGATCGTTCAGCCAGGCCTTCGCCAGATCGACAATCTCCGCGTTATCCTGCGCCCATACCGCAGCGCCGGCGGCCAACAAGCCCTGACGTACGGCGTCATCCGGCATTTTCGGACCGAGGATGAGGGGACAACCACCCGCGATGGCTTTGGCGAGATCCACCGTGCCGCCCGTCAGGGTGCCGCCGGGCACACAAAAATCCGCACAACCGTAGAAGGCATCGCGCTGCTCCGCCGTTTCCACAAAGTAGACGCGCGTCTTGATGGGCACGAAGCTGGTGAACAGTCGGCTGTGGCGAATGGTCTGCAGGTGGTATTTCAGCGCATCCCGATAAACGGGTTCGTAGCGTTCTTCCCGATCCGGCGCCAGCACCATGATCCCCATCTTCACCCGCATCAGGGAGAGAAAAATCCCATAGGCCTCTGCATCTTCGCCCTCGTGCAGGTTGGGGAAGTACACTATGCAACGGTTCCGGTCCCGGAACTCCTTAAAACGTTCGCACCAATCCATGCATCTCACTCCGTGGCGGTAGTTGTGGGTTTTTCCATCCGCCGATGATAGGCGACGCCGGGACATCATTCAAAATTTGCGTAGCGTCGGCGCTTGTGAATCATGCTGCGCATGTGTGTTATATTAGCAACATCGTTTGCCCAAGAAGAACATACCCATGTTGCGAACACTTTTCGTATTTTCGGAGATGGCGCCCTATTCCAAGACGGGCGGCCTCGCGGATGTCGGCGGTGCCCTACCCGTGGCGTTGGGGCAGTTGGGCGTCGATACTCGCGTGCTGGTGCCTTACTACGGGTGTCCCGCCATGGGCGAGATGGACTGGCGTTGCACGGTCAGCGTGCCCTATACCGATGAAACGGCCGAGTTATGGTCGCTGACGGAGCGGCCGCAGATTCTTTTCCTACGCTATCCCCCTTACTATGAACGCGACGGCGGCCCTTACCAGAATGCGCAGGGCGAAGACTGGCCGGACAATGACCGGCGCTTTGCCCTGCTCAACCGGGTAGCCGTGGAAATTGCCCAGGGACGCGTGTCGGGGCTCGACTGGCGTCCGGACATTGTTCATGCCAACGACTGGCAGACCGGGCTGATACCTTACCTCCTCGATCTTGAAGCGCGCATCGGCGCCGCGCGGCCGCCGGTCCTTTTCACCATTCACAATCTGGCCTATCAGGGCCGCTTCCCGCCCCGCGCCATGGCGTCGCTGCACCTTCCCGCCGCGGATTTTCACTGGCTCGGCACCGAACACTACGGAGCCTTTTCCTTCATGAAGGCGGGCTTGGCGTTCAGCGACCAGATCACCACCGTCAGCCCCACCTATGCCGCAGAGATTCAGACCAGCGCCTTCGGTATGGGACTGGATGGTCTGCTCCGGTCCCGGTCTGAGCGTCTGTCGGGTATTCTCAACGGGATCGATACCATCCACTGGAACCCTGGGGCGGACCCCTATCTGGCCGCCCATTATTCGCCGCAGCACCGGCTGCCGGGCAAGGCCCTGTGCAAATCGCAACTGCAGAGCAGTCTCGGCCTCTATCCCGAACCCGGCGTATTCCTCCTCGGCATGATCAGCCGTCTGGTGGAACAGAAGGGGACGGATATGGTGCTCGACATTCTCCCGGACCTGTTACGCCGCGGCATGCAGGTGGTGGTGCTAGGCAGCGGCGACAAGTCCTTCGAGCGGCAACTGCTGGAGATGGCAGCGGCCCACCCCGCGCAAATGGCGACGCGCATTGCCTTCGACGAGGGGCTGTCCCATCGTATAGAGGCAGGCGTAGATGCCTTTCTCATGCCTTCCCGTTTCGAACCCTGCGGCCTGAACCAGATGTATAGCCTGCGCTACGGTACCATTCCTATCGTCCACCGCACCGGCGGGCTGGCCGACACGGTCACCGATGCCGACGACTTCCGCCACCCGCTGCAACGCAACGGCTTTGTGTTCGACAGCCCGCAAAGCGACGCCCTGCACCATGCCGTGCTGCGCGCGGAGGCGCTGTTCCGCCAGCCCGCGCTCTGGTCGCACCTGCAGGACCAGGCCATGGCGGGCGACTATAGCTGGCAGCATTCGGCACGCGCCTATCTCCAGCTATATTACGAGGTGCTGGTGCGGCACAGCGGCGGCGGCCACTGAGTCTCCCGATCGATTCGCTCTACGAAAAAAGGAGAACCACATGGAAATGCAATTTTATGGTGCGGCGGGAGGGGTTACCGGGTCCTGTCATTTTCTTCGCGTGGGCGATAAAAAGCTGCTCATCGACTGCGGCATGTTTCAGGGCGGGCATGACCTGGAAGAAGAAAATCGCACCGAATTCGGCTTTGACGCCAAGGATATCGACTATCTGCTGCTGACCCATGCCCATCTCGATCACTGCGGGCGCATTCCGTTGCTGGTCAAACGCGGCTTTCGCGGCGAGATCATCACCACGTCAGCCACCCGCGAACTGGCGCGGCTGGTGCTCATGGATGCGGCGGGGCTGGCGGCGGAAGAGGCGCGGCGCTCCAACCGACGTCACCTGCGTCAGGGGGGGGCCGAATCGGCGCCCATCTATGACATCACCGACGTCCTCGATACCATGGATCGCTTCGGACGCAGCGCGGATTACGGACAAAAAATGGAGGTCTGCCCCGGCGTCAACGCGACTTTCGGAGATGCAGGTCATATCCTTGGCTCCGCCTGGATACTGGTAGAAGCCAGCGAAGCGGGCAGGCAGCAGCGCATCGTCTACTCCGGCGATCTGGGCAACCGCGGCAAGCCGATCATCAACCCGCCCACCCCCGCCCCCCAAGCGGACGTCATCGTCATGGAAACCACCTATGGCGACCGCCTGCACAAGGCCATCGGACCCTCGGTGGACGAGTTGCGCGATGCCATCCTCGACACCCTGAAACGTGGTGGCAATGCCATCATCCCCACCTTCGCCCTGGAGCGCGCGCAGGATTTGCTGTATTACCTGCGGGAAATGATGAATGACAACCAGATTCCCGCCAACCTGCCGGTTTTTCTCGATTCGCCCATGGCCATTTCGGCTACGGAGATTTTTCGCCGTCACCCGGAGTGCTTCAACCCCGGTACCCGCGAAGGCCTGCAGCACGGCGCCGACCCCTTCGCCCTGCGCAACCTCCATTTCACCCGCGAAACCAGCGAATCCATGGGCATCAACCTGATCAAGGGCGGTGCCCTGATCATGGCGGGATCGGGCATGGCGACCGGAGGGCGGGTCACCCACCATCTCCGGCATAACATCTGGCGTGAGGACAGCAGCGTGATCTTCGTCGGTTATGCCGCCCAGGGGACGCTGGCGCGACGCATCATCGACGGGGCCAAAACCGTGCGGATATTTGGTGAAGAAGTGCATGTCGCCGCCAGCATCTACACCATCGGCGGTTTCTCGGCCCATGCCGACCACGATGAACTTCTCGCCTGGTATGGTGACCAACGCCCGACACGCACCGTTCTCGTCCATGGTGAGGACAACGGCCGGGAGGGCATCGCCAAGGTACTGCGGGCGCGGGGTTTGCAGGTGGATTGTCCGGTCATTGGCGATCGTTATTCCCTCTAAAAAAGCTTTTGCGTTGCGCCGGGACCATAAACGGCTACAATGCCCCGAAGGCTTTTACACCCGCATGCAGGAGGAGTCGTACGATGTCAGGTCACTTTCCTTTTTCCGGCAAGGCCAACCGCGTTTCGGTCTACGCCTTTTTTGAGGCCCACGACTGGAGCCTTGAAGCGCAAGAGAAATATTTTGAGGCGTGGTACCAGTGGACGAAAGACTACGTCATGAATGACGCCGACCTGAAAGCCGCCAAAGGCGTACTGTTCAGCGGCGACCATTTTGGAACGCACGCCGACCATGATTTCCATCTGCACGGTTACGCGGTCGCCACGCGCATGCTGGATCTCGGGGAGCTCATCAAGGGCAGTATCCTGCCGCGGCTGGACCACGACATGCTCCACGCTCTGGAACATGACCATGAAGAGTGGATTGCGGCGGCCAACGCCGTTGCGACAGAACATCCCCGCCCTCAGGCGCCGGAGATCGGCCGTTATCGTCACGTCTGAATGCCCGGCTGCGGTGCCGGGGCGGGTCGTATACCCGATCTCCGACACCGCAGCCCTGCATCCCGGCAGCCCCCATCGTCGCCGTGGATGACGCAGCGTGGACCCACAGAATATTCGTCGCTGTTTTGCAGCCCTGCGCGCCGCCATTCCCGAACCCAAAACCGAGCTGATCTACGGCTCCCCCTTTCAGCTTCTGGTCGCCGTGGTGCTCTCCGCGCAAAGTACGGACAAAGCCGTCAACGCCTGCACCCGGACGCTCTTTGCGGTGGCACCGAATCCCGAGGCGATGGTGTCCCTCGGTGAAGACGGCATCAAGGCCCACATCCATCGTCTGGGACTGTTCAACGCCAAGGCCCGGCATGTGCATGCCCTGGCCCGGCAACTGCTGGCCCTGCATGATGGCGAGGTGCCCGCAGACCGGAAGGCGCTGGAAGCGCTCCCCGGCGTCGGCCGTAAAACCGCCAATGTCGTCCTCAATACCGAGTTCGGGCAACCCACCATTGCGGTGGATACCCACATCTTCCGGGTCGGCAACCGGACCGGCATCGCCCCCGGCAAGACGCCCCTGGCCGTAGAACAGGCCCTGCTCGCGGCGGTGCCCGCCGAATACCGGCAGGACGCCCACCATCTCCTGATCCTCCATGGCCGCTATACCTGCACGGCGAGGCGGCCGCACTGCGGCCACTGCCCGATTTTTCAGTGCTGCGAATGGCCGGACAAGCACCGGTGGGCGGCGAAGTCATCTCCTGGCGGCGCTTAAAGATCGGACAGACTCCGCCACCGAGGCGAGCACATCATCCCATACGCCCGCCTTGGCCTGCCGGAACAGACGCATACCCGGATACCAGGGGGTGTCGTCCCGGTCAAGCAACCAGCGCCAGTCCGGCGAATTCGGCAACAGCAGATAGGTGTTGACGCCCAGGGCGCCGGCCAGATGCGCCACCGAGGTGTCCACTGAAATCAGTACATCGAGTTGCTGGAGGATGGCGCCACTGTCGGCAAAGTCCTGAACCTGGTCGCCAAACGGGGTGACGGCAAAAGAAACCTCCTGTAGTTGCCGTTCACCATGGCCCTTTTGCAGCGACAGCAGACTGACTCCCGGAATCTCCGCCAGGGGCGCCAGCGCCGCCAACGGCAGTGACCGGCTTTCGTCATTTTTGTGCAAAGGATTCCCCGCCCAGACGATGCCGACCCGCAGGCCACCGATCTGCGCAAGCTTCTCGCGCCACGACTCCTGCAGTTCCACCGGCACGCGGAGATAGGGCACCCGGCCCGGCACCGTGTCCAGGCTGGTGCCCATGACGTGGGGCAGACTCATGATGGGGCAGTAGGTGTCATGGGCAGGATACGGCTCGCCCCGCACGAACACCTCATCCGCGCCGTCCACTTGCTGGAAAAGCCGCAGCACTTCCGGTCTCGCCTCCAGAATGACCCTTCCGCCACGGGCTTTTATCAAAGGAACATAGCGCACACACTGAAACAGATCGCCGAAGCCCTGCTCCGTATAGATCAGGATACGCCTTCCGTCCAGCGGTGAACCGTCCCACTGCGCTTCCGAAAAACGCCGCACGTTATTATTGGAGCGCACATCGAAACGGCTCTCATATAATGCGAATCCCTCCTGATAATGACCATATAAAAGCAGATAGGATGACAGATCGAAGGCCGCTTCCGGTGCGCCGCCGGAGACTTCATAAGCGCGCCGTAACCAGACCTCGGATTCCGCAGGTCGGCCCTGATGAAATAAAAATATCCCCAGTTTGCTCATCGCCTCCGAAGATCCCGGATTATCCGTGATGAATCGGCGCAGGAACGCCTCTGCCTCGACATGTTTTTCCAGCCCGTATAAACAGACAAAAAGATTGAGCGCGGCTTCTTCATAATGGGGATCAATATTCATCGCCCTCCGCAAAAACTGCTCGGATTCCGCAAAGTCCTTGCGTTTATGCAGTGGTAGAGAAATGTTCAGCAATGCTACCGTATAGTCGGGATTAATCTCCAAAGCGCGCCGCAGCATCACCTCGGCTTCTTCATACCGCTCCAACTGGTTAAGCACATAACCGAGATTGGTAAATGCCTTGTAGTAATCCGGGCGGATTTCCACGGCACGGCGCAGTGCCTTTTCGGCCTCGTCCCGGCGTTCGAGATTCTCCAGCAGTACGGCGTAATTCAGCAGGCCCTCAGGATAGTCCGGGTCTATCGCGAGAGATTGCTTAAACAGGCGTTCTGCTTCCGCATTGCGTTGTCTGCCCATATACATCACCGCGAGATTGCACCAGGCCTGGGCGTGTCGCGGATCGGACGCCAACAGGTTGCGCAACACCTGCTCGTCTTCCGGATAGTCCCCATCCGTACCATTCATATCCCGCACGCCGATCACGCGCTGAACCATCGACCAGCGCGGCAGCCAGTTGGATAATATCTGTTCCAGACTCCACGGACAGCGGTTCATATCCAGGGATATGCTATCATCGTGTTCCAGCAGGAAATCCGTTATTGCGTCATTCCAGATGGCGGACACCAGCGCCGGGATTTCACTCCGTAAGTCTGGTAGCATTTCCTGGAGGTCGTGAATCTTCCGCCGCGCCGCCTGAATGGCGGCAATGGTTTCAGGGGTGTCGAAACGGCTGTCAACGTACATTTTCAGCAACTGCATGATGAGCGCACGCAGCGCGCTTTTAAGCATAAACCGATTCAACATTATTCCTCCAGAGTCTGTTTCAGATTACAACAGTCCGTTCTGCATTTTCACGGTATTGACGGCATACATCATCGGTTCGACACCCGTACCGGCTCCGCAGGGTGTGGGAAAACGTTACAGTATGTGCGGTCTGCTCACAAGGGGAAACGCCCGGGGCGGCGATAGACAGGAGAAAGGCACCGTTTACGGCGTTCCCGATGTCGTAACATGCTGATACTCTGTTTGACACGAATAAACCTCCTCCATATCTCGATCATCCACATATTCTGCATAAAATCCGCCATCCGGTTTATCGCTCAGGATAATCTAAACAAAGCGGTAACATCGTTTTTGATATCGGACCGCAAGGTCTCATACATCGTGGCATAGATCGTGCTAGTGCTCAAATCGGTAATGTAAGACGGATCGGTGCGCGGCGCCGATCCGGTGTGCAACCGGAGCAGTACGTTTCCACGAACAGTGAGCATCTGCGCAACCCATAATATAAGGAGCAATACATGTCGACTTTCAGAAAAAAAATCCTATTCGTGGCCGTATCCGGCACCTTTGCAATATCCATGGCGGGGGGGGGCACGGCGGATGCAAGCACCGTCCAAGGTGGTGTCGGCCTGGTGGCGGCCCTCACCCAAACCCTGGGACTCGGTTCGGCGGTCACCCAGTACGGTGACAGCAACAATATCGCATCGGGACCCGGCAGTGCCGCCGGTACCAATGATACGGCCGTGGGCGTGAATGCGACGTCCACCGGCACCAACTCCGTGGCCCTCGGCTACAACAGCAGCGATGGTGGGCAAAACAACGTCGTAGCGGTGGGTAGCGCCACCCAGCAGCGCAAGATCATCAACGTGGCGCCGGGCACCCTGAGCCAGACCAGCACGGATGCGGTCAACGGCAGCCAGTTGTATGCCACAGACCAACAGCAACTGACCAATACCAGCAATATCAGCAATCTCCAGAATCAGCAGAAGATCGATCAAACCAATATTTCCCACTTGCAATCGACGGTCAGCAATATCAGCAACCTGACCTCGGTGGCCGGTGACCTCACCGCCATCAAGCAGCAGCAGCAGACGGATATGAGCAATATTGCCGTCAACACTTCCGACATCAGCAACCTCAAGGGTCAGCAGGGCACCGACGTCACCAACATCAGCAACCTGCAGAAACAGCAGGCCACCGACGTCAGCAATATCGCCAACAATACCAGCAACATTGCCAGCAATACCTCCAATATTGCCGTCAACACTTCCGACATCAGCAACCTCAAGGGTCAGCAGGGCACCGACGTCACCAACATCAGCAACCTGCAGAAACAGCAGGCCACCGACGTCAGCAACATCGCCAACAATACCAGCAACATCAGCAATCTGAGCAACGTGGTCGGGGGCTTGACGTCAACGGCAGTCGATCTCACCAAAATCAAAAAACAGCAAGCCACCGATGTCACCAATATCGCCAGCAACACCAGCAACATCGCCAGCAATACCTCGGACATCAGCAACCTGAAAAATCAGCAGGGCACCGACGTCACCAACATCAGCAACCTGCAGAAACAACAGGCCACCGACGTCAGCAACATCGCCGGCAACACCACCAATATCGCCAGCAACACCTCCGACATCAGCAACCTGAAAAATCAGCAGGGCACCGACGTCACCAACATCAGCAACCTGCAGAAACAACAGGCCACCGACGTCAGCAACATCGCCGGCAACACCACCAATATCGCCAGCAACACCTCCGACATCAGCAACCTGAAAAATCAGCAGGGCACCGACGTCACCAATATCGCCAGCAACACCAAAGACATCAAGAACATCAAGACGCAACAGGCTACCGACGTCAGCAACATCGCCAGTAACACCACCAATATCGCCAGCAACACCTCCGACATCAGCAACCTGAAAACCCAGCAGGGTACCGACGTCACCAATATCGCCAGCAACACCAACGACATCAAGAACGTCAAGACGCAACAGGCTACCGACGTCAGCAACATCGCCATGAACACCAGCAATATCAGCCAGTTGCAAACCATCGTCAACGGCAAAGTCGCCACCTGTCAGGTCGTCAACGGCGGCCTGCAGTGCACCTACGCCCAGGCCAAGGGTACGAACGACGTGGCAGCAGGAAACGGGGCGCTCGCCAACGGCACCAGCAGTATCGCCATCGGTACCAACGCCACGGCAACCTACAACGGCGCGGTAGCCATCGGTGATGGTGCCCGGGCGGTGGCCGATCCCGCGACAGCCATTGGTGCCAACGCTCAGGCCAATGCCAACAATAGTACGGCTATCGGTGCCAACAGCACGGCCAACGGGATCAATTCCGTTGCCCTGGGACAAGGTTCCACCGCCAATCGCGCCAATTCCGTTTCCGTGGGCAACGCCTCTACCGGGCTGACGCGACAGATCACCAATGTGGCCCCCGGCACCACACCCAATGATGTGGCCACCGTCGGTCAGTTGCAGGGTGCCGTCGGGCAGGCGCAGCATTACGCGGCCCAAGTGGGCTCCGTCAATGCCGCAGCCCTGAACGCCGCCGCATCCGCCGCATCCGGTCAGGGACCCAACACGGTGGCCGGCGGTTATGGTGAGTACGATGGACAGAGCGCATTCGCGTTTACATATCAGCACCGCTTCAACTGCAACTGGCAGGCGCTGTTGACGGTGGGCAGCAACGGTTCGGGCAAAAATACCGAAGTGGGCGCGGGAGCGTCCTACAGTTGGTAAGTCTCGCAGGATAAACACCGGGCGGGAGGGGTGGTCGCGACATATCCATGCTGCCGCACCCCCGCCCGATTTATCGCGTTCTCACAAGATCATGAACCAAGGTGCTTATGATGAAAAAGTCTGCTTACCAACTGCTGTTGCTGGCGGGCGCGAGCTTCGGGCTGGCTGCCTGCGCGCCGGTACATTACCATTACTGCGATCTGAATTGCTGGCATAAGCCCAAGCCCGTGCCAGTCAAACCGGTCGCGCCGCCCCCGCCCGCGAAAATCATCGCGCCGGTCGAACATTTCGTTCTGCAAAGCAAGCCGGTCACCATTCGCGGCGTAAATTTCACCACCAACTCGTCCAAACTGATGACAGCCGATATTGCGGTATTGGACAGCGCCGCCCGGTTTGCGCTGAAACACCCCACCGCGATTCTTCTGGTGAAGGGATATTGCAGCAAGACAGGCAGCTACAAATATAACCTGGGACTTTCTCAGGAGCGTGCAGCCAGTGTCGCCCATTATCTCATGGGACGGGGCGTCCCCAATTATCGGATCATCACCCGGGGTTATTCCTGGGAAGATCCCGTGGCCAGTAACGCGACCCGTGAAGGGCGTTTCCTCAACCAGCGCGTGGTCATCGACACCAGCATCAAGGTCAGGAAATCCGTGCCCTGACCATAGGACCGACCAAGACTCTGGTTCCTGCGCCGGCAGGAACCAGGGTTCCGGCAGGTGGCTTTCAGGACTGCGGCAACTTCCCGATCAACTGTGAGGCCAGCCGAGCGGCGCTACCGCCGTGCGAACGGGCCTTATCCCACCAGAACCGCGCGCGCTCATCGCTTTGCGCAACGCCGTTGCCGTGTGCATAGGCGATCCCCAGCAGCAATTCCGCATCCGGGTCATTTTGCAATGCTGCGTCCCTCCACCAGGACACCGCCTCCGGATAATTCCGGGCCACGCCCTTCCCCTGATACAACAGACCGCCCAGATGGAGCTCAGCCTTGACGTTGCCATGTTCCGCGGCGCGTAAAAACCAGGTGTAGGCAGCCTGGTCGTTGCGCGCCGTTCCATAGCCGTGGGCATAATCATTTCCCAGGGCGAACTCCGCCAGGGCGTTGCCTTGCTTGGCGGCCAGGCGGAAGTAAGCGTTGGCCTGCTCGTAGCCCATTGGCACCCCCCGGCCGTAGTAATACGCCAGTCCCAGCAGGAGCTCCGCATGCGCGTCGCCAGCATCGGCGGCCCGTTTCCACCAGAAAACCGCACGCTCCGGATTTTGCGGAACACCCTCACCGTGGGCATAGGCATATCCCAGATTGTTGGCGGCCCGAGCGTTTCCCTGCAACGCCGATTTCTCCCACCAGGAAGCGGCCTGTTGGTGATTGCGAACGATACCTTGTCCGGCGTAGCAGGCGTCACCCATATTGAACTCCGCCGCGGCGTCACCGGCGACGGCGGCTTTTCGCCAGTACGCAACCGCCTTCCGGGCATCGCCCTTTGCCGTCCAGTAGATTCCGCGCCAGTAATCTGCGCGGGCGGCGGCATGTCGGGCGAGCGCAGCGGGGTCGGTCTGTTCTTCCTGAAAACTCTGCGACGGTACCGCCATGCTGGCCGTCGCTGCCCGGACTTCCGGATACGCCGACATGCAGAAAAGACCGACAACACCGCAAATGAATACGCGGTTCTTCCGAAAATGGTCTACGCACATATCCCTTCCCTTTCCATCGCTTTTTGAACGGTTCGCCGAGTTGACACACACTTTTGCTAACCGTCGATATTGTCGCTCTACGTATATCCCGGCGTCCAGCCTTGCCCTCAAAACGCTTTGCCCGCAATACATCGATCCCCGGTCGACAATGTTACTTACTCCGTTACGTGACAGCACCAGATAAGTATCACTTTTGATTGCCTGATGCTTATAAACAGACACTTATCTTCTTAATTCCATGGCATGGATATTGCCTCCTACATGGTGCCGAGGGACAACCGTCCTTTTGGGACTATACCGCCTTGGCAATGATACCAATTTTCAACCATCTAATTTAGGAGTGATTATTATGGGACTTAATGTTGGCGGTCTTCTTAGCACGGTAACCGGTTTGTTGGGCGGCCTCTTGGGTGGCGGCGCTCCCGCCGGCCTTTCCATCAGCGATGTCAACACCCTGATGACGAACGGCGTTACTGCTGCCACCAATCTGGACAAAGCGGTTACCACCGATGCGTCCACCCTCGCAGCCAATATGACCAACGATATCACCACCGCCGCGCAGGGTACCCTGTCCATGGCCGTAAATGGTGCCGCAGCACTCAGCAAAAGCTTTCTGTCTGACTCTGCGAAGACCATTACGTCCCTGAACACGGCCGTAGGCGGTACCCTTGCCGGTGCGTACACCGCAGATGTGGCTGGTCCTTTGGCCGCAGGTGTGGGCGGTGGTATCAGTGGCATGCTGAGCGGTGTAGGCACGGGCGTGGGCAACGCCATGGCGAACATGGCCACCAGCATCCCGGCGGCCACCGCCTCCATCGTCGGCTCCCTGGGTGCGTCCACCCTGACCGCAACGGGCCTGAGTGCTATGTTGGGCAACGCCACGGTGGTGGGCAGCAGTTCCGCCCCCACCGGCCTGCTGGGCGGCCTGCTCGGATAATCGGCGTACAACGCAAAGCCGATTTAAGTAACGCGACAGCGCGGGGAAACTCGCGCTGTTGTCTTATCATCAGGTGAGTTGATTACAAGGAGTCCACAGATGGGCGTATTAAGCAGCCTCCTTTCGGGAGTATTGGCCGCGCTGGGCTTGGGCGGTTCGGGTGGGAGCAGTCAACCCGTTGCGACGGTGGAGACGGTGGCCAGCGCCACCGCGGCAATGAACCAGGCGGTAGCCGCATCCATCAACCAGGCGGCCGGGCTGACCAGCGGCGGTGTCGGTTATGCCAACGGCGAACTGACCAGCACCTTGACGCAGGCAACATCGAAGCTGATGAATGGCATTTTGACCACGCAAACGGCGATCCCCGCCATACTGCAGGGCGTCAGTGCCATCAGTCCCACGGGTATCCTCAATACCCTCAGCGCCGATGGCGCACAGGCCGGAATGATGGTGGCCAGTTATGCCAGCCAGATGCCGGCGAACGTCGCCAAAAGTATCGCCGACGCGGTCGGTAATTATCCGACTGTGGTCATGCCGACCGGCATTTCCGGCCAACTCTTTTACTGAATTTCAGGAATCGGAACCCAACAAGGCCTGGGATAAGCTCCCTGACAATCCTTGGGTGGGCATGATGCCTGCGCCGCCCGACGCAGAGGGCCGAGATTGGGCTCCGACATCGCCGTTCAGGAAGTTCATCGTACAACGGATTACCAGTTTATTGGCCTGCCGGGCCAGATCCTCGGGGAAAGGGGCGAACGGAGAAGCCGTGCGGATCATGCGAACCGCTTTACTGGATGCGCTGGCCGGCAGGGTCGACCGGACCACGGACAACTGCGCCAGATTGCCGTTGCGGAATACGGTAACCCGCACCTGGATCTCGCCCCCTCTTTCTATGGGCCCCTCGCGCGCGCCCGTACTCTCCACCTGCCGTATCCAGTACGTCACGTAACGGCTGATGAGATTCGCCTTATGGGGCGTGGAAACCGTCCATGCCGGCGGTAGATAGGCCGCATGAGTCATGGCCGGCGACGCTACTGGCCGGGAGGGCGGGGGCTTTGGCAGACCATGTTTTGCCGGATGCGTCCCGGCCTGGCGGGCGGAGGGACCACCGGACAACGGCCGGGATGCCTTTCCATGCAGGTCGACAGGGGCCATTTTTGCCGGAGGCACCGTCGCGACGGGAGCCGGAGGCGACGGCGGCATCCTGACCATACGGAAGGCCGAGGGTGCCGCAACGGTCCTGGTGACCTCATGACGGATGGTGCGATAGATTAGAAAGGTGAGCGAGGCGACGCAGGCCGCCGCGCCGATCAGCCACAAGGTCAACCGGTCCCTGGAAAAAACCACGCCGAACCGTTCAAGCATGTTCAGCGCCCGCTCCCGAAGACGACGGCGCGGCATTGTCGACCCCTTCAGCCTGTGTTTTCTGGAGCAGGCTGTCGGCAACATGCCGCGGATCCACCATGGCGTACAACATCCAGCGGGCCACGTGCAGTTGCGCACGGGCGTCCCGACACGCATCCCCGGCATTCATGGTCTTGATTTGCGCGGCGTGCAGATCGGTTTTACTGATACGCCCGTGTGCGTAAAGATCTTCCATCAGTTTCTGATTTTGCCGGGCACGGGCATAGACGCTCTCCAGCGCGGCCAAGCGGGCGGTATCGGCTCGCACTTCCTCCTGATTCACTCGCAGTTCCTGACGCCCTTCCTGCAGCGCCCGCTGATAACGAATCAGCGCCGCTTCCGACTGCGCCTCCGCGGTATCCAGCTTGGCCATATGGCCGGTGAACGGTGCGAGAGTCTGGGTAATGGAAATGCCCACCGTATAATTACTGGGCGACGTGGAGCCGATCGCTCGGCCAAACCCCTGACTGGAGGTGCCGATCCAGTTGTACCCTGCCTGCAGATTCACATTCGGGAGAAAGGAGCCGCGCACCGCATCCACCCGGTCCCGCGCCTTGTGCAGTGCGGCACGGGCGACCTGCACGCTCGGCAGGTTGTCCACGGCGACACCCTCCACGGCGGCGGCATCGAATTCCGGCGGGGTGGGTATGCGGTCATGCACGCCTGATTGCAACAGATCGAAAGCTCCGGTTTTGCCCATGAGCAGGGCGAGATTCGTTTGCGCCTTGAGCAGTCGCTTTTCCGTATCCTGGCGCTGCGCTTCCAGATTCGCGACCTGACTCCGCATCTGGTTCAAATCGATCCGGCTTTCGTTTCCCTGCCGCACGCGCTGCTCGGCCAGGGCGAGGTCCTGACGCATGAACACCAGAGACCGCTTGATCGCCCGCAATTGCCACTGCAGACTCTGTAACCCTTCGTAGCCAGCCAGCACATTCAGAGCGGTGCGCATGCGCCGCTCGGACACCTGTTCGTGACCGGCATGGACACCCTGACGGGAAGCCGCCAGATTGGCAATCCCCTGTCCGCCTTCGAACAGATTCAGGCTGGCCATCACGCTGAGATAATTGGAATAGTTATTGCCCTGGGTCACCACGATGGTGGAACCGATCAGCGACACCGAAGGTTGGTTGGTCTGATTGCCGTATAACTGGGTTTGCGTCTGAAAATTCAGATGCGGTAAAAACTGCCCGAAGGCATCCAGCGACTCGGCCTGCGCCTCGCGCAGCGACTGATCGGCCAGCCGGATATCGGAATTGTTGGCCAGGGCGGTAGCCAGCAACTCGTGCAGTTTGTTACCGCCACCCGCCGCCAAGGCTCCCGCAGGCGCCGCTGACGAATGGGCGGTGGCATGGAGGTCCGGCAGAGCAGGTGCGGGTGGTGCCGTAATGGTTACGGCGGCCCCATGATCCGCCGGACGGGTACCCGCGTTCGCGGCGGAGTTTCGGGCTTTGGTTGCCCCATGCCCGGAGGACAGCGCCGACGCAACGCTTGCCGTGGGGGGCGGTGCCGCTGGTGTCCGGATCGCTGTCGACGCCGGAGACATTGGCGCGGGTCCGACCGGCGAACGCTTTTTTACCGCCCGCCGAGCCTGTGCCTGTGCCTGTGCCTGTGCCTGTGCCTGTGCCTGAGCCTGAGCCTGAGCCTGAGCCTGAGCCTGAGCCTGTGCCTGTGCCTGTGCCTGTGGTCGCGCTGGTGGCGGTGGGAGCAGGCCAGGGGCGACGGTTTCCGGTGATGCCGGCAATGCGTTCATCAGCGCTGAACCCAGTCCGGCGCCATCCGCATCATTCTGCGTCAGCGATCCCGCGCATGCCCCCGGCAGGATACCGATCAGCATCCAGCAGGCCAGTACCCAACGGGTATTCCCCGGATGCCGCACAGGGGTCCGCCAGCATGATCTCCGCTTCTTCATCGAACCGATAGTCCTTCATCCCAGTCGCGGAATAAGGGACCCAGGAAAAACTGGATGATCCGACGCCTGCCGGTGTTGATGTTGGCGGATACGGTCATGCCCGGACGCATTTTCACGGAAACCCCATGTACCATCAGATAAGGGTGGGGGACGGTGATGCGCACCCGGTAGGATAATCCCTCACCAGTCAGGGCCTTACCGGACCCGCTCGGAGAAACGGCATCGGGGCTGATTTTCTGGACAACCCCTTGCAGGGCGCCGTACTGCTCGAAAGGATAGGCGGAGACTTTTACCCGCGCTGTCTGACCGACATGCACGAAAGCCATGTGGGCATCGGGCAGATACGCCTCCACCACCAGCGGTGTACCGCTGGGGACGATACTGACGACCGGTTGTGCGGCGGTCACCACCTCGCCCACGTTGCGTACCGCGAGATCCTGCACGATGCCGTCCACCGGCGAGCGTAATTCGTGCAGGGATAAATCATGGCTGGCGTGGGTTTGTTGCGCCTGCAACGAAATCAGCGACTGGGCATTTTCTCCGAGACTATGCAACAGGGTGGCGTGATAGTTCGCCTTGATGCCTTCGATGTCCTGGCGGTATTCCACCTGCCTTTGCAGATAACGAGCGATATCTCCCTGGTTCTGGGCGATCCGGCTTTGCAGGCCAAGTTCCTTTTGCCGCGCATTTTCGTACTCCATGCGGGGGATGGCGCCGCTTTGCGCAAGAGAGGCATCGGCGACGACCTGGGGGTGCAACAGCGCCTCCTGATTCTGCAGACTCTGGGCCAATGCCCGTGCCGAGTTCAGCGCCGTGGCATTCTGGTCTGCACGCGACTGCGCCGCCTGCAGACGGCTTTGATAATCGGCCTCCTGGGCGGCCTGTAACGCCTTCTCCATCCGTATGTATTCAGGGTTGGTGCCCGATGCGGGTGCAATGGCGCTTCGCCCGCTCAGTTGCGCGTGGATACGCGCCTGCTGCAGATTCCGGAAGGCCAGCTCCTGCTGGGTGGCCTGCAGATTCGCCTGGGTTATCGCCGGATTGAGCGACACCAGAAGTTGCCCCTTGTGCACCGTCTCGCCGTCATGCACATAGATGCGTTCGACGGTGGCCGTGGACAGGGGCTGTACCACCTTGACCCGCCCGTCGGGGATGAACTGCCCGGTCGCCGTTGCCACGATATTGATCTTGCCCAGATAAGACCACAGCAACGCGACGAAGAGCAGCGCCAGCAGTGTCCAGAGTATCCAGTGCTGCCAGGGTGCCGGCGGTCGTTCCTGAATTTCCAGCAATGGCGGCAGAAACTCGTTTTCGAGCTTTTTCAGGGCCGCCTGGCGGTTCCGTTCCCGAGCCTCCGCCAGACTGCCGCGCAGGTTGTTGCTGAGCTGTCCCATATCAGGCCCCCTCCTCTGCTTCGTCGCGGGCCAACAGGGCATAGATCCCTTTCTGGGCCATCAACGCCTGATGCGCGCCATATTCCGCCAATCGGCCATCATCCAGGACGAGGACGATATCCGCCGAGCGAATGGACGCCAGGCGGTGCGCCGCCATGAACACCGTCCGCCCCTGGCAGATTTTGGAGAGGTTTTTCCAGATGATGCGCTCGGATTCATAATCCAGCGCACTGGTGGCTTCATCAAAAATCAATATCCGCGGATCGCCCAGCAGCGCGCGGGCGATGGCGATGCGTTGCCTCTGGCCTCCCGACAGCGAATCCCCCCGTTCGCCTACCTTGGTGTCGTAGGCGTCGGGGAGCTTGCTGATGAACTCGTGGGCACCAGCGAGTTCCGCCGCGGCAATGATCCTGTCCAGGGGCGCCTCGGGATAAACCATCGCTATATTTTCCCGGATGGTTCCCGAAAACAGAAAGTTATCCTGAAGCACCACGCCGATCTGGCGGCGCAGCCAATTGGGCTCCACATGGCGCAGATCGATGCCGTCGATCAGCACATTGCCCGAATCCGGCAGATACAAACGCTGCAACATCTTCGCCAGGGTGCTCTTGCCGGAACCGCTGCGCCCGACGATGCCGACAAAGGAGCCCGCGGGAATATCAAAGCTGATGCCCTTGAGCACCTCGTCACCATCCGCCGTATAACGAAAGTGCACATTTTCCAGGGTGACCCGGCCATGCAGCGAACCCGGCGAGGCCTTGCCGATGTCGATTACCGGCTCCGCCGGCGTATTCATCAAATCGCCCATACGGCTCACGGAAACCCCGACCTGCTGAAAATGCTGCCACAACTGCGCCAGACGGAGGATGGGGCCGGTCACCTGGCCGGAGATCATCTGAAAGGCGATCAGTTCGCCGACGCTGATGTCTCCGGACAAGGTGAGTTTGACCCCCACCCAGAGAATCGCCAGCGTCCCCATCCGTTGAATCATTTGGGTCAGGGAGCCGGTGACTCCGGCCAGACGGTCGACGCGGTAGGAAGCCATCACATAGCGCGACAGACTCTGCTCCCAGCGCTGGTAGATGCGGGACTCCACAGCCAGCGCCTTGACCGTCTGAATACCGGTGATGGTCTCCACCAGAAAGGACTGGTTTTCGGCGCCCCGGTCGAAGCGCTCCTGCAACAGCCGTCGCAGAATGGGAAACACCAGGAGGGATATGCCGACCATGAAGGGAATGGTGGCCAGCACCACCAGGGTCAGGCGCACACTGTAAAAGAACAATACGACGAGGAAAATGCCGACGAACCACACGTCGATGAACGCCATGAGGGTGGGTCCGGTCAGAAACTGCCGTACCACCTCCAGTTCCCGCACCCGCGCCACGGTCGAGCCGACGGTCCGGGATTCAAAATAGCGCATGGGGATACGCAGCACGTGGGCGAACAGACGCGCGCCGAGGGTGACGTCGATACGATTGGTCGTATGGGTCATCATCAGCGTTTTGAGCACATTCAGGGTGGTTTCGAAGGCGATCACCACCAGCATCCCCACCGCCAGAATGTCCAGGGTGGGCAGACTGTGATAGACCAGCACCCGGTCGATCACCAACTGGATGAACAACGGCATGGCCAGACCAAACATCTGCACCACGAAAGCCGCCACCAGGACTTCGATGACCGGTTGCCGGTATTTGAGAATGATGGGAATGAACCAGCGCAACCCGAAGCGTTGCCCCGCCGCGTTCCACTCGAAGCGCGGCTTGATGAGCAACACCCGTCCGGTCCAGACCTGATGGAGGGTGGCTTCATCCAGTATCAGTTGACCACGCTGCGGATCCACCGCGACCAGGCGGTTATTCTCGAAGCGGGCCAGCACGAGGTAATTGCCATCCCGCAACTCGGCCATCACCGGATACGTCTGGCGGGCCAGATCCGTCCATTTCAACTGAACCGCCTTCGCCACCAGACGCACTTCGCGGGCCGCCAGAATGATTTTGCCAAGCGGCAGAATGGGTTCGGACATGCCCAGAGCGCGCGCCAACTGCTCCGCGTTACACGGCCGCTGGTAATACCCGGCGATCAGCGCGAGGCATTGCAGCCCGCTGGAGGCAATGCCACCGGCCTTGCCTTGAGCGGCGGGCCCGGTGGCGCCGCCGTGGTTTTCTTCCGCCGTCATGGATGCGCAGTAGCCCGCATCTGAATTCTCGGCTTCTGCTGGGGGGTGGTCCCGACCGGAGCAGACGCCGAGGGAAGCGTTTGCAGATCACCCAGAGACGGGCCTTCCTGCGCCTTGCTCTGCAATCCGGCAATCGCGGCATTGGTTTGGTCCAGTTGGCGCTGCAGTTCCTGGCGCCGGGAATTCAGCGCCTGCGCTTCGGAGAGAAGCTGGCTCTGGGCTGCGGTTCCCGCCTGCATGATCTTTTGCTGGGCGGATATCTGCTGCTCCAGTTCCGCTTCGCGCTTTTGTTGTGCCAGCAGGCTGCTGCGCGCCACCGCGATACGCGCATCCAACTGAATTTTTGCGATGTCCGGGGCAGATAACCGTATGGTTTGCGTCGCCAGTTTGGTGTACAGCATTTCCGCCTTGTGACCGTCGGCGGTTTGTCCGACCCACCAGAAATCGTGGTTCTTGAGCAGGACGACCGTATAATTGAGCGTACTCGGATTAAAGAACATGGCCGCCGCGAAGGGGCCGTTATAGATGGTCCGCAGTTCCACCAGCCGGTGTTCCTTGATCAACTGCAACACATGCTGAGTCAGTACGGGGGCCTCTGCCGGCGCGGTGGACGGCACGGCCTGCCGGGCGCTCACAGCGGGTGCGGACGGCGCAGCGTTGCTGCTGTCAGTGCCCGCCCGGGCCACGGCGGTGAAGGGCAAGACACCCATGACGACGGCGAATACCGCCATCCGGATACTCCGTTTTCCGTTTTGCTTTTCCATATCTCGCATCCTGTTTCTCCCTGTAAAAACGCGTAATGGCCTTGCGGCCGCAAACCGGTCGTTCGACTGATCTTGGTCGCTGCTGCTGATGTTCCGACTGTGCGTCGGTTCGGTGTTATCCAGATAATCCGTATTTTTTCATTTTGAGCCACAACGTCTTGCGGCTCCAGCCCAGTGCCTCAGCCGTTTCCAGTCGACGCCACTGGTTTTTTTCCAGCGCGTCCAGGACCTGGCTCCGCTCCTCCGCCCTGGTTGAAAAGTCCGGCGGAGCGCAGACCCCGGTGGTTTCGCAGTCGATTTCTCCGGCGCGCAAAAGATGCATGCATTCGGTCTGCTCCAAAACCCCATGGCCGAGGTAAAAGGCGGCAAGACGCGCCGCCCGGTTGAATAATTCACGCACGTTACCCGGAAACTGGGAAGTATAAACCCAGTCCTTGAGCCAGCCTGGCAGTTCCGGAGAGGCGATATCATCGCCGGAAAACTTTTCCAGGGCCAACCGGAAAGCGTGGGTGAACAGCAGCCACTTTTCGTCCCCACCACGTTCCTGCAGAGTGGGTATGTAGAGTTCAACCACACTGATGCGATGATAGAGATCCAGCCGGAAGGTCCCTTCCCGGATCATGTTGATGAGCGGTCGGTTGGTGGCGGTGACCAGGCGGAAATTGATCCGCATCGTCTCGTTGCTGCCCACCGGGTGGATCACCCCGTCCTCCAGCGCGCGCAACAACTTCACCTGCTGATAAAAAGGCAGGTCGCCGATTTCGTCCAGATACAGGGTGCCGTTATTGGCCTCGCGCAAAAAACCCGGGTGATCGCGTACGGCACCCGTAAATGCGCCCCGGACATGCCCGAAAAAAAGCGACTCGAAAAGCGCATCGGGAATGGCCGCGCAGTTCACCGGCACAAAGGGACCAGAGCGGTACTCGGGGTGGGAATCCGCCACCAGACGGGCGACGTATTCCTTTCCGGTACCGCTGGCACCGCGGATCAGCACATTCACCGACAATGCGCCATAAAGACGGGCGTTACCCACCAGGCGGTGCATACAGGGCGACTGATAGACGAAATCCCCATCTTTGGCCATGGGCAATTCCGTGAGCGAGATGGCGTCATCCCCCGGTAGCGGCCGGTCGGTTGCGCCCTGCGTCACCGTATGCAGGGTGTGTTTCAGTACGGCAGACAGGCTCGCGCAGTTGAAGTAGGCGGGCAACACGACCCGTTCGGATAGCGGCGTCGTCGCATAGATGCTCTGCTCGCCGCTACCCACCCAGATGACCGGTACGCCCTCTATCCGTTTCCAGGCAAGGTGGTTTTTTTCATAACGTCGCAGCGCCGTGGTGCTTATGAAAACGATATCCACGTCCATGGCTTCCATGCTGGACGGATGATCCACCTCGTCATCGTAGCGGATGACCTCGGCGTCGGCATGTTGACTCAGACAGCGTTCCAGACGCTTGGCGAAATCATGCTGTCCTTCCCAGACCAAAACACGAATCATGTTCATCAGTACACCAGAACCGGCGGGATGGTGCCGCAACTGAGGGCGTTGTAGTTCACCGCCGCCTGCCCAACCTGAATGCCCAACAGATTCAGAACCGGCGTAAGCAAGCTATCCAGAGCACTGAGTAGCGGGGTCAGGATGGGATTCAAAATACTGAGCAACGCAGCAACAATTCCTCCCGCTGGCAATTGAATAACATTAAGCACCGCGTTGATATTTAGCGCACCCGGTGTTTGCAGTTCCGTCTCCAGGGCCTGGAGCGTCTGGGCCACGGCGGAACCCAGGGCGTTGGTGGTCACATCCTGTGTCTGGGAAGGCGTACCCGTGAAGTTCAGTTCCTGGTAGCCATTTAAGCCTTGGGCGCTCAGCGGCACGATGAGCGGCTTTTTCATGGTGACAGTAAGTATGGGTAATCCCAGAAGAGTTGCATTCACCAGGGTTGCGCCCTGAGCATTCTGGGTCAACTGATTCAAAGATTGTACCGTGTTATTGAGCGCAGTAGAGGGTACATCTCCGACAATGGCGGTGAGCACCCCAGTATTGGCGCCGATGCCGACCTGAGACTGGGATACCGGCGTCCCGCAGGTCAGGCTGGTCAGATGCGCCTGGGCGGGCGCTACTTCCAGATAGATTGGAATGTCGACTACCCCGGTATTACCCCCCAGCAGCGCCCCGAGTTGCAAGAGCTGAATATGTAAAGCCAGCGCTACTTGCGCAGTATGGGCCTGAGTGCGCCACTGCCCGCTGGTGTCCCTGCCGGGTTCACCATAGGCGATGGAGGGAGGTGAAATCACGTTTAGGCCCAGGGAGACATTCACCAACCCGCCCAGGTGAATTCCGATGTCGGGGATCTGGATGAAATGCTTCTGGTTGGACAGCATGGCAGAGGCGGTGACGAGGTCGAGCAGGTTGACCTGCGCGTTGACGGCGGCGTTTTTGTCGGCCAGACCGAGCTTGAGGATTTTACTGAGCTGAATGGTGCCCTGTGCCGTGGTGGATCCGACCAACGTCTGCAAGGCGCCGGTGGCACTCTGGGTGCTCAGCAGGCCGCCGCCGGCCGCCTGGTTTCCGACGGCCTTCAGGGCGCCGGTAAACAGGCCGGGCAGGGTCAGATTGGCGTCCAGCAGGTTGTTCACGGTACCCACGCCAATGGACTGCGCCAACTGCCCCAGGGACACGGAGGTGTTCAACAGTCCGTTGAAGGCCGCCACGCCCAGGTTCAGATTATGGATGCCCAGCAGTCCCCCGAGCAGGCTATTCAGCAACGCAGACTGCTGTTCGCTGACGTTGAGCAGGGTGCTGGACAGGGAGAACCCCGCCGCCGGATTGGGCACCCAGGCGATGGCTTGCGCCTGCACGGTTTTCGCGGGCCCGAAAAAAAAGAAGTACGGCACGCTCTCGGACAATTGCACCTGTACGGCGTTGGCCTGATGGCCATAGGGTACAGCAGCGGAAAAATAGCTGGGACCGGTCTCGATCTGCGGATTCCAGTTGCCGGGAGTGACCGTTATTTGGGTGGATGACGTCTGCAGCCCGTTTTTGACGGCGTTGCCCGTCGCCAAGGACTGGGCGTTGGGAACGTCTTCCGCACCGGCGATGGCCGCCATATCGGCGATCTTCTGCAGATTGCGCTGTACATAGGCCATATGGCCGATGTCGATGCCGAAGGCCAACGCCAGGATCATGATGGGCATGACGATGGCGGCGATGATGGCGATATCGCCCCGCTCGCCCCTTCCGGCACGCCACCGGCGTGGATCAATAACCTGAAGCATTACCGCCAGACTGACCATTGCTCATTCCTTGCAGGGCGACGCTGCTCCCTGCGTTTTTCGTCGAAGACGACGAAGTGGAACCGGAACCGCCCGTAAAGGATTTCAGGTAGTTCTTGAAACTCTGCTGAGCCTCGACACCAAGGATCGGCTGAAAAGTGCCGGGGTCCTCGGCTTCGCTCTGGAAAGCGAGCAACCTTTGCACGGCGCTCTGCCGTCGCGCAACCGGGGGCGCGGGCGGCGGGCTGGTGTTCGCCACGGCCGCACTATGGATGACCGGCGGAACGACCGCTTCCGTGGCTGGAGGCGGCAGTGCGGGCGCCGGCGGCAGCGGCGCCGGCGGCACGACAGGGGCACGCGCGGGAAGGGCGGCGGCTGGTGCGGCTGGTGCGGCTGGCGTTGCGGCCACCGAGGCCACCGGCGCGACTGGCGCCGCCGCTGCGGGTACCACCACCTTCGGCAATTCATGCCAGCCGAGAATCGGTGGCTGCAGGTAATCCGAAGCACCATCGGCGGAGGCGAGGGGCGTTACCCCCAGGGCGCAAAAGGCCAGCAGCATCCGCGACAGGCGGGTGGAAAGGTGGGTGTTGCGGTTCATGGCACGCTCCTGGGTTCGGTGGCTGGCCCGGCATTACCGGAAGAAAACAATTGCGTCAACGGCGGATTGGGGAATGCGGGCATGACCGCTCCCGAGGGCGCGGGCGCCGCTGCGGAAGGATGGTCGCCGGTGGGGGTGGGCACGCCCGTCATCTGGTCGGCTTCGCGGCGGATGCGCTGGGAGACCGTCCAACTAAAATCGTGCGCACCCATGATCTGCTGCGCCCGGAAGCTATCGCCGCGCAGCAGGTAGTACAGGGCGATATTGCTCCACACCCGCTCGTCCTGCGGGGCGAGCTCTCCGGCGCGAAACAGGGCATTGCGCGCGACATTCCAGGCCTTGCCCTGCAGGGCGGCGTAACCCAGATCATTCAGTATCCCGGCGTTCGTGGGATCCTCCCGTGTGGCGCGTTGGAAAAGCGGGATGGCCCGGGTGATGTCGCCGCCGCGCGCGGCAATGAGGCCCAGACCCTGGTACCCCTGTGCGGCGAGGGGAGTACCCAATACCCGCCGAAAATAGCGCTCGGCCTGGGCCGGCTCACCCGTAGCCGCGAGGGCGCGGGCACGCAACAGATCGGTCTGATCCGAGGCCGGCCACTCTTTCAGGTAGCGGTCCAGATAGGAAATGGCCGCATACCACTTCTGCTCGGCTTCCATTTTCTGGATCAATTGCAGACTCAACCCCCGCAGATCGGAGGAGGAAACCTTTGGCTCCGGCGCGTTGGCAACGACCGGTGGCGACGGATGGGTGGCACACCCCCCGGCGGCCAGGATGCAGAATACGGCCAACCCCCTGCTCAGGTTCTGGATTCCACGGGCACGGTTCCGGGCGGTCATCTTCATCCCATCTTGTCGAAGAAACGCAGCAACGCGAGCACCGCGGGACCCGCCGTGATCAGCAACAACGCCGGCAGCATGGTCAGGGTCATCACCGCCGTCATCTTGACGTTGAGCTTTCCGACCCTTTCGCGCAGGGCCATCTGCCGTTTTTCCTGAAGGCGGCCGGCGAAATCCCGCAGGGGCTGGGCAACGTCGCCACCAAAACGTTCGATCTGCCGGAGCATGTTTACCAGCTCCTCAAAATCCGGGTCGCCCAGTTGTTCCGCCAGCTTCTGCATCGCCTCCACGCGGGGGCGACCAATGGCGATATGCTTGCCCATTTCGCGCATCTCGCCGGCGAGCAGCGGGATTCCCGCCTCGCTGGTCTGCGCCAGGGACGCGAGACTTTGCTCCAGGCTCAGGCCGACGCCCTGCAGAAGGGCCAGCATGTCCACGAAAAACGGGATTTCCGCATTCACCGCGTCACCGCGACTTTTGGCCTTGCTCTCCAGGATGAATTTGGGGAGCAGGTAGCCAACAATGGCCACCGCCAGAAGGCTCATCCAGAAGGTGAGTTTGAGCATGTGCGGCGCCAGCAGATGTTCGGTCATCCCGGTCACCACCACGAGCACGACCGGCAGCAGAAAGCGTATCGTGTTGAAAATACTGGGGGCGGCTGGCCGCCGGTAGCCGGCCCTGAGGAGCAGGCGGGCATCCTCGCCGCTCCGCCAGCGATCCAGCAGGTCCCAGCGCACGTTGGCCAGCGGCCCCCGCTCCATCTGCGCGGCCACTTCCGACGGTTCACTGCCGGCTTCCAGCTTCGGGGCGACGCGATCCATGGCCGAGCGGGCGCGGGCGATCATCACCAGACGATATGCCCAGAAGAAGACGCCCAGCAGTACCGCCAGGGCGATGCTCGCGACGGCCAGAGCGGTCAATAAGGCATGCAGGTTCAGCATGATGGCGTCACCTCAACTTGGCCATACGATTGAGCAGAACCACTCCGGTCACCAGCAGGGTTCCACCGGCGACCAGGAGCATGCGCCCGGTCGATACCGCCCACATGCCCTGCAGGTAGCTGTGGTTCATCAGCACGATGTAGAGGGCGAGCCCGGGAATCATCAGACTGAGAATGAGCGCCCCCAACCGGGTTTCGGCGGACAGGGCGTTGAACTCCGCCTGGGCCATCACCCTCCCCCGCAACCAGTCGGCGATGCGTTCGAGCACGACGTCGGTACGCCCGCCGTAGCGCATGTTCAGGCGCAGCACGGTGGCGATGATCGCCAGTTCCTGCATCTGGTAGCGTTTGCCCACCGTCAGCATGGCCTGGTCGATGGGGGTTCCGGATTGCTGGCGGCGCATGATCTGGTTGAACACCTCCCGCACCGGTCCATGGGCATCCTTGGTGGCGCTCAGGAGCGCGGCGGGCAGACTGGCGCCCACCCGCGAGGCGCGCACCACCGCATCCAGAAAACCCGGCAGGGCGAGAATCGCGGCGCTGCGCCGCAAACCGATCCGGTAGCGGATATGCCCCCACAGAGCCAATGGATAAAAGATGAGGATGAACGCCAGCGCCAGCCAGTCGCTGACCAGAAGCGCCAGCAACAGAGTGATCAGCAGGCCGACGATGGCGGCCTTGGGGAGATAGGATTTGGGCCGCAACCCCGCCCGCCGCAGCCATTCCTCCGCCTGGAGCAGGAAGGATTCCTTTTTGTACCGGGCGGCATGGTCCAGCAGATCGTCCTGGGCGGATTCCGTATCCCCCGCTTTGCCCGTGTGCGCGTCGAAGGCCCGCAGGCGCTCGCGCAGGGCATCCGGAAACGCCTCCCGCTGCCGGAAGGAGAGCCAGACGCCCGCCGCGATGCCGAGAAGCAACAGGGCGGAAACGATCAGACCCAGGGCCATCATTCCAGCCACCCGAACTGATCCTTCTCGGAGGATTCGGGACGATACTTGGCGAGTTTCGGACTGCGCGGATTGATCCCCGTGGATATCCAGCGGTCGACCGTCTTGTTTTCCCGGTTCACCTGGGGTTCGTAACGGAAATGCTCCTGGGTGGCGATGATGTTGTCGCCGACGCCGGTCACTTCGGTGACGGAGGTGATGCGGCGCCGCCCGTCGGGAAAACGCTCGATCTGGACGATGAGGTCGATGGCCGAAGCGATCTGCCGCCGCATGCTGGATTCATTGCCCGGAAAACCGCCGAAGCTGAGCAGGATTTCCAGGCGCTGCAAGGCCTCCCGGGGGGAGTTGGCGTGGATCGTGCCCAGTGAACCATCATGGCCGGTGGTCATGGCCTGCATCATCTCCAGGGCCTCGCCGCCGCGCACCTCGCCGACGACGATCCGGTCGGGGCGCATGCGCAGGGTGTTGCGCAGCAGATCGCGAACGTTGACGGTGCCCGCCCCGTCATGCCCGCCGGGACGGCTTTCCAGACGCACCACATGCCTGCTCTGCAGTTGCAGTTCCGCGGTGTCTTCGATGGTCACCACCCGCTCCTCATCGGAGATAAAGCTGGCGATGACGTTGAGGAAGGTGGTCTTGCCGCTGCTGGTGCCGCCGGATACCAGGATGTTGCAGCGCGCGCGCACCGCGAACTCCAGAAACTGGAGGATGGGCGCATTGAGCGTGGCCTTCTCGATCAGATCCTCGGCGCGCAGCGGATGTGCCGGGAAACGCCGGATGGAAATGACCGGTCCGTTCAGGGCCAGGGGCGGAATCACGACATTGATGCGCCCCACGTTGCTCAGACGCGCGTCCACGGTCGGCGACGACTCGTCCACCCGTCTGCCGGTGGCGCCCAACAGACGATAGATGATACGCATCAGATGGGCTTCATCCTGAAACACCAGATCACTGTGCTCCAGCGTACCTTTCCGTCCCAGATAGATTTCACGAGGTCCGTTCACCAGAATATCTTCGACCTCGGGATCCTTGAGCGCCGTTTCCAGCGGGCCGTAGCCAGTCAGCTCGTCGGTGAGCTGGTTGATGAGCACCTCGGTTTCTTTTTCGTTCAGCGGATAGGGGCGCTCCGCCATCAGGCGGTCCAGTTCCAGCGAGACGAAACGATAGACGGCGCCACGACTCAGCTCCGCGAAATCGGCGCCGATCTCTTCGACCCGGTCGATGAGCCGCAGATGCAGATAGCCTTTGAACTGCTGGTAGGCATCCTGCTGGTTCAACGCCTTCGCGGTGGCCATATCGAAAGGCTGCGCGCCAAAGGGACTGTCGTCGGTCATGCCATCGTCCTCCACCGGCGCAACCAGCCGGTCGCTCCACGGGTTCCCTCCGGGTTGCTGTCCGGCCAGATACGGCCCGCCAGCAACCCGGCACATTGCTGTACCGCACGACTGTAGGCGTCCTTCGGAAGGGCATCGACCGCCAATGCGCCGCCGTTCATCGCCTGAATCAGGGGCAGGCGCCGTTCGGGGACGATGCCCTGGCCGAGCAGGGGCAACCCCAGCGCCTCTCCCACATGCACCGCATCGACACCCAGCGCAGGCTCGTAATGATTCACCACCACACTCGCCTGCAGGCGAGTGCCGATCTTTTCCCGCAGATTGGCGGCGATTTTTTTCCCTTCGAGAATGCCCGCCACCGACTGGTCGCAGACCACGACGATCTCATCCGCCGCCTGCAGCAGATACTGGCTGACCTCGCTGAACACCGCTCCGCCGATATCGGCCACCACCAGATGATATATCGACAGGATGATCGCCAGCATCTGAAAGACTTCGCTGAGATTCAGTCCGCGCAGATCCCGGGCCGCCGCGAACAGCGGCAATACTCCGAGGCCACGGGTATTTTGGGCAATGGCCGTGTCCAGATACGTCTTGTCGCAACGTTCCAGATTGCGCACCGCCTCGGCAAAGGCGACGCGCGGCGCTATGCCCATATAGGTGGCGGCGGTCCCGACCGGGGCGCCGAAATCCAGCAGCAGCTCCGCGCTCTGCGGGTGGAGTGCGGAGAGGGACGCCGCCAGATTGCACGCCAGGGTGGTGCAGCCGCTGCCGACACCGCCCGCCACCACCACCAGCTTGCCGGCGCGCGCGCGCCGCTGCCGGGTCTGGGACAGGATGCGGCCCACCGCCATGCGCAGGGGTTCCGGCGCGCCGCCGCTTTGCACGAAATCCACCGACTGGGCGCGCATGGCCGCCAGCAGCACCCGCTGATCGGACACCGGCGCTATGCCGATCAGCCGGAGATCGGGGAAAGCCTGATGCAGGCTGTCGAATACGGTGCCGTAATCGTCACTCTCCGCGCCAAAGTCCACGATCAGCAGAGCGGCACCGCTCTGCCCGATGGCGGCGGAGATTTCGTTCTGCCGGGCGTTGACCGGCAGCACGGTGGCCAGACCATCGAGGGCCTGCCGTATCCACGCCAGGCATTCCGGGCGCCGGGACAGAGCCAGCACGACCACCGGGCCGGTGGCCTGTTCAAAGCGGGCGGCGGGCTCTACGCTCATTGACTGTATCCGGGACCGTTGTCGGGCTGGTTATAGTCCGACCCGGGCAACAATACCGCCTTGCCCAGATTGAAGCGGGAATGGGCAAAGGCCGCTCCCGGCAAGGGCGGGAGCTTGGCTCCGGCGGCGATGGGGCGCACCAGACGCGGGGTGACGATGATGGCGAGTTCCATGTCCTGCTTGGAATACTGAATGGAACGGAAGAAGGCGCCCAGTATGGGGAGATCCCCCAGGATCGGCACTTTGCTGATGTTTTGCTGCATCTGGCGATCCACCAGACCGCCGATGACCAGACTCTCGCCATTGCCGAGGGTGACGGTAGTGTCGGCCTGACGGACCAGCAGGGCGGGCACCGAATAGCCGTTGAGGGTGATGGCGTTGGTATAGTCGAGAGAGCTGACCGACGGCGCCACATGCAGGGCGATCCGGTGGGCGCTGAGGATGGTGGGGGTCAGATCGAGCTGCACGCCATATTTTTTGTACTGGATGGTGATGGTGGGGGTGCCGACCCCGCTGCTTTGCGGTACGGGAATCGGGATTTCGCCACCGGCGAGGAAGCTCGCCTGCTGGCCGTTCATCGCCACCAGCGTCGGTTCCGCCAGCACCCGGAGGATATTGTTGCCCTCCAGCAAGCTGAGGTAGCTGCTCAGGCCGCTGTTGCCGACCCCGCCCACCAGATTGAAGGCCTGGGTGAAGGGCGCCACGCCGGTGATCGCCAGCGCCCCCGGGCCGCCGCTCGCCAGGGATACCGGATAATTGGCCGAGGTCAGGGTGGAGGGACCGAAGGTGCCCAGGCTGAAACCGCCGGTGCTGGAGAAAATGTTGATACCGACATTCTTCAACTGCGCCTTGCTGAACTCCACCACCTTGACGCCGACCTGCACCTCGTCATCCACCGGAATCACCGACTGGTCGATGACCTTGCCGGTTTTGCCGGCGGCCAGCGCCGCCGCTTCCAGGGCCGCTTCGTGTTTCACCTGGTCCGCCACCGCGCCGGACAGGGTGACGGCATCGCCCTGGGCGCGCACTTCGGGCATGCCCGGCGCCGGCGCCGCCAGAGGCGCTCCGGGCACCGGCACGCTGACCTGAAGCTGCCAGACCTTCGGCGTCTTGTGGCCGAGGTTCCAGACCAGCAGGCTGGTGGTGCCGGTACTGAGGCCGGTGATCAGAAACTGCCGGCCGCCGGAACGCGGCAGCGGCGCCACCGATGCCGTTTTCGGGTTGCCGACGGCCACCCGGTAGGCCGGCTCGGTGAAACTCAGGGTCTGCTGGGTGCCCACCGGGATATTCAGCGCGCGGTACCCGCCGCTCTGGTGCGCGGCCCAGGAGGGATGGGCGCCGCCCTCCGCCGCCGGCCCTTCCGCCCAGGCGCCCTGGGAGCCCAGCGCCGCCAGGGTCGCCACCGCCAAACTGCTCATCATCCATTTGCGCATCGTTCAGGCCTCTTCAGTAGGGTACCGCTGTTTTTTGTCCACCCTGATAGATCTCCATCATGGGCGGCGGAGGCAACGGATGCATCGCGCGCTCGGCCGCTTTGCTCTTGCCCGCCAGACCCGGCAGGGTCAGGCCGGCATAGGCCCGGTTCTCCGGCTTTGCCAGGGCCGCCTTGCGTTGCGCGACGGGCAGTTCCGCGGGCGGCAACGCCGGCGACGGAGTCGGGAAGGCCCCGGTATCGGGCAAGGTATGGTCCTTGGGGTTGCGCAGCGCGAGCAGGAGATGGCCCTGACCGCTGGCCAGCGCCAGGGTCGCGGCGGAGGCGACGGGCACTTGCAGCACCACGGTGCTGGGCGGCTCCCGGGGCGGCTGGTTGCTGGAGCCCGCCGAGCCGGCCGCCGGACCAAAAGCCGACGGCTCGCCCTGGGCGACATGGCGCACCACCGTCTGCGGCCCCACCGCCAGTACCCGCAGATCGGCCAGCAGCAGGCGGCTCTGGGTCGGCCAGCCGCCGTGCATGGTCATCTGGTCACCGGCCAGGGTGGTGAAGACATCGACGTAATCGCCGGGCTGCAGATGGTCCCCCACGGCGATGGCCTTGTTGACGTCGATGGCCATGGCCACATCCCCTTCGGGCACCTGGGTGGCCAGACCGGACAACAGGTTGCTGGACATCACCGGGGCGCCCATGCCGATGTTCACCTGCGGCACCTTGCCGACGACGTGCGCGGTCTCATGGAAGGCGCCGGCGGGAAATTCGGGGTAATGCAGGACCTTGACCCCGTCCGGCGGGATGGGGAATCCCGCCGACAGGGTTTTGGCCGCCACCACCACGGCCACCCCCGCCGTCGGCTGCTGCGGCGCCGCCGCACTGGTTTTGCTCTGCACTACCGGACTGGGTTGGCTGACCAGATAGGCGGACACCCCCAAGGCGATGGCCAGCAAGACCAGTATCGCGATCACGATCTTCGCGGTATTTCCCATGCTACGTTTCCTCCCTGTGGTGGCCTCGCCTGGGCGGGCACCCGTCTATGTTCTGAATGGCCTGATGGCCGGCGTGATGAATCATTGCTTGACCGAAATCTGACCGCCTCAGCCCCCCGGCAACAAATTGCCCGGATCCACCTGCATGGTCGCCTTGCCCACCAGTTGCGTGGGGGCGAACAGGCCGAAGCCCGGGAAAGGCGGAATCAGCGGATGCTGCGCGTAGGGGTAGCTGATCTGCACATGAAAGCAGATCAGGTTGGCGTTATAGGTGCAGGGCGCGGAAGTCGCCGTGAGATAAGCCGCCGGATCGTAGGCAGGAGTGAAGTTCTGCAACCACTGTACGGTCTGGGTCGCCATGGTCGTCGCCGCGCTGATTCGCGCGGCGGTGGCGCCGGCCGTGGTGGTGGCGGGCTGGTAGCGCAGGGCCGCCCGCGCGCCGTTTTCCGCCGCCAGGGTCAGGGTGTTCTGGGCGGCGAAAATGAAGCCGAAGGTGAGGATGCCCCAGAGCATGGCGAAGAAGAGCAGGAAGACGATGGCGAACTCGATGGCCGCCTGACCCCGCTCCGCCGACCGGTCATGGACCCCTGTCATGGCCGCCGTCATGACAGGGGCCAGTGCAGGGCCAGCCGCCAGTGACTGAGCACCACCAGCGCGCAGCCCAGACCCAGACCCACGCCGTAGGGGTATTGCCGCTGCACCGTGCCCGTGAACAGGCGGTCGCGGGCCACCAGCGCCAGGGTGATGACCCCCGCCGCGAGATAGATCGGGAACAGCACATCCACCCCGCCCAGGGCGCCCATGGCCATGAAAAACTTGACGTCGCCCGCCGCCACCAGGCGCCAGACATAGGCGGGCAGCAGGGCGAGAAAAGCGGCGGCGACCCCCAGCAGGGCGGCGCTCCAGGGCGCGCCCAGGAGACAGCGCCCCGTCAGCGGCAGCACCGCCAGCCCCAGCGCCAGGGCGCTCAGGGTCAGGCGGTTGGGCAACCGCTGGCGACGGTAGTCGCCCTGCGCCCCCCACACCGCCCACAAGGCCACGCCCATTTCCTCCCATCCCACACTTCCTCCCGTTTATGGTCATTGTGAAAAATCCCCTGGGGACTGCCGTCCCGCCTGCGAGAAGGCGATTTTTCGCAATGTTTAGCTACAGTAACTTTGCCCGACTGTATGCTTGCGGAGTGTTACAACCGCTCCACCCCGCAAGTAAAATCATTCTAACGGACATTGCGACTCGCGCCACCCCAGAGGATGAAAGAGAATGGGGGGTGAGGAGATGGCGGATTGAGGTCGAGCAAGTTTTTGGTGATTCCATCCCGACTCTAACGTGACCCGCCAGGCCGACTCGTACCCCGGATTGCCTCCCTTGAGAGCGCACATTAAAAGGGCCGCCTGAGGCTTGCCACAGGCTGGTGATTTCGGCGCTGGCATTCGCCATCTCTCCCTTTGATAGTAATTGGAGAGACGTCGTTATGGAACTGCAATCCCTCTTTCACCGGGTTATCGGACTGGATGTTCATCAGGCCCAGGTCACCGCCTGTGCCATTCTCACGGACCCTGACGGAAACGTTACGATTGAGCGCCGGCAATTTGGTGCTTTTCAGAAGGACCGGAAGGCATTGGCCCTGTGGTGTGCCTCCCATCGGCCCGATACGGTGGTCATGGAGAGCACCGGGATCTACTGGAAGAGTCCCTATGCGGCCCTGGAAAAGGTGGGGATCCAGGCACAGGTCGTGAACGCCAGGCACGTCAAACAGGTCCCCGGTCGCAAGACCGATGTTGGGGATGCAGAGTGGCTCGCCACCCTGGCTCGAGCCGGACTGCTGCGGGGTTCCTTCGTTCCCCCGGCACAACTGCGGGAGCTGCGGCTGATCGCCCGACAGCGGCAAAATCTGGTGGGCATGCTCTCGTCGGAGAAAAACCGCTTGCACAAGGTGCTGACCGATGGCGGAATTCGACTGGGGGTGGTGGTCAGCGATATCCATGGGCAATCGGCCCGGGCCATGATCCAGGCCCTGATTCAGGGGAGTCCCCCGGAGGCCGTACTCCGACTGGCCAGCCGACGGCTCAAAGCCAGCCAGGAGGAGATCCTGGATGCCCTGCAAGGCGAGTTGAGTGCCAGTCACCGCTTTGTCCTGGACGAGACGCTCCGCCATATCGAGTCTCTGGAGGCCCAAATCGCGCGCTTCGATGTCCAACTGCTGGAGGGCTTGAAGCCGCAAAAGAATGCTCTCGAACTCCTGCAGACCTTGCCGGGCATCGATACCGTGGGTGCTGCCTTGCTGCTGGTCGAAATCGGAGACGACATGAGCGTCTTTGGGAGCGCCGATCGACTGGCCTCCTGGACCGGCCTTTGTCCCGGGAACAATGAGTCTGCCGGAAAACGGAAAAGTGGGCGAACCCGCAAGGGCAACCCGTATGTCCGTCGGATCCTCTGCGAATGCGCCCACGCCGCCAGTCGTACCCACTGCGCCCTGCGCTCCAAGTTCCAGAGTCTGGTCGTCCGTAGGGGGCACAAGCGCTCCATCATCGCCCTGGCCCACAAAATGCTGCGCATCATCTACTTCATGCTCTCACACGGCAAGTACTACCGGGATGCCGATACGGACTATGAGGCACTGAGTGTGCAGCGCAATGCTTCTCGCTGGATCAAGAAACTGATCAAATTCGGCTTCCTGCCGCAGCATCAGCCAGCGTAGAGCGTCACTTCGATCCCAATATGGCCACCCGATGGCCAGGGATTGCCGTGCCCATTCCACGGATTTCTTTCACATTAAAGAACTTACGGGACCTTGAGCTGGCCAGTTATGTAACTAAACAGGCTGGCCAATTTCAAACCCAGTGCCTGTACTGAAATAATAATCGCCACCGCAATCAAACCGGCAATCAGGCCGTACTCGATGGCGGTGACCCCTTCTTCCTCCCGCACGAAACGGGCTACAGCATGCTGCAACGTCTTCATCGCTCGTTCTCCTTCATAATCCACCCAAGAAAATGTCCGTTCCCAACGGCAGAGTCCCATCCGCCCGACCCGCAGCCAACAACCAGCAAACTGCGTGCCAACCCCGTCTCCACCGACCGGTCATTGCGTTATGCGGGCATCAAAGAAATCTTGCCATCGGGAAAATTAGTCTAACAGGATAATATTGCAAGGAGAAGTACATCGGAATATCAACAATTACTCATTTTATGGGCGGTCCAATTCCACTCTTGGTCTAGAAGCAGCGTAGAACGTTTTGCCACGTCTGTTACATGCTGTTACAGACAACGAAACCAACCACACCGGCCTTCCGCAGGGCGCGGGGCCGGGGGGTGGTGCCGGATGGCGGTCTCAGGGATCGCCCGAGGCCACTCCATCCGGCGGCGCAGCAACACTTCGTGATACCGCATTCGTTTCCTGGGTGGATAACGTAAGCAGAGTATAAGCACGAGCCGTGCCACCCCTGAAACACCAGAACAGGTACATACAAAACAAATAGATAGGAGTATCGAAAGATGCCGAAGGTTACCAACACCGTATCCACCAGCCCCAACGGGTAACCAACATTGACCCGTTGCCGCCTTCCCGCCGGGATATTCCGCCGACGCGGGGGGATACGTTCCTCCAGGCGAGGGAAGCAATGCGTAACACCATTTCCCATGGTGTCACCAAAGCTATCCGCATTTAACAGCTTATTCTCATGTTCTAAAGCTGCTCGCGGCCCGCTTATCCGGACATTATCAACACGATAGAAGGGAATGATGAATCCCCATAAAAACTGGCATGCAATATGCTGTTCGCTGCTGTCCCTGCGCGGCAGGGGCGCGAGCGGGACACGTAACCTACTGACTATGGAGAAATGATCAATGTCAATTTTGAACCTTGGTAGCCTGTTGAGTGGTTTGTTGGGCGGCAGCAGCACGGCGGCCTCCGGTGCCGGCGGGCTGTTGTCCGGACTCCTGGGCGACGTGGGCGGGGCGGCTTCCAGCGTCAGCGGCATTCTGTCCGGCGTCGCCTCCACGGCGACCTCCACCCTGGGCGCGGTGGAAGGCGTGGCTGGCGGTCTGGTGGGCACCCTGGGCAGCGCCGTGAGTGGCGTCACCACCAATGCGGAAAGCCTCCTCAACAATGTGACGGCCAATGTGGGCAACACCGCGGCCATCGCGACCTTTGCCGTCGGCGCAACGCTGGGCGCAACCGAAGGCCTGCTCAACAACGTGGTGGGCAACGCCGGCAACGCCCTGGCGGCGGTCAGCTCCACGGTGCCCAGCCTGCTTTCCGGCACGGTGGGCGCCCTGGCGCCGGTCACCGGCGCGGTAACCGGCCTGACGGGCGGCAGCACCGGTCTGCTGGGTGGCCTGTTGGGCAGTCTGTAAGGCGGAAGACGGCGCGGGACGGTTCCATCCATCCGGCACGGGGTGGCCATATCGGCCCCCCGTGCCGGGCCGTTTCCGGGTGTAATCCAAGGAAAACGATTTCGAGGAGAATGACATGAGTGGATCAACAGGGATATTCGCCAATGTTCAGGGCACCGTCGGCGGTTTGCTGGCGGATCTGGTCAACACGGTGGGCGGTCTGCTGGGCGGGATCACCGGCCAGGGCAACGGCGCGCAAGTCCAGGTGGACAAGCTGGCTTCCGTCTCCATCAATACGCCGGGGGGCAGCGCCAGCATCGCCCAGGTGAGCGCCACCACCAGCAACGGCAGTGCCGGCGGGGCACTGGCCGCGGATGTGCAGGGCCTGCTCGGCAGTCTCGCCGGCGGGGTGGTGAATGACCTCGGCAGCCTCCTGGGCGGACTGGGCGGCGGTCAGGGGTCGGGCTTCGCCCTGTCGGTGGGCGGTCTGGTGTCCATCGGCATCAACCAGACACCGGCACAGGCGTCCCTGCTGTCCCTCGGCATCAACACGTCAGCCAGTGGCGCAGGCGGTCTGGGCGGCCTGTAGCCCTCCGCGGGCGCTCACGGCCCGCAGACCACTTTCCGCGCGCCGGTCACCGAGATCGGCCGCTTTTTGCCATCGCCGGGCCCAGGGCCTTGGCTCAAGCGCCTGCTCAGTGGCCCATCAGCATCAGCGCCACCGCCAGCAAGGCACCGCTCACCGCAAGGGCGACCCTCCCTGGGCGCAACGGCGGGTGTTCGTCTCCGCGAAAATAGTATGGCGCCGGTTTCCCGACAAATATCATGGGGCTGGACCAGCGTGCCTGTTTCCAGACCTGCCACCAGAACACTCCCGTCCATCCCAGCAATCCATTCAGCAACAGCAGCCTGCGCCAATGCGCATGACGACAGCCGTTTTTCCAGGCGCGGACGGAGGGCAGGAAGTAGATCAGGACGACCATCCAGATGAATGCCATGGGAATACTTCGGTACATGAGCCTGTTCCGGCGTCGTTCTATGACGGCTTGCCGAGCGCGGAATGTTGCCATTCCGGGAACGGGACGCCAGGCCGGGCGCCGTCCGGTCCGGCGAGATCCTGTGCCAGCCTGCTCAAGCGCGCTTCCAGAAAAATCAGGGAGAATATCCACTCGTCCAGTTCGGCGGGCTCGCCGCTGGCCTGATGAAAGCGCAGCTCCGCGGCCAGATGCCCCAACTCCCTCCGCACCAGATGAAGCTCCTCGAGCAGGTGCGGTGAAGCCGGCGCGGCGTCGGCAGGCGCCGCACTCCGGTGACTCGAGCTTTCTGCCATATGCTCCGGCGCTGTATGCACGACGATGCCTCTCCCGAATGAAACCCTGTGTCGGCATACGCAATTTTTGCGCCAAACCGGGCGTATGGCCATGTGCCGATATTTATTGGATTACCTGCGGGTCCGATTTCCACGGCCGGGGTAAATGGCGTTACGGACCGCAACAAAACGTTACCGTATGGCGTTGAGGTACCGCTATTCCACGGGATTCTCCGGGTTTGACAGATCGCCCAGCCTGCCCCAGAGTAATGGCCGCTTACAGCGCCGTCCGGGCATTTGTCGGCCCCCTTGGGGAGGACGGTGCGAGGATCTTTTGAACAGATAATGGGAGTATTCGTGCCGGCAATCCGTCCTGCAGAAGCAAGCTATGTGAACATGCCACCCGCTTACCGGCCCAGATTCTTTGCGGGGCTGGTGGCCTACCAGACGACGCAGTTGCAGCAAGCGATGGGATATTCCCAGGAAGTGGCGCACGATCTGGCATACCATCAGATCCAGGGCGTCCAGCAGGACGACGCGGGCCTGACCCACCGTCACCTGGTCGCGGCGAAGTGGAAAAAGAACATCATCGGCGGTGCGTGGTATATGGCGGTGCCCGAGCGGGCGTCCTCCCTGCTGTGGATCATGATCGAGGACGCGCACCGGGGACAGGGACACGGCCGCAGGCTGCTGGCGCACGTGGCGGAGCAGGCGCGCGCGGCGGGGGCCACCGGCCTGGTGCTGCACGTGTTCACCGCGAACACCGCGGCCGTCACCCTGTACCGGAAGCTGGGGTTTTCCGATATCGGGAAGGAAATGTTCCTCTCCTGGTGAAAGGTGCCGGGCCGCAAATCCGGCTTTTCAGTCCCCCTGCCCGAGCGCGGTCAGCAGCGGCGCGAGGTGTCCGGTGTAAGCTTCCCATTTGCCGATGGCCGAACGGTAGATGGGCTCTTTGACCTGCAGGCGGCTGGCCGTCTGCAGCATCCGGGTGTTTTCGGTAAAATCCAGGCAGCGCGGATCGTACTCCAACTTCAGGAATTGCAATATTTCCCGGATGCCGTTTTCGGGGTCGGCGACGATGTCTTCATAGCCTACGGTAATGACATCCTCCGCCATGCGGGATTGCCATTGGGCGAGGGTTTTCAGATGCGCGCGATAGTATTTTCCCAGGCTGTCGAGGTCGTGGCTGTAGGCATGGTCCCCGACCATGTTCTGCTGAAATATGGAAAGGCAGTTGTCGCGCGCATCGCGTCGGCAGTAAATGACTTTTGCTTCCGGGAACAGGAGTTTTGCGCTGCCCAGAAACAGAAAATTGGTGGGCAGCTTGTCGATAAAGTATCGGCTTCCGGTCCATCGGTGCCGGATCCTGTCCAGATACCATTGGCGAATTGCGCCGATGTGATCCGTCAGGTTTTCGGAGTCGAGGCGCAGGCTCCGCAGTTTGGCGGCGGCCTGGGGAAGATGCCGGAGTTCGCCAAGGCCGTCGATGTCGGCGTGCATGTCCAACATCTGATGCAGCAGACTGGTTCCGGACCGGGGCATGCCGACGATGAACAAGGGGGTCGGACCGTTTGGCGTCGCCACCGCCATGCGGCCCTTCCAGCGATCATACCTGTCCAGGTCATTCCGCAGGGTGTCGGCCATGGCCTGGAAATCGAAGGGTTCGACCTTTTGCAGCATCTGATGTCCCTGACGGTAACAGGCGAACGCTTTGGCGTATTGCCGATGGCTGTGGTGGTGGTTTCCGGCAATGAACCAGGCGTTGACGGCGTAATTTTCCCCTTCTCCGCCGCTTTCCCATGACAACAGTGGTTCTATCAGTGCGAAAGATTCCGCGTAATTTTTCTGTCGTTGGAGTATCTCGGCAAGGGCGACCCGCACCCGAAGGTCGGTGGGCGCCAGATTCCCGGCCTTCCGCAGAGTCGTTTCGGCAGCCTCGACCTCGCCCAGTTTCTCCAGGCAGATCGCCAGGTTCACCAGCGCTGCGGCGTTGTCCGGCTGGTTTTCGAGCAGCTTGCGGATCATGCCCTCTGCCGTCCGGCATTCTCCCATGTGGATCAGGGCAACGCTCAGATGAAATTGCGCATCCGCAGACTCCGGCAGAAGTTCCAGCGCCCTGTGGAAGGTCTCCACCGCCTCATCCACATACTTCAATTGAAACAGTGCCCGCCCTGACAAGATGAGGGCATCGACATGGTCAGGCTTCAGGTTTAACGTGTGCAGCAGCACTTCCAGGGTTTCGGGATAACGACCCTGCTGGAACAGCAGGGTACCCAGAGGATAGCGGAGAGAATGGCTCTGGGGATGATCGGCGATGGCGGATCGAATGTACGCCTCGGCTTCCCGTTCGCGTTGCTGTGCCACGAGATTCTGAAAAATATAATGTCCGACATCCGCATGCACGGAATAGGTATCGGCGGTTCTTCTGAATATTTCTTCCGCTTCGGTCAACCGGCCCTGCTCCTGCAGGGCGATTCCCAGACCGATCAGCAGCGACGGATTTTCGCCGTACAGATGCATCCGCCGCCGGAACAGGGCTTCGGCGCCGCAATGGTCGCCGGTGGCCAACGCGAGCATATTCCTGTGATGCAGGGCGACGGCGTGGTTGGGGTCCGTGTCCAGCGCCTTGTCCAATAACACCCGCGCGTCTTCCTGCCGGCCCTGCTGCGCCAGCGTGACGCCCAACTGGACGAGGCAATCCAGACATTCCGGGCTGCGCGCCAGCGCTTCGCGAAAGGCACGTTCCGCTTCCGGGAAACGCTGGCAGGCGAGGAGCAGGAGCCCGTAGTTATACCATGCGGGCACGAAATCGGGCTTCGACGCGATGGCTGCGAGGTAAAGTTCTTCGGCGGCCACCAATTTGTTTTGATGAAACAATATGAGTGCGAGATTACTGAGGGTATCCGTGTGGTGACCATCCACGGCAAGCGCCGCCCTGAATGCGCGTTCGGCCAGGTCCAGTCTGGCACTTCCGGCCGTGGCCTGCCCTATGGTGGTGAGGAGGTTTATTTTTTCCGCCGCCGGGATGGCCGTTGCCTGTTCGATCAGCGTGATCGCGTCACCGTATTTTTGTTGGGAATAGTGGCTTTTTATGGCTTCCAGGGCAACATGAGCGGCGTCTTTTCCCGAGGGGTCGCGTTTTTTAAACATCCTTCATTCCTGTCCTGATGTAGTCGTTGGCGTCCTATGCGAATGGAGCATCATACCTTATCCGGCATAAGAGGCATCAGCTCCATTCCGGGTTCATTCTTCATGGCCTGCGCCAGGGCAGGACGGGCGGCACCTTCCACCACAGCAGCAGCACGCCGATCCAGACCAGGACATAGATCGAGGTGAAAAAAGACATGGGCAGGTGCCAGAACAGCAGATGGTCGATCCAGGTCTGGATCAGGGGCAGACGGTAGCCCCGCCGCCCTGCCGCTTCCTGCAGTTCGCTCTGCCAGATGGTCAGAAAGCAGGCAGTGCCCAGCAACGCCTGTACGGCCACCACCAGGAGCGCCGCGAGGTGGAGGGCCCGCCACCAGAAGATGCGGACCCACCGCCAACCCCGCCAGGCACCCAGCGGGATGGCGATCAGGCCAAAGACGTTGAAGGCGATGATCAGGATATGAAAAGCCAGAATCGCCTGAGCCAGCCAAAGTTCATTCTGCATGTCCGTTCTCCGTTGCGGAACCATTGTACACCTGCTGACCCTGGGGATGATTCCAGTTCCACTTTGCTGTTGACGAACCCAATATATGTGCTAAATTATCTATTGAGATGTCTATATATTGTGTTCTACCGTTCCGAGACGCGACAGCGCCGGTTCGGTGCCGGTCGGGAGAATATGGCGATGAACGATTCTTCGGTGTTGCAGCGAAACGGCGCAAGGGTACCTTTTGATCCAAAGCGATTGCGCGGGGATCGCCAGGCGATGGTAGACGCCATCACTTCCGTGAATGAGTACCTGGATCGGGAGGATTGGCGGATCAACGCCAATGCCAACCAGGGTTATTCCCTGGGGGGCCTGATCCTGAACATTGCCGGGAAAGTCACCGCGAACTACTGGCTGAGCCATGTCTATCCCGAAAAAATCGGTGCCGCCCACCGCGAGGCCGACCTGCATATCCATGATCTCGACATGTTGGCCGGTTATTGTGCCGGATGGTCCCTCCGCACCCTTTTGCAGGAGGGTTTTAACGGCGTACCGGGAAAGGTGGAGGCGGCACCGCCGCGTCACCTGTCGAGCGCCGTCGGGCAGATGGTCAACTTCCTCGGCACCCTGCAGAACGAATGGGCAGGCGCACAGGCCTTCAGCTCCTTTGATACCTATCTGGCGCCGTTCGTCCGCAAGGATGGCTTGTCCTACCGCGAGATTCGCCAAAACATCCAGGAATTCATCTATAACCTGAATGTCCCTTCGCGCTGGGGTGGCCAGACGCCGTTCACGAATGTCACCTTCGATTGGGTTTGCCCTGACGATCTGAAGGAACAGGTTCCCGTCATCGGCGGAGAGGAGATGCCTTTCCGTTACGGCGATCTGCAGGCCGAAATGGAACTGATCAATCAGGCTTATATCGAGGTCATGAGCGAAGGCGACGCCAGGGGACGGGTTTTTACTTTTCCCATACCCACCTACAACATAACGTCTGATTTTCCGTGGGATTCGGAGAATGCCGAAAGGCTGTTCGCCATGACTGCCAAATACGGCCTGCCCTACTTTCAGAATTTTATCAATTCCGAGTTGCAGCCCAACATGGTGCGCTCCATGTGTTGTCGCCTGCAGCTCGACCTGCGTGAACTGCTCAAACGTGGGAATGGTCTTTTCGGGTCCTCGGAACAGACCGGTTCCATCGGCGTGGTGACCATCAATTGTGCCAGGCTGGGCTATCTCCATAAAAACGATTCGGAAGGTCTTTTCCGTCGCCTGGACGCGCTCACGGAAATGGCGAAAGAAAGTCTGGAGATCAAACGCAAAGTCATCCAGAGACAAATGGACACCGGTCTTTTCCCGTACTCCAAGCGCTATCTGGGTACCTTACGCAACCATTTCTCCACCATAGGCGTGAATGGGATCCATGAAATGATCCGCAACTTCACCGATGACCGCGAAAACATCACCACCCCTGCCGGATATGCCCTCGCCGTTCGTTTTCTCGACCATATCAGAGAACGCATGGTGGCTTTTCAGGAAGAAACCGGCCACATGTACAACCTCGAGGCAACCCCTGCGGAAGGCACCACCTATCGTTTCGCCAAAGAGGATCGGAAGCGCTTTCCCGATATTTTACAGGCAGGTCTCCCGGATAAGCCGTACTACACCAATTCATCACAACTGCCCGTAGGCTTTACGGACGACCCTTTCGAGGCCATGGAACGCCAGGAGGCGTTACAGGCGAAATACACCGGCGGAACCGTTCTTCACCTGTATATGGGGGATCGCGTCTCCAGCACCGAAGCCTGCAAGCGCCTGGTGCGCCGCGCACTGGAACGTTTTCGCCTGCCCTACATTACGGTGACGCCGACCTTTTCCATCTGCCCGGTGCACGGATATCTATCGGGAGAACATCCATTCTGTCCGATCTGTGATGAAGAACGACTTGCTGAAAAACGGCGGCATTCCGCCTGAACCGAGAAAGGAGAACATCATGTATCCTGAAATGACGAACCAAAATCCTCTTGAAATGGAACTGGCGGATGACGAAAGACAACCCTGCGAGGTTTGGACGCGGGTCATGGGTTACCACCGACCGACTTCTTCTTTCAATATAGGCAAGCAAAGCGAGCATTCGGAGCGCAAATGCTTTGTGGAGACCGGGAAGCCGGATACGGTCGTGTCGCGGCCGGTGCATTGACGCGGCGATGAGCGAAGCAGCCACCACGGTGGACATCGGGTTACAACCCCTACCACCATTGGGCGGTTTCGCGCGGTTCAGTACGGTGGATTATCCCGGACATTTATGTGCCGTGCTATACACGCAGGGCTGCCCATGCCGCTGCCGCTACTGCCATAATCCGCATCTGCAGCCGGGGCGTGGCCACTCCGGTATATCATGGCCGGCCATCATGGCCTGGCTGGCCACCCGAGCGGGATTACTGGATGCGGTGGCGTTTTGTGGCGGCGAACCCACCGCTCATAAATCGTTACGGGCGGCACTTCGGCAGGTGCGGGCGCTGGGATTTGGCACCGCCCTGCACACATCCGGAATATATCCCTACAACTTTTCGCAAATGCTGCCTTATGTCGATTGGGTAGGCTTTGATGTCAAGGCGCCCCCCGCCCGTTATGCCGCCGTCACCGGCGTACCGGGAAGCGAGGTCCGGGTGCGGGACTCCATGGAATGGTTGTTGTCCGGCAATGTGGCTTATGAAATCAGAACCACGGTACACCCGGCCATACTCGACACTGCGGACCTGATCGCGATAGCGCGCTGGCTGGAGCTTCTGGGAGTTTCCCGCTGGGTACTGCAATCCTTCAACCCGGCAGGATGCGTGAATGGGGATCTGGTGACCAGCTACGCGCCGATCGACCATGAACTGCTCGATGAGTTGCGTGGATACGTGCCCGACATCTCGGTGAGATAGGCCGCGGGCTAATGACAGGCGTTGCTCTGATGCGCGATATGGATCACCTTTGCCGCCACTTCCAGATCTATTGCGGATTCGGCAATGAATTTACCGGAATATGCCGCCTGCTCCTGCAGGAGGTCATAACAGTTGGCACCCGCTATATCCAGCAACAATGCCGGAATACCTGCCGCCCTGAACGCGTCTTCATGCTTGATATAAAAATTATTGCAGCACATTCCGATATAGCATCGGGTATCTTGTAGCTTGAGCGTTTTCAGTGTCTGCTCCAGATGCTCAAAGTTTTTTACGGTGGTGACCTTTAATCCCTGCCTTCCGGCCAGGTCGTATATATCACCGACGTCGCATTTTCCGCAGCGGGAGCATCCATCCTTATGCCGCCATTTGCACCATGCCGGCTTGGCGCAGTATGGCACCAGCACCGCCTCCGCCTGCGCGGCGATTTCCATGGCGTCCATATCTCCGTCAGGGTCATGGACCATGAACGAATTGGCTGCAGATGCCGTTATGGCAAGTTGTTGAGCTATCCTGTTGCGCTCGAACAGTCTGTGAAATAACTTGATGACATGGCCGGGACTGAATCCGGACATCTCCCACCGTAGATCATAAAGGAGGCTTTCCATGCGCTGTGATATTTCACTTTCCGACGCGCCGTACCATACAGACTGAATTTTTTTAAACAGGTGGTGTGGCCTGACGTAAACATTGCCACCAATTTTTGCGGAAGATATTCTGAGCTCGTCGTCCAGTGTGATGCTGCCGTGGAGTACGCCACCGGATGTCGCCAGAAAGCCACTATAAGTGCGGCCGTGATCTGGTTCAGGAAATTGCTCATGACCGCCACGCGGGCTGTGGGATACGCTGTCTATCCACGGCGTATGTACGAGGGTTTCCAAGTTGCACATTTGTGCCATGAACCGTGCCAGGGATTCCTTCAGATTTACCAGATCCGCCGCGCTCTGGTTTTGTAGCGTAGTGAAGTGGAGACCGGCTGTATGTATGCCGTCCACTGTCAGCTTCTCTTTTGGCACGCGCAATGCGCGAAGCATCGTACTGATGTCCAAGGATCTGTATAGCGTGCCATTCGCGACGATGACATCATCTTGCATTCCGACGTAGACGCTGCCCAGCTTTCTGTTGTTTGCGTAGATATCGTTTGGTTTATGGAAATAGACATTTTCGTATCCGCTACTGCTCAGGCCGTTGCAAACCGCCATGCAAAGCCTTTCCAGCCATTGCGCCATACTGAACTCCTGCGCCTGTATGGTCAGGCTCCAGGCAACCTGGTCAGGATACAGATATGCTGTCCCGCCCCCTGTTATACGGCGGATAACCGGGATGGACCTGGCCCGACAATAAGCCGTTCGCACGGCAAAGTCCTTGTCCTCGAAGGCGCCCAGGGCCACCGCGTGGCCATTTTCATAAAAACGTAACATTGGTAGCGATTCCATGCGCGTAACGATCATCTGATGCGCATCGAGAATGATATTATCTGCGGCATCCCGAAGCCCGCTATCTCCCCATAACAGCTTATCCATAACCCCTCCTTCCTCAATGTCCCTGCACAGGGCTGAACTGCATGCCGGGTTTGCCGTACCAATAGCCGTTACAGGCTGGCGAGCCATATTCAACGGGGGGGCTGATTTCTCCATTCAACACCGCATGGAATGCCCGTATGACGGACTCGGTGGCGGTAAGTTGCGGGGATATGCGGACGATGTCCATGCCCATTTCCGACATGGCCACCGTCTCATTCAAGAGGTTGCACGGAATGCCGGACTGAAGCTGAATGCCATTGATGGTAAACAGGCGTTCCTGCTCCTGGGTGAATAGCGCACGCCCCTCCGGATCCTTTATGCATCGCAGTTCACACGCATCCTTACCGACGTTATCCGCCCGGGCGGTGAAACAGCGGGCGGAAAATGACAGAGGCAGATAACCATAGGCAAACGCCTCGGTTTCCATGGTCTCAGGACGCGTGTTTTGTAACATGGCGATGGTCGTGGCCGGCAACTCCACCGGAGGAATCCATCGCCTGCCTCCCAGATCGGCCAGGAGCGACAAGGTTTCGGCGTTATAACAATTGATATGGGGTCCGATGACGAAGGGACCCCGCCCCGCCAGCAGATGAACCGCCGACATGTCGTTGGCTTCCACCAGGTAATGGGTATTCGCACAAATCCTTTCCAGTTGCAGAAGGTCTGAATTGGCTTCCAGAAGGGCCAGTGTGGACAGCACGACCTCCTTGCCTGCATCGGTCAGACGCGCCGCGATGTCGAGCCAGTCGGCGCTGCGCAGGGCGCGTCGTTTTGCGCACACGGTCTCGCCCAGATAAACGATGTCCACCGGCCAATGTTCTGCGCGCCGGTAAAACTGCTCTATGTTTTCCTTCGACCAGTAATAGTGAATCGGGCCTAGCGAGATCTTCATTCTCCGTATCTCCTTATTGAAGGGCGCGGTCTTGTTGTGTAAAAACCCATTACGAAGGCGGGCATACCGGACGGACATCAATGCCAGGGCCGGTGATAGGCCCCGAGCGTATGCGTCTGTCCTTCGGAAAGACGATCGAGAACCGCGGTCCATTGGTTTCTGACCAGATATCGCGCAGGATCGGCGGCGCAGGTATCTATGGCTTCGCGCAGAACGCGGGCGACGGACGCCACGTAGGCCGGACTTCGCTGCCGGCCTTCCACCTTGATGGCGGCTATGCCGTGGTGCAACAAATCCGGCAATACATCCAGTATGTTCAGGCTGGTAGGCTCCTCGATGGCGTAATAGGCCTGGGCGTCTGTGTAGTACCGCCCCTTGCACAAAGTGGGGTAACCAGCGGCCTCATTCAGGCCGTGACGGTCGATCAATACGCCGTTCAGGCGAGACTCGCGGCCCAGGGCCGTCTCCTCCCAGCGTACGGACTCCGCTGGGGAACAAACGCCGCTGGCATTCGGGGAGCGTCCCGTAATGTAAGATGACAAGGCGCAACGGCCTTCCACCATGACGCACAGGCTTCCATAGCCAAATACCTCGATCTCCACCGGGCTGTTGGCTGTGGTGTGCCAAAGTTGTTGCAAGGACAGGACCCTGGGCAGAACGGCACGTTGAATGCCAAATCGCTGGTGGTAGAACTCCAGGGCCTTGTAAGTGGTGGCGGATGCCTGCACGGAAAGATGCAAACGGAGATTGGGGTGATGGGTTGCGGCATAACGCAGTAGTCCCGGGTCAGCCATGATCACGGCATCTATCCCCAGTTCCGCGGCGCGATCCACCGCGGTGGTCCAGATCGCCCAGTTATGTGCCTGTGGGTAGGTATTGATGGCGAGAAGCACCTTTTTGCCGGCGCGATGCGCATATTCCATGCCTCGCGCGGTCTCTTCCGGACCAAAGTTCAGTCCCGGGAAATTGCGGGCATTGGTATCGTCGCGAAAGCCGATATATACGGCGTCTGCACCATTATCGACCGCGGCTTTCAGGGCAGGCAGTCCCCCAGCGGGGCAGACCAATTCGGGTTTGCGGTGGTTCATGTGAAATCCTCTCTGATGTCGGGCCGTTAGTCAGGGCTGCAGCGCACGGTCCAGCAGGTCGTGCAGGCGTCTGTCGGCATGCGTGTTGCGGATGGCGTGGTCGATGGCCCGTCGTATTCGGGGGCCGAGCGGGGCAGGCAGGTAACCGACCGGAGCCAGCCAGTCCAGGTCTATGGAATCCAGAATATTCTTGAGCTGGAGTCCAACGGATGTTTCTCCTTCCAGTACCAGACGGCGCGCGAAGAACAGGGTGTCCGGATCTTCGAGACGTAGCGCGAGGCGGCAAAGATCTTTCGCATTTCCGGCGATGCGCAAATCGACCGGACCGGCACGGGTGGGGGCGATTCTTCCTTGCCTTATCACCAAACGTAGTGATTTCCCAAGGTCGGACACCTCGACCACGATACGTCGCCCTTCCATCTGCAGGAAATCCGCTTGATACCTCGCCAGAACCCGGTTGGCCAAGCCCATGAAAATGGCCATGAATACCGGGTCCATAAGAATAGTTGTTGCGGCGATAAATGGACGTTTTAGGGTACGTCCGTGTTCCAGGAAGGTTTTCGTCATATGTTTTTGGGGGAAACCAAGCATTATTGCCAGGGGGGAATAGCGCTGCGAGCGTAAGACTGTCCTCCCCTTCCCCATTTCTCCTTTATCGGTGGCTGCGCGCTATCGGGATGCTTCATCGCGTTGTTGACATTCATGCAAGAAAGCGGTACACCTGCATCGTACCAAACAATAAACGGATGTGTAAGTATTTAGTAACATGATGGCTCACGGGCGCAGATGAGGTGGTTAAGATGGACTTGCCATACCTGAAGATCAAAGGACGGTCCCTACTCCCGGTGATACAGGGGGGTATGGGTATTGGTGTTTCCGCACACAGCCTGGCTGGGGCGGTGGCTGCGGAAGGGGCGGTCGGAACGATTGCCAGCGTCGAGTTGCGGCGATTGCACGAGGACCTGATGCGACACCTGCGACGCCTGAGAGACCCCGCAGCCTCGGCCCAGGCAAACCTGACCGCACTGGATCGGGAGATTCAGGAAGCACGGCGAATCGCCGGCAAGGAGGGGTTCATTGCCGTCAATGTCATGCATGCCATTTCCGGCTATCGGGAGCACGTGCTTCAAGCCATCAGGAGTGGGGTGAACGCGGTGATCGTGGGCGCGGGTCTGCCCATGGATCTGCCCACACTGGCTGCGGAATTTCCCAACGTCGCACTGATCCCGATCCTTTCGGAAGCGCGCGGCGTGCAGGTGGTGGTGCGCCGCTGGATGCGCCAGAAGCGCCTTCCGGACGCCATCGTCATCGAGAACCCCCAGTTCGCGGGCGGGCATCTGGGCGCCACCCGTCTGGAGGACGTTGCGGATTCCCGGTATGGTTTCGCCAATGTTTTGCCCGCGATCCGCAAACTGTTCGAAGAATTAGGCCTGAAAGCCGACCAGATTCCACTCGTCGCCGCCGGAGGGATCTCTTCCTTTCAGAAAATGCGGGAGATATTTTCTCTCGGCGGCAGCGGCGCCCAGTTGGGCACCCCCTTCGCCGTAACCACCGAAGGCGACGCACACATCAATTTCAAACGTGTCCTGGCGGATGCGATGCCTAAAGATCTCGTGACATTCATGAGTTCGGCGGGTTTACCCGCGCGCGCGGTGCTTACCCCCTGGTTGCGCCGCTACCTGGGACGCGAGAGGAGGCTGCGCGCCTGCGCGAGCCCCGATCACTCGCAGTGCCCCAGCCAGACGGAGTGCTTGGTTCATTGTGGTTTCAAGGATGGGCATTCATCTTCCGGACAATTCTGCATCGAGGCGCAGCTCGCTGCTGCGCAACGCGGTGACGTAGAGCATGGACTGTTTTTTCGCGGCGCCGGACAGTTACCCTTTCGGACAACAGATCAGAAGCGTTCGGGAGCTTTTTGCCACGCTGCTGGGTGAAACCGCGCAGACCTCCGTGGAGGAGTGCATACCCAGGGTAGCTGTATGACCCTACCCCTCCGGCAAAAGCAGATCGGCGCCGCCATGGCGGATTTTTTTGGGAATGTCCATCAGTTAATCACCAGGTTGGCGAATGCTAACACGCTAAAAAATAGCCACTCAGCGTCTGGAGCCGTTTCTATGTCGATGATTCGCCTTTTAACGGAACGGGGCATATGGAAAAACCCTTGCGTTTCCGCGTTGCACCATAATAATTCATGCACCATGTTGCGTGCCGGGTTGATCAGCAATCCGTTGCATGGTGCCGGCGCGGTTGCGCGTTTGCAAAATAAATTGTTGCGTCATGGTGTTATGCGCACACAAAGCGCGACTATGGGCCCACAAGAAATATGAATGGCGCGCTGACAAACATCATCTATATAATGCTCTTAGAGAGGTCCTTCCTGTGAATATGTAATAAGGGTTTTTATTTACAACCGGCCCATAACTATCCACAAGCGGTAAAATGAGATTGATAGTTGCCAGCCCTAACAACCAAGGTGCCACATATGCTACAAAAAAAACCGCGTTTATCCGTTATCCCACTATTCTCTATGGCAATGGTCATGGCTTCGGCGGCCTATGGCTCCCCTCTCGCCCAAACGGTCTCCGCCGCCCCCGCAGCGGCTACGGCCAGTGCGGTCAGTGCTACCGCGGCGACGGCATCCGTCACCGCAAGCGGTATCCCCACGGTGGTGCAATCCACCTGCATGGCCTGTCATGGCATGCAGGGCATAGCGGCTGACGGGGGCATGTTCCCGAACCTGGCGGGGCAATGGAAGCCTTACCTTTTGCGCCAGCTCGATCACTTCAAAACCCATGTCCGCGCGGACCCGCAATCACCCATCATGTGGGGGATGGCGGCTCCGCTGACGGCCGCGCAGATGCAGCAGGTCGCCGACTACTTTTCCTCCCAGAAACCCGCGTCGGGACACGTTTACGATCCCAAACTCGTGGCCGAAGGGAAAAAGCTGTACTTCGGTGGTCTGCCCGACAAACACATGCCGGCCTGCATGGCCTGCCATGGCGCTACACTGGCCGGGCTGCCCCCTTATTTCCCCAGACTGGCCGGGCAGAAACGCACCTATGTGATCAATCAACTCACCTATTTCAAATCCGGGCAGCGGGTCGCCACCCACAAGGGCATCATGCAATACGTGGCTTCCAGACTGAACCCGAAACAAATCACGGCACTGGCCGCTTACATAAGGTCCCGGTGAGCGCCATGACGGAAAATGATTATACCAAGGCGAAAGGCGACGGCATCCTGGACGGGAAAACGATACTCGTGACTGGTGCGGGAGATGGCATCGGCAGGGCGGTGGCCATCGAATATGCCCATCAAGGCGCTACGGTCGTTCTGTTGGGCAAAACGAAGCGCAATCTGGAAGGCGTCTACGATGAAATCACCGACTATGGCTATGCCGAACCGGCCATCCTCGTGGTGGATCTGGCCGACCCGGCAAGCGACGCGTTCAAAACCATAGGCGCCGCCATTTCCAGCGAGTTCACCCAACTGAACGGCATCGTGCACAACGCCGCGGAACTCGGAATGCTGACCCCCCTGGAGAACTATGAAGGGGCATTATGGGACCATGTATTTCAGGTCAACGTAAAGTCTCCACTGCTGGTGACACAGCAGTGCCTCCCATTACTGAAAGAGGCACCATACGCCTCCATTATTTTTACCACAGATGAGTCCGGCGTTAAGCCCAAGGGCTATTGGGGCGCCTACGGCGTGAGCAAGGCGGCCATATTGCACATGGCCCGCATGTGGGCGATAGAGTATGCCAACACGCCTATTCGGGTAAATATCGTAGACCCGGGTCCGTGCCGAACGGGGCTGCGCCTGCTCACGCATCCCGGCATGCCGATGAAGCGATATACGCCGCCTGAAGCCATCACCAGTATCTATACACAATTAATGGATTGTGACGTTCTGGGTCATAACGGCGAGTTGTTTTATGCCCAAAATTTCATCAATCCCGATCTGGACGACAGGACGGAAAAGGATTTGGCAACTTCTACGGTGTAGTCCATCAAACAACAGACAGGAATCAATATCATGTCAGACGAAACGCAAGACAGCAAACATGCTCCCAATGTAACCCGCCGGCGCTTTCTCACGGCGCTGGTCACGGTATCCGGCGCCGCGGTGGCGGGCACCATCGCAATACCCATGGTGAAATCACTGGACCCAACAGCCGCAGCCGCGGCATTGGCCACCACCACCATCGATCTGAGCCCCATCGAGCCCGGCATGCAAATGGTGGCGTTATGGCAGGAGAAGCCGGTGATCGTGGTAAACAGAACACCCGAAATGCTGGCCACCCTGGATGAGGCGGAGCAGAAGGGCATATTGAAAGACCCCAACTGCAACGTTCCGCAACAACCGCCTTATTGCAAGAACAAGTACCGGTCACGCGTTCCGGAATGGTATGTGGGTATAAAAATTTGCAACCACCTGTGTTGCATACCGCATTACCGGCCGAAAAAAGCCAGTGTCGCACCGTGGTGGCTCGGCGGATTTCATTGCCCCTGCCATGGCTCCATGTACGATCTTTCGGCACGCGTAATCAAAGGATCACCTGCTCCCCATAATATGGCGGTTCCCGAATATGACATCGATGTGGCCAAGAAAACCGTCGTTGTCACCAAAATGTATCCGCTCGCCCATTTGTGCTGAGCGAGGTAGCCGATAAAGGAGGCTGATATGAGTTTCAAAGAATGGTTTGTCAAACGTTCGCCGCTGCCCGAAATGTGGCGGGAACACATGGCCGAATACTACGCGCCAAAGAACTTCAACATTTTCTACTACGCCGGGTCGTTGCTCTTGCTGATGGTGGTGCTGCAGTTCCTGTCGGGATTCCTGGTGCTGGCGCATTACATACCTACCGCCAAGGGTGCATACGACTCCGTTTATGGCATCATGTACGACGTGCATTACGGCTGGCTCATGCAGTACATGCATGTGGATGGCGTATCGCTGATATTCGTGCTGCTGTATGTGCACATGGCACGGGGCATGCTGTACGGTTCCCACCGATCACCACGGGAACTCGTCTGGATCATCGGCTATACGACCTATCTGGCTTTCATGGCGGAGGCATTCTTCGGATATGTGTTGCCTTATTCAAACCTCTCCTACTGGGCCGGCACGGTAATCACTTCTTTATTGAAGTCCATTCCGTTTATCGGCGGTTGGGTTACCACCCTGGTACGCGGCGGGCCCGGCATGAGCGGCGACACGCTGGACCGGTTCATGGCGCTGCACGTTACATTGGTGTTTCTGGTCATCGTCGGGCTGATCGTTTTTCATATCCTTTATCTCCATAAAGTCGGTTCCAACAATCCCGATGGCATCGAGATCAAGGCGAATAAAGGGCCTGATGGCCATCCCGTGGACGGCATTCCGTTTCACCCCTACTACTCCGTAAAAGATTTGTTTGGATTCGGTGTATGGCTGATCATCTTTGGCGCGATCATCTTCTACGCGCCGACGTTTCATCATATTTTCCTGGAACGTACCATGTCCACGCCGGCAAATCCGCTCAAAAGTCTGCCGGATGTCACGCCGCCGTGGTATCTATCGCCCTTTTACGCGATGCTGAGATCCATACCCAACAAGACTGCCGGCATCCTGTTAATGGTGTTCGCGGTGCTGGTCCCATTCGTGCTCCCATGGCTGGACAGAAACCCGGTGAAATCGACGCGATATCGTCCGGTCACCCGTATCCTGCTGATCATATTTTTCATTAACTTCTTCGTGCTTGCCTATCTGGGAGAGCAGCCTCCGCTGCCGAAATATTTTTTCGCGGAAAGATTGGGGGCGTTCATCTATGTGGCGTTCTTCCTTTTGCTGCCGTTCGTGAGCAAATTCGAACCGACCAGGACACCGCCGGCGCGCGTCCGTTTCCATGCCCACTGAGTTCGGGCAGAGAGGAGGAGTTATGAAAAAGTATGTTGTGTGGGCAGGAATGGCCCTGGGACTGTTTGCTGGCAGCGCATCGGGTGCATTCGCGGACGACGGGCCACAATTATTGACACCGCATTATACCTATAATGCAAAGACCATCATCAGCGGCGCGAGGTTATTTGCCACCAACTGCATGGCATGTCACTCCATAAAATTCATGCGTTACGAGTTTTTGACCCATGATCTGGGCATGTCCAGAGCCGATGTGCAAAAACAGGTCATGTTACCCACAGGATCGGCATTCAAGGATAACATGATATCCGCCATGCCGACCCAGATGGCGCATAAATGGTTCGGGCTTCCCCCGCCGGATCTCAGCCAGATGGTCCGCTACAAGGGTCAGGACTGGATCTACACTTATCTGCTCTCTTTTTACCAGGATCCCAAGCGCCCGTCGGGGTGGAACAACCATGTATTTCCCAATGTGGCCATGCCGGACGTGCTTGCCCCCTATGGCGGGATCGTCAATGAACAGGGAAAACTGCTTCGTGCGGGAGACGAATCTCCCCAGAAATTCAAGGAACAGGTCACGGATATCGTTGCATTTTTAAGATTCGTGTCCGATCCATCCGTCGTGCAACGACACGACGACGGGCCCTGGGTGCTTGGGTTGCTGGCGTTTTTTACCATAGCGGCCTATTTTCTCAAGAAGGAATACTGGAAGGGGGTAAAGTGATGGAAGGTTATTTGGATATATGAGGTGGTATCTCGCTGATCGTAGTGAGGCAGGCTGTAAAACCGTTCATCTGAAGGAGCGATATCATGAGTGAGAAACTGAAGGAAACCGAAAATTCCAAGGCCGGGAACATAAGCCGTCGTGACATGTTGAAAGGTATCGCCATTACGGCTGGCGTCGTGGCCGCGGGGACGGTGGTCGGAGTAAACCCCATTGGCGCTGCCCATGCGGCGGGTAATTGCCCGGGGACCACGCCCAAGGCGGAAGTACAATATCAGCCACACCCCAAGGGGAAGGCGCAGTGCTCTGTCTGCGCCAATTTTATTGCCCCGAAGTGCTGTAAGGTGGTAGCCGGACCCGTCGCACCCGACGGGTATTGTATAGCGTTTACGCCGATGCCCGCATAATCACATTTTGACCGGAGTTCCTCCTGCTTCTCCCCTTCTCTGAAGGGGAGCTTTTATTTTTTACGTACCATGCCTGCTGCGGCTTCGTTGCCCACCGGAATCCGGAAAATCGTTAGATTGCAGCAGATGTTGGTGGTACCCTTTGATCATTCCACTGGATACGGGAGTCAAGCATGCCTGGGCAGCAATATGACCTGAAATCAAACCCTGCCATGGTGTTGGCGGATGTTACCGTCGCCCAGTCGGCATATTTGGGTTCGCTGATCCTGTTTATCTGCAGTTTTCCGTTTTTATTGCTCGGCACAGGATTTTTCATCGTCATTGGTGCAGTATTCATCGTTTTGGCGTTTATTGATGCCGCCAACATAGCCACGCTCACCTTTACCACAAACTGTGCTGCAGACAATGACCAATTGATGGTCAGATACGGACTGATCCGACCGATAAGGGCGATCATCCCCGCTTCGGCCATTCGCCATATAAACGTTGATCAGAGCTGGCTCGGGTCAAAACTCAAATATGGCTCGATCATCATTCTCGGAGATGACCTTGGTATTCGCTTGCAATATATAAAGGACCCGCAGATCGCACTGAACGCGATTAAAAATTCGATTGGACTGTCATGATTCATAAGGAATAGCGAAATAGACCCGTATACGACAGGAGCGGCTCCCTGGAAACTCGTATCCGTTACCTTGATTTTGTCGACAGCGAGGAGCAACAAGAATGGCGCTTAACGACCATAGCGTTGCACGCAAAGGCGGCGCACACGATTTTGACAACACTACCAAGATCATCCATCTGGCCATGGCCGTTGTCTTGACGCTGCAGATGTGTATCGGTTTATTGGTCCATGATCCGCAGACGAGGTTTTTCTTATACCTGCATGAGTATGTCGGCATACTGTCGGCGTTGGTCATTTTCGTCGAGTGGTTATGGATATATACCGCATCGCAGTTTTCCGTTCTATTTCCGTGGAACCGTGCCGGCATATCACTTGTTGTAAAAGATATCAGAAACTTGGGTAGACATGTGCTTCCGGAAGGTGGCGATACCGTGGGCCTGTCCGGATTTTGGCATGGAATTGGTATATTATCGTTTACGTTTATGGCATTGACCGGAACCATTCTGCTTTTTGTTTTGCCCGGCGGACATTCCATACTTGGACTGCACTCGACGGATTTTGTATTATATACCCGCATCTCGCTATATCACCGGCTGATGTCCTATCTTGCATGGGTATATCTGCTTGGACACGTTCTTTTCGCCATTTTTCATCAATTGACCGGGAACGATGTATTCGGGAGAATTTTTCTTTTCCGTCGGGATGGATAATTTGGTGTCTGCACCACGGCGGGAAAGAGAAAAGGCCCGGAATGCGATCCCGGACCCTTGCGGGAGTTGGTGCGCAGTACTGGAGTCGAACCAGTGACCTTCGGCTTCGGAGGCCGACGCTCTATCCATCTGAGCTAACTGCGCGTGGGCCAGATTATAGGGAACTCGCCCCACCATTGTCCAACCTTTCCTGCGCAACCCCCTGAAAGTCCAGTGCCAGCCAGTACTGCTCCGTAGAGCGCGCACGCGAGGCCTCCGGTTTGCGTACCACGATCTTCTTGAAGTCTCGGCGCAGCGCCCGGCGCAACTCTTCCGCGCCGGACCCCATAAACACCTTGATCAGCAGCGCTCCGCCCGGCACCAGCCAGCGATGGGCCATGTCCAGAGCCAGCTCCGCGAGATCAATGGCGCGGGCCTGATCGACACTGGCAATACCGGACATGTTGGGCGCCATGTCACTCATGATCAGGTCAGCGCCGCCCGGTAGGGCTTCCTGGCAGGCAGCCAGTATGGCGTCGTCGTAGACGTCGCCGCAGATGACCGTGGCATCTGCCACCGGGTCCATTGCCAGGCGATCCACCGCCACCAGTCGCCCCTTCCTGCCGATCAACGGCGCCGCCACCTGCGTCCAGCCACCCGGCGCCGCGCCCACATCCAGCACCCGCATACCCGGGCGGATCAGGTGATCCTTCTGCTGAATCTCCAGCAATTTGTAGCTTGCCCGCGAGCGATACCCCTCTTTCATAGCGCGCTGCACAAATGGGTCTTTAAAATGCTCCTTCAGCCACTTCTCACTGGATTTACTTCTCGCCAAAATACACCTCCGGGCTTTGACCCCCGCCCTCCGCAAACGTACACTCTGCCGCTACACCATAGCAGCCCGATCAGACTGACGAGGATACCATGCTGGACGCCAAACATAGACAAGCCCTGCGTGGACAGGCACACGCCCTCAAACCCGTCGTCATCATCGGTGCCCACGGCATCACCGACGGCGTTCTCGCCGAACTGGAGGTCGCCATCCACGCCCACGAACTCGTAAAGGTACGTCTACCCCAGGTATCCCATGACGAACGCGATGCCATGATAAAGACCTTGTCCACCGCCAGCCATGCCGACGTTGTCGGCCACATCGGGCGCGTGCTCATTCTCTACCGCCCCCGCCCGGCTGCGGCGCCCAAACGCTGATCGGCCCACCGGTATGGCTTGGCAGCCCACCTCAAGACCGTTAGACTGTTTCTGAATCGCAACACCGGCCAGCGGCCCGGAGCAGACCCATGGAAGACCAGCCCCCCACAGAAATCCAGATCAGCGTCGAGACCCGCTATCTGCCGGAGCAGTCCAGCCCGGAGCAGGAGCACTTCGCCTTCGCCTATCAGATCACGATGCAGAATAACGGCCCGCAGACGGCGCAGCTTCTCAGTCGTCACTGGATCATTACGGATGCGGAAGGTCATGTTCAAGAGGTCAAAGGACCCGGCGTGGTTGGAGAACAGCCCACGCTGCAGCCTGGACAACGCTTCCGTTACACCAGCGGGTCCGTCCTGTCCACGCCCGTAGGCAGCATGCACGGTACCTTCGAGTGGGTCAGCGATACCGGCGAAAGTTTCGTGGTTCCCATCCCCGCCTTTCGCCTGGCGGCGGCGACCGTCTTCCATTGAGCCGCCAGAGCCTGCAGCGCGCCTATGCGCTCTGGGCACCCATATACGATTCGGCGGTGCGCGGCTTCTCTGCCCCCTTGCGGCAATGCAGCCTCGGCAATATTCCGCAAGGACCCTGCCGCGTCCTGGTCGATGGCATCGGCACCGGGCTGGACATTCCTTATCTGCCCGCCCACTGCGAAGCCATTGGCATTGACCTCACCCACAGCATGCTTCGCCGCGCACGTAGGTCGTCACCTCATTTTTCGCTCGTTCAGGCAGATGCCGAGGCTTTGCCCTTCCCGGACGGTTGCTTCGACGTTATCGTCATGCATCTCATATTGGCCGTCGTACCCCATGCCGGCCTGGCATTGGCGGAGGCCAGCCGTGTCCTCCAACCCGGCGGACGGATACTGGTTCTCGACAAGTTCCTGCGTCCCGGTGAACGCGCCTTCTGGCGGCGCCTGCTCGCCCCCCTGTCCGGCCCCATTGCCACCCACACCGACCTGGTGTTTGAAGACCTTCTGACCCAACGCCCGGAACTGCACTGCCGCAGCGATACACCGGCGGCTGTCGGCGGCTGGTTCCGTCTGATCGTTCTGGAAAAATCTGACACCATGTGACACGGAAATGGCCCGGAGCCTCATATCGGCTCCGGGCCATTTCCGGTCATTCCTCTACGACGATGTTTTATCCGCCACCGCGCGACGCCTTCTTGCGCTCGTTCTCCGTCAGATAACGCTTGCGAATGCGAATGGACTGCGGCGTCGCCTCTACCAATTCATCGTCCGCAATGAACTCCACCGCCGCCTCCAGCGTCAGCTTGATCGGCGGCGTCAGCATGATGTTTTCGTCTGAGCCCGATGCCCGCATATTGGTCAGCTTCTTTTCCTTGAGCGGGTTGACCACCAGATCGTTGTCGCGGGTATGGATACCAATGACCATGCCCTCGTAGACCTTGTCGCCGGGGCTCACAAACATCCGGCCGCGTTCCTGCAGGTTAAACAGGGCGAATCCAACCACTTCGCCCTCTTCCGCAGAGATCAGTACGCCGTTGTTACGGGAAGGGATGCTGCCCTTCACCGGGCCGTAGTTATCAAAAATATGGCTGATGACTCCGGTGCCGGACGTGGCCGTCAGAAATTCGGTGTGGAAACCGATGAGACCCCGTGCGGGAATCCGGTACTCCAGCCGCACGCGGCCCCGGCCATCGGGAATCATGTCCTGCAACTCGCCGCGCCGGATACCCAGGCGTTCCATGATGGTGCCCTGATGCTGTTCTTCCAGGTCGATGGTCAGCGCTTCATAGGGCTCTTCCCAGACGCCGTCCACCTGGCGCTGAATCACCCTGGGCCGTGATACCGCCAGTTCGTAGCCCTCGCGGCGCATGTTTTCCACCAGAATGGTCAGGTGCAGCTCGCCGCGCCCCGAGACCATGAACACATCGGCGTTATCCGTATCTTCCACCCGCAGGGCGACATTGGTCAGCAACTCGCGGTACAGGCGCTCGCGCAACTGGCGACTGGTGACAAACTTGCCTTCCCTGCCCGCGAAGGGGCTGGTATTGACCTGAAACGTCATGTTCAGGGTGGGTTCATCGATGGGTTTCCACGGCAGGGCATCCGGCGCTTCTGGCGCCGCGATGGTGGCCCCGATGGATGGATCTTCTATGCCGGTCACCGCAACGATGTCGCCCACCGTGGCACTTTCCCACGGCACCCGCTTGAGACCGTCGAAGCCGAGGAGCTGAAGGATGCGCGCCTTGGTCTGGGTCTTATCGACACCGTGAATCAACACGATATCCTGACCGGGACGCATGGTACCGCGACGGATGCGACCCACCGCGATACGCCCTACATAACTGGAGTAATCCAGATCGGCAATCTGCATCTGCAACGGACCTTCGGGATCCCCTTGCGGGGCCGCCACCTTATCGAGGATCATTTCGAAGAGGGGTTTCATGTCACCGGAGCGGACTTCGGGATCTTCCCCCGCATAGCCCTGCAGACCGGAGGCATAGATCACCGGAAAATCCAGTTGCTCTTCTGTCGCACCCAGTTTGTCGAACAGGTCGAGGGTGGCACTGATGACATAGTCGGCGCGGGCGCCGGGGCGATCCACCTTGTTGATGACCACGATCGGCTTGAGACCCAGTTCCAGCGCTTTGCGGGTGACGAAACGGGTCTGCGGCATGGGGCCTTCGACGGCATCCACCAGCAGCAACACGCCGTCCACCATACCCAGCACCCGCTCCACCTCGGCGCCGAAATCGGCATGGCCGGGGGTGTCAACGATGTTGATGTGGGTATCGCCCCACTGCACCGCCGTGTTCTTGGCCATGATGGTGATGCCGCGCTCCTTTTCCAGGTCGTTGCTGTCCATCACCCGCTCTTCCAGTTGCTGGTGGGCGGCAAAAGTACCGGACTGGCGCAGGAGCTGATCCACCAGCGTGGTCTTGCCGTGATCCACGTGGGCGATGATGGCGATGTTACGGATTTGACGAGCCACTGATATTCCCCAAAAAACGGACATAAGAAAAAACGCCGGGACCACAAGCCCCGCAGCGGGCTTTCTTATAACGGTATACATCCCAAAAAGCAAATAAAAACCGCCCCCGAGGGGGCGGCAATGGACCACCGAAGTGGCCCGAAGGCTTATTTGAACTTAGAAGCCGGCCTGGAACTGCAACATCAGGGTGTTGTAAGCCACACCGTTGATGGGGGCAAGCCCGTTGGGGCCAGGATAGGTGTTGTCGATGGAACCGCCACGGGTCGCCAGGATGTAGTTCAACTGCACTTCGGCGGCGTGGGGGTTGTTGGGATTGACATAGTAGTTCAAGCCCACGGTGGTATTGCTCAAGGTGCCCTGACCATGGACCGCATACTGGTCATACCGCGCGGCAGCCTCGACGTCCAGCCAGTCGGGGGTCAGCGTCATCTCGTACAGGTTGGCGGCGAGTTCCGCATGCCAATCGGTGGCAGAATAAGTGACCGGGGTATACAGCGGGTTGATATTCAGGTAAGGCCATGCGGACACGCCGGAAGCCTTGGTGTATCCCGCACCGTAGTGGATGCCCATCATCCCGCCCTGGACGCCAACGTTCCAGCTGGTCAGGTTGTCGGTGCCACGATTGTTCTCTGTACCCATACTGCCGCTCACTTCCGCGGTCAGCAGCGGGCCCATGCTGTACTTCAACATGCCGGAAACGATGTACTTGCCGTTGCCGTTGAGGAGTCCGCTCTGACCACCGCCAAAGGTATTGATATTGCTATATACCGTAGCGGGATCCAACGAAGTGTTGTCAAACATACCCACGGCATAGCCGATGCCCGTACCCATCACGTCGTCGGCATGGAGCATGGCGCCGGCGGAACGTCCGGGCAGCAGGGACTGGTTCATGTTGCGATAGATGAACATCAGTTCATTACCCGCGGTGCCGGTATATTCCAGACCTTCCGGGGTCTTGAACTTGCCGACCTGCAACTGGGCGAAGGGCACCGGCGCAAAGTTGATCCAGGCATCCATCAACTGTGCCTGAGCGCCACCTCCGATATTGCCGCCGAGGCCGTTGTTGAGCAGGCCAGCGGTTTTCGGGAACAGAGCGTTTGCGTTGCCGAGACCTGCCTCGTCATAAGCGCCCTGGATGTAATAGGTCACGCCGGGAACCGCTTCGCCCTTGAAACCCAGACGGATGCGGTTGGCACCAAAAATGAGGCCATTGGAACTGCCGGGGCCGGTGCCAAACTGCTGGGCGCCGGTGATCTGGGCGTAACCGAACACAACAGGGCCGGTATCCGCGTTGGAAGTGTCTGCGGCGAAAGCAACGCCGGGAACCACAAAAGCCGCTGCGACGGCCAAAGCTACGAGATTCTTCTTCATGACTAGGCTCCTCCTCGAGAGCAGTGTTTCAAATACTACAGTACAAGTTATAGCACCGCTGTGAACACGTTGCAACATTTCCACAACACCTTTTTTGCAACGCGCCGCCAATTTTATACACCGATATGCTTATCGAGGTCCACGTTTGACACAGATGCTCGGCCACGGCTATCATTCGCCCCTGTTTTGGGGGATCGTCTAGCGGTAGGACCGCGGACTCTGACTCCGCTAACCGTGGTTCGAATCCACGTCCCCCAGCCAAATTAAAAAACGCTGACGCGCACTGTCCTCCCTGGACAGACATTGCTAAACTCATGGCATGAACCATTCCCATACGGATTCTGCGTTGTCCGCCCTGCGTTTTACCAAAATGCAGGGCTTGGGTAACGACTTCGTCGTTTTTGATGGCATCCGTCAGCGCGTCGATCTACCCCCGGAGATGGTCCGCACCATCGCCGACCGCCACTTCGGCATCGGCTGCGATCAGATCCTGCTGGTGGAGGCCGCCGCATCCCCCGATTGCGACTTCCGTTACCGCATCTTCAATGCCGATGGCACTGAAGTGGCGCAGTGCGGCAATGGCGCCCGCTGTTTTGCCGTCTTCGTGCGCCGCGCCAAGCTCACCGGCAAGGACATCATCACCGTCGAGACTCGGACGGGGCGGCTGATCCTGCATCACCGGGGAAACGGAAATATCACCGTCCATATGGGTGTTCCGCGACTCGTCCCCGCCGATGTCCCCTTCCGCGCCGATGAAGAATCCCCCGAATACCTGCTGTCCGCGGGGAAGCACACCCTGCGCATCGCCGCCGTTGGCATGGGCAACCCCCACGCAGTGCTGCGTGTCGCGAGCGCGGCGGAGGCCCCGGTGGCCACTCTGGGTCCGCGCATCGAAACACACCCGGCCTTTCCCGAGCGCTGCAACGTGGGCTTCATGGAAATCCGCGACCGCAACCATATTCAACTGCGGGTCTGGGAGCGCGGCGCGGGTGAAACCCTGGCCTGCGGCAGCAATGCCTGTGCGGCCGTGGTGGCGGGCATCCGCTGGGATGAACTGGATCATGCGGTGGCGGTGACCCTGCCCGGGGGCACTCTGGAGATCGAATGGGCGGGTCCTGGGCATCCCGTGATGATGACCGGTCCGGCGCAGGTGGTTTTCGACGGGGTTTGGCCGTTGCCGGCAAAGATCAGGCACATTGAAGAGGGATCATGACATGCAGGATACGATATTGGAGGCAGTTGCCAAGGGTTTGAACAGTGATACGGCCGCGTTGGCCTTTCTGCACAAGCTCGATGATGAGGAAGGTGAAACGCTGGCGCGCCTGATCGCCGCACTGGAGGTCCACAGTGCCTCGGAACGCTACAGTGACACCCACTGGGAGGATGACTGAGTGGCTACGGAGCCTGAACTGGAAACACAGGCGGATCAGGTCCTGGCCTATCTCCGTCAGCATCCGCAATTTTTGTGGGATCAGGAAGACCTGCTCCACACCTTGACCCTGCCCCATGTCGGACGTGGTTCCGCTTCGTCCCTGCTGGAGCGGCAGGCGCAGGTGCTGCGCGAAGAAAACCTCCGGCTGCATCAGCGTATCAGCGCGCTGCTGGGTGCCGCCCAGCAGAATGCCGCACTCGGCCTGCACCTCTCCGATCTGGCTACCGAACTGTTGCAGACACCCGACTGTACCACGACCGTCAATACCGTCATCACCCGTCTGCGGGAGGGTTTTCAGGTGGAGGAAATGGCCTTGATCGCCCGCGCACCCGTGGCCGGACTGCCCCAGTTCCTACCGTTGGAGCAGGCTGATTTTCAGGAGATTCTGAACGGCCTACCGTTGTTGCGCGCCGCAACCGGGCTGGCCCTGAGCCCGACCCTGCGCAGCACCCTCTTCGGCGCGGCAGGGGCGGGACTGGCGTCCTTCGCCCTGATCCCGCTTGCCGGTCGGCATCTGCAAGGAGGGATTCTGCTCGGCAGCCAGCACCCCGACCGCTATGCCGAGGACGCCGGGGCCGACCTGCTCGACCAGATTGCCCGCCTGGTCACGGCGGCACTGGATCGCTGCCTGGCCCCATGCTGATCGAAACCGCCATTGCCCAATTCATCGAAACGCTCCGGCAGGGCGGCAGGGTCAGCCCGGCCACGATCAGCGCCTATAGCCGCGATCTGCATGCCTGGGCGCGGTTTGCGCTACAGCGCGGGCAGACGGAGATCGCGCAGATGGATCGCGGCAGCCTGCGCGCCTACCTCCTGGCGGAGCGCAGCCGCGGAGTGTCCGTTCGCAGCCTGCGCCGACATTTCGCGGCGCTACGCGCCCTCTATCGCCATCTGCAGCAGGATGCGCCCGAACTGCGCAACCCGGTATCGGGGCTCGCCATGCCCAGGGCGGAGCAGCGCCTGCCCGACTGGCTGACGGTGGATCAGGCCCGCCTGCTGATGCAACCCGCCATATCCGACACGGAAGCGGCACCGCAGGATTTCACCGGGCTGCGGGATCAACTGATCCTGGAGCTGCTGTACTCCAGCGCCCTGCGCGTCAGCGAACTGGCGGGACTGAATCTGGGTGATCTGGACCCTCACGCGGGCACGGTACGGGTGCTGGGCAAGGGGCGCAAGGAACGTATCGTGCCGGTGGGACAGCCCGCCTGGGCTGCGCTCCGCGCCTACCTTGCGGCGCGACCGGCCGTGGCGGCCAGCGACGAGCCAGCCCTCTTCGTCAACCGGCGCGGCCAGCGGCTCACGGTACGCAGCATTCAGGTGCGGGTCAAAAAACTCGGCGATGCGCGGCTCGGGCAGCCACTGCATCCCCATACCCTACGCCACAGCGCTGCCAGCCATCTGCTGCAGTCATCCGGCGACTTACGCGCGGTGCAGGAATATTTAGGCCATGCGGGTATTGGCACGACCGCCATCTACACCCATATGGATTATCAGCAACTGGCGCAGGTCTACGACCAGGCGCACCCACGGTCGCGACGTGGTGACCAGGACATGAAGCACTTTGAGGGAAAAGCATGACGGATTCGCAACAAATGCACGGCACCACCATCCTCTGTGTGCGGCGGGGCGCCAACGTGGTCATGGCCGGAGATGGCCAGGTGACCTTCGGCAATACGGTCATGAAGGGCAATGCCCGCAAGGTGCGCCGTATAGATCCGGGTGTGCTGACCGGTTTCGCTGGCGCCACAGCCGACGCCTTTACCCTGCTGGAACGTTTCGAGGCCAAACTCAAGGCCCACCCCGGTCAGTTGGCCAAGGCCGCCGTGGAACTCGCCAAGGAGTGGCGCACCGACCGGGTACTGCGCCGTCTGGAGGCCATGCTCGCCGTCGCGGACGACAAACAAAGTCTGATCATCAGCGGGCAGGGCGACGTACTGGATCCCGAATACGGCATCATCGCCATCGGTTCCGGGGGGCCCTACGCCCTGGCGGCGGCGCGTGCCCTGCTGGAAAACAGCGATCTGCCCGCCCGTGAAGTCGCCAAACGCGCACTCGGCATCGCTGGCGACATCTGCATCTATACCAACCACCAACATACGATCGAAGAGCTATGAGCATGTCTGAAATGACCCCCCGCGAGATCGTCCAGGAGCTGGACAAGTACATCATCGGCCAGTCCGAGGCCAAGCGCGCAGTCGCCATCGCCCTGCGCAACCGCTGGCGGCGCGGGCAGGTGCCGCCGCCGCTGCATCAGGAAATCACCCCCAAAAATATCCTCATGATCGGGCCGACGGGAGTGGGCAAGACGGAAATCGCCCGGCGTCTGGCGCAACTCGCCAATGCCCCCTTCATCAAGGTGGAAGCCACCAAATTCACCGAGGTGGGCTATGTGGGCAAGGATGTGGAATCCATCATCCGCGATCTGACCGAAACCGCCGTCGACATGATCCGCAACGAACGGCAGGTCGCGTTGCGCCAGCGCGCCGAGGAATTGGCCGAGGAGCGGATTCTCGACATCCTCATCCCCGGTCCGCGCGACAGCAGCGTACCCCGCAGCGACGAGGGCACTCGCCAGAAGTTTCGAAAAATGCTGCGCGAAGGCAAGCTGGATGCGCAGGAAATCGAGATCGAGGTGAGCGCTCCCAAGGGCGGGGTGGAGATCATGGCCCCGGCGGGTATGGAGGAGATGACCAACCAGCTCCGCGAGATGTTCTCCAACATGGCGCCAGGGAAGACCAGCACACGACGCGTCACCGTGAGCGAAGCGCAGCGTCTGTTGACGGACGATGAAGCCGCCAAGCTGGTCAATGAAGAGGAAGTTCGCGCCCTGGCACTGGAACGGGTACAGTCCGGCGGCATAGTCTTCATCGACGAAATCGACAAGGTGGCGGTACGCTCCGGCACTCAGCAGGGCTCGGATGTCTCCCGGGAAGGAGTACAACGCGATCTTCTGCCGCTGGTGGAGGGCTCCAATGTGAGCACCCGTTACGGCGTGGTGAAGACCGACCATATCCTCTTCATCGCCTCCGGCGCCTTCCACCTCAGCAAGCCCTCCGATCTGATCCCGGAACTGCAGGGTCGCCTGCCTATCCGCGTGGAGTTGGAGGCCCTGAGTGCGGCGGATCTGGTGCGGATACTGCAGGAGCCGGAGAATGCGCTGGTCCGGCAATACGGTGCGTTGCTGGCCAGCGACGGGCTGGCTTTACACTTTACCCAGGATGGCGTGCAGCGTATCGCCGAAATTGCCCAGCAGGTGAATGAACGCGTGGAGAACATCGGCGCCCGGCGCCTGCATACGGTCATGGAGCGGCTGCTGGAAGAGGTGGCTTTTGTCGCACCGGACGGCAGCACCACGGCCCTGGAGGTGGATGCCGCCTATGTGGACAGCCGTCTGAAAGATCTGGCGCAGGACGAGGATTTATCTCGTTATATTTTGTGAAGGGGATAACTGTACAGCGGGGTCAGGGCTTGATGTAGAGGGCACCGGCCTCTTGGGCATCCGCAATGGCGATGATGCCGGCGGCGACCAGTTGGCTGCCCGCAGGCCGGTCTTCAGGGTTCAACCCCATGTTACGCAAGCTGTTTTCACAAAAATCGACCTGCACTCCGGCACTGATGCGCTCTTCGATCTCGCGCCGCCAGTGGCCCTTTGCCCAGAGGGACACGGGTGCCTGACCATTCGCGATGACCCGCAGGCTTTGCGCCGGAGCCGCTGTCTGGGCATTACGCAGATTGGCCAGCAGATTAGGCCAGCGCCCAGCATCGTCAACGTGAAAAAGCAGTACGGCGCTCAAGCTACCGCCGCCGTCGTCAGCATTTGTTGACGCAGCTTGCCCATACTGCTTTTTTCCAGTTGCCGCACCCGTTCTGCCGAAACACCCAGCTCATCGCCCAACACCTGCAAGGTCTTGGGGTCGTCGCTCAGCCAGCGGTTTTCAATGATGTAGCGATCCCTCTGGGGCAGGGCCGACAACGCCGTATGCAAGGCCCTGTGCTGCTGCTGATCCCAGTCCCGCTCCACCAGTTGCTCAATGGGCGACCCGGTGGGATCCGCCAGATCCGGAGCACGTCCGCCCTCCCGTTCCTCATCCGGTTCGAGGTTGAGCGAATAGTCGTAACCAGACATCCGCCCTTCCATCTCCAGTACCTGGGCCTGGGTAACGCCCAGATCGTCCGCCATGGCGGCACTTTCCTCACCGCTCATCCAGCCGGTATGGCTGCGGCTGGAACGGAGGTTGAAGAACAGTTTGCGTTGCGCCTTGGTGGTGGCCACCTTGACAATACGCCAGTTGCGCAGGATGAATTCGTGAATCTCCGCCTTGACCCAATGCACCGCAAAGGAGACCAGACGTACGCCATGATCCGGGTCGTAACGCTTCACCGCCTTCATCAGGCCGATATTGCCCTCCTGAATCAAGTCGGCTTCCTGCAATCCATATCCCCGATAACCCCGCGCCACCCGCACCACGAAGCGCAGGTGGCTGAGCACCAGATCCTTGGCCGCATCCACATCGCCGTGATCGCGCAGGCGCCGGGCCAGATCACGTTCTTCTTCCGGCCGCAGCAGCGGTTGGGCGTTCACAAAACGCAGATACCCCGCCAGCCCGTCGGGGCTGACCAAATCTCTACTGGCTATCGCAAGTTCCTTCATGGCAATCCTCATGCACCGTCCTGCGTACTTGGACTCTGAACACGGCCGCACGTTCCGTCTGGTGGATTCTGATTCACGACACATCACCCGGCATATGGAGCTATCGTCCCGCTCTTTCAAGGACGGGCCGCAAAAACCCGCCCTCAGGAAAAAGTATGGTCGAGGTGCCGCCCGACTGCAAGGCGGGATCCCAGCCAGCCGAGAAGCGCACTGGCAGCGATGAGAACAAGGCCCTGCCCGGAACTCAGACCCAGCAGATGAAAACGGGTACCGTAGAGTTCCGCCAGCCGTTCCACAGGCCCCTGCAAGACCGATACCGTGACGGCGACAATCATCCAGGCCAGCACCCCGGCCACTGCCCCCTGAAACAGGCCCTGGTAAAGAAAGGGGCGGCGGATGAAGGCGCGGGTGGCCCCCACCAGACTCGCCACATCGATTTCGTCACGCCGCTGGGCGATGTGCAGGCGAATGGTGTTACCCATGACCAGAATAACGCCCACCGCGAGCAATCCGGCGAGAATCCAGACCGCGCGCTGACCCAGCGCAAGTATCGCCTGCAGACGGGCCACCCAGCCCAGGTCTGACTGTGCACTGGCCACCCCCGGCTGCCGGCCCCAGTAGGCCACCAATGTCTGCAGTGCAGACGGACTCTGGGCCAAGGGGTTCAGTTCGACCACGAAAGAGGCCGGCAGGGGATTTTCGCCCAGGGTCTGGATGGCCGCCCTCATGCCGGCGGTGTGCTCGAACTCCGTCAAGGCGGCGGCTTTGCCCACATAACGCACGCTCACCACCCCGGTGCCACGTTCGAGCAGGGTCTGGAGGTTCTGAATCTGGGCGGCGGAGGCTTCCTGGTGCAGAAAGAGAGAGATCTGCGCCTGATCCTGCCAATGTCCCAGCAGTTGCTGGAGATTGTTGAGGGCCGCAAAAAGACCTACCGGAAGCGCCAGAACGATGGCCAGCGCGAACACGGTCATGAAGGTGGCCACAGGCTGCCTGATCAGCGTGTTCAGCGCATTTTTGGCGGCTTCCAGGCGAATATGAAGATTCAAGCGTTGTCCTCCCCAGGCGTGTGCAGATGGCCCTGTTCCAGGTGAAATACCGGCAGGCCGAGGCGGTTGACTTGCGATTGGTCATGGGTGGCCACCAGCACCGTCGTTCCGTGGTGATGAAAGTCGCGGAAGAGATCAAGGATCTCGGTGCTCAGAGATTGGTCCAGATTTCCCGTTGGTTCGTCGGCCAGCAGAATTTCCGGGGTATGGACGATGGCGCGGGCGATCCCCACTCGCTGCTGCTCGCCTCCAGACAGGATCGCGGGAAAATCCTGTGCGCGATTCCCCAACCCCACCTTCTCCAGCGCTGCCCGTACCCGGCTTTGTACTTGCCGGCCACTGAGGCCTCCCACCTGCAGGGTCAACGCCACATTGCTGAACACATCGCGATCCATCAGCAGCTTATGGTCCTGAAAGACCACGCCGATCCGCCGCCGGTAGGCGGGAATATGGCGGCGCCTGAGGGTGGAGACATCGATACCGTTGACCATCAGCGTCCCGTGACTGACATCCTCCAGGCGCAGAAGCAACTTGAGGAGTGTACTTTTGCCAGCACCGGAAGGTCCGGTCAGCAGGGCCATCTCGCCTTTACGCAAACGCAGATTCACCTCGCGGAGGACATGATGCCGTCCCGGGTAATGCTTGGTGACGTTGATGAACTCGATCATGACTTCGACTCCGCAAACAAGGCATCGACAAAGGATTCGGGGTCAAAGGGACGCAAGTCTTCGACCTGCTCACCGACACCAATGTAGCGAATGGGGATGGGCAGGGCCTTGGCGATGGCCGCCACCACGCCCCCCTTGGCGGTGCCATCCAGCTTGGTGATGCAAATACCCGTCAGCCCCACGGCGTCATGAAACTGACGTGCCTGATTGAGGGCGTTCTGCCCCGTCCCGGCGTCCAGCACCAACCAGATCTGCTGCGGCGCCTCCGGATCCTGTTTGCCGAGAACCCGCCTGATCTTCTTCAACTCTTCCATGAGATGGCCTTGGGTGTGGAGGCGCCCGGCGGTATCGGCGATGAGCAGGTCGCTGCCACGCGCGCGGGTCGTGGTCAGCGCATCGAAAATCACGGAGGCGCTGTCAGCGCCCGTACCCTGAGCCACCACCGGCACCTGCGCGCGCCTCCCCCAGCCCTGCAACTGCTCGACGGCAGCGGCGCGGAAGGTGTCCCCGGCAGCAAGCACCACCGTGAAACCTTCCGCCTTCCAGCGTGCCGCCAGTTTACCGATGGTGGTCGTTTTGCCTGCGCCGTTGATACCGACCATGAGCAACACCTGAGAATGCCCCTTCTCGGGCGACCAGGGTTGTGCGCGGGGACGCAGGATATCCAGAAGCGACTCGCGCAGTGCCGCCTGGAGCGCGGCGGGGTCCGTGAGTTCGTTGCGACGCACCCGCTCCGTGACGCTGTCCATGACTTCGCGGGTTGCGGCGCTGCCGAGATCCGCCTGTAGCAGCAAGGCTTCCAGTTCTTCCAGCAGATCGGCATCGATAACCTTTTTACCAAGTACCAGACGCCCTACACCCCCGGCCAGTTGTTCCCGGCTGCGGGCCAGACCTTGCCGAAGACGAGAGAAAAGTCCCTTGGGGGTATCTTCCGGGATAGTCGCCACAGTGGCAGGGGAGTTCACCTCTTCGGCGAACGTTTCCCCCGCAGGGAGGCTTTTGTTACGCTTGAACCAGTCGAACACCATTGGGTTAAGCAGACCTCAGACGCCATGAATCTTTACATTATCCACCGAAGGGCGGAATCGAACAATGCGCGGGATGCCCGCGCGCAGCTTGCGGGACGATCTCCGCTGGCGGGCCCCTGCATATGAGCATCTCCATCATCGCGGGGCGTCATCGCGGGCGACGCCTGCTGACTCCGGCCGGCCGTACCCTGCGCCCCACGCCGGGCGCGGTGCGGGAGAGGCTGTTCAACTGGCTGGAGGGGCAGGTGGCCGGGGCGCGGGTGCTGGATCTTTTTGCCGGTAGCGGGGCGCTGGGACTGGAGGCCTGGTCACGCGGTGCCAGGGAAGTCGTTTTTGTCGAACGGGACCCCGGGCATCGCCGGCTTCTGGCCCGGAATCTGGCCGCCTGCGGCGTAGCGGCACAGCAGTTGGCGGGAACGGACGCGCTGGGGTACCTGCAACAGTGTACCAGGCCCTTCGATATCCTTTTCGCGGACCCGCCTTTCGATCAGGGCTGGCCAGCCCGGATGGCGCGTCTGCTGTGGAAGGATCGGAAACTTGCTGCGGGAGGCTGGCTCTACCTGGAAACCTCCGCTGCGGAGCAGTGGGACGACGCCCTGATCCCTCGCCACTGGCAAGCCCACCGGCGGGGCCACTGCGGTACTGCACACTATGTTCTCTATAGGACCTTGCCGGAGCACCCCCATGACTAAGTCCGACACAGAGCGCCGGGTCATTTATCCCGGCACCTTCGACCCCATCACCAATGGCCATGAGGATCTGGTGCGGCGAGCTGCGGCACTGTTCGACGAGGTCGTCGTCGCGGTAGCCGCCCAGACGGCGAAAACTACCATTTTCCCTCTCGCCGAACGGGTCGCGCTCGCCGAGGCGACTTTAGGCGCGATTCCGGGGGTACGGGTACGCCCCTTTCCCGGTCTGCTGATTCATCTGCTTCAGGAAGAAAGGGCCCACCTCATCCTGCGCGGATTGCGCGCCATATCGGATTTCGAGCATGAGTTTCAACTGGCTTCCATCAACCGACGTATGGACGCGCGGATCGAGACGCTTTTCCTGATGACCTCCGATCAGCATACGTTTCTCTCATCCAGCCTCGTGCGGGAAATCAGCCGCCTGGGGGGGGACGTGGATGCCTTTGTCCAGCCCGTGGTGGCTGCGGCCCTGAAGCGGCATTTTTGTATCGGCATGGACCCCGGTGCCGCAGAAACGTAGAATACCGGGCCACCCTGAGGAGAACACGATGTCCCTGCTCATTAACGATCAGTGTATCAATTGCGATGTCTGCGAGCCGGAATGCCCCAACAACGCCATCAGCATGGGCGCGCGGATCTATGTCATCGATCCCGGCCTCTGCACCGAGTGTGTCGGCCACTATGACACTCCGCAATGCAAAGAGGTTTGCCCCGTGGACTGCATTGTCAGCGACCCTGACCATGCGGAATCGCCGGAGGCCCTGCAACAGAAATTTCTGCGGCTTACCGGGCAGTGCTGAACGGCTCCCGCAACAAGCGGAGCAACGGCGCCGCGTGACGGTCAAGACGGGCCACCTGTTCCTCCGCGGTTTGCAGGTTCTGCCGTAACTGCTGAATGCGGGTGTCAATATTGCCCATCGTCTGGACAATACTTTGCAACGCCGTGAGCTCTTCTTCGGCGTTATCGTGATAAACCTGTAACTGCTGGTTCATGACCGCCATGATCTCATCCACCCAAACCTCTGCCTCTCGCCTGGTTTCCACGACAAAATCCCGGGTCCGCCCGGCTACGGTGAGGAAGGCCTTGCGCACCACCGCACTCTGGGTATTCACGGCGATCTCCAGCATCATCCCGAATCGCTCATAATTTTCCGCCATGTCGATGAGCTCCGCCCGCCGCGGCATGATGGCATAGGGCACTGCCCTCAGTGCCGGGAGACGATAGTGCTTCTGCAGCGCCTGATACTCCCCAGCCACCAGTTCCGATACCTGCTGCGCACCCTGCAGCGCAGTATCGAAGTGGGCTATGGCCTCCGCGAAGAAACGTTTGAAACGTTCGACGATACCGGCCGTCGTCCAGGCGGAAAGCATCTCCGCTTTGGCGTTGCTGATCACGAAATCAAAGGAGGCGGGCGCCAGGGGGGCCAACAGAAGCTCTTCAACCGCCTGCCGGAAAACCGCCTTTTTCCCCTCGAAGGCCTGCCGGTCAGCCTCAAAACTCCGTAGCAACCGACGGTGTTGCTCCACCAGTTCAGGCACCTTCTCTACAGTCCGGTCCTTGAGGCTGCGCATACCCTCCATCTGCACCGTGATTCTGTTCATTTGCTCACGCAGCAGACTCTTCTGGTCCATGACGACACGCTCTACGAGCGCCCGGCATTTGGCCTGAATGGCCGCCTGCCGCGCGGGCAGCAGCACTTCGGCGATGGAACGCTCCAGGGCAGCCATCCCACTGCGTTCCAGCAGCTTCCGGTCCCGGCGGATCCGGGCAACGAGCCCCTTCTGGCCGGAAACCGGGATCACCTGCTTACGGAGCACATGCAGTCGTTCCGCCGTTCTGTCCACCTGCTGTTCAATTTCCGCCACCACCCCGGACCAGTCACGCAATTCGTCCCAGAGGGTATCGATCTTGTTGAGCAGCACGATTTGCTTCTGGTGCGCATTGCGTATCAGATACTGTTCCCAGATGGTCAGGTCGCTCTGGGTGACGCCGGTGTCCGCGCCCAGCACAAAAATGATGGCGTCAGCGTCGGCGAGCATGCCAAAAGTCAGTTCAGGCTCTGCCCCGATGGCGTTGAGGCCGGGGGTATCCAGCACCGTGAGGCCGGCATCCAGCATGGGATGCGCCAGATACAGCAGGGCATGACGCCAGCGCGGAATCAGTACCTTACCGAGCCCACAGGATGGACAAACGGTGCGTTCGCGGTCCTTGGGCGTACGGTTGAGCGGCGGGCACAGTCCGATGCGGCGGGCATCCTCTACCGTCACACAAACCGTTTCCGTAAGATGCAACAGCGTCTGGTTGAGTTCGCTTTTCTCTTCCAGCGGCAGCGGCAGGCGGGTCCACGCGCTCCCCGCCCTCTTGAGTTTTTCGATGCTGACATCCAGACTACGGCTGGCAATGGGCAGCAGTTGCAACCCCGGTCGCCCCTGCGGCGCACCACGGATCTCCACCGGACACATGGTGGTCTGGCCGGAACCGGAGGGCAGCAGCCGCGTCCCCATATCCGAGAAAAAGAGCGCGTTGATCAGCTCGGTCTTGCCGCGGGAAAACTCACCGACAAAGGCAATACGCAAGCTGTCCTGCTCCGTTTCATAAGCCAGTGTTTCCATCTGCAGCATGGCCCCGCTGGGTAACAGGCCCAGATCAGCCATCATCGCGGCCATCCCATGCAGACCGGCAATGACGTCCTGCCGCCAGCCGTTCAACGCGCGCAGCCCCTCCAGAATGGGAGATAATTCCAACAAACCCGGTTCACTCATGCCTACTCCCGACCCATCAGCGCTGACATTGGGAACAATAGATCGTCGCCCGGCCCCCGATGCGGACGCCCTGTAACGGCGCACCACAATGTGTACAAGGCTCCCCCTCTCGTCCATACACCGCCAGAGATAGTCGAAAATATCCATTCCCGCCATCCGGTCGGGTAAAATCACGCAAGGTCGTTCCACCCTGGGCAATGGCGGCCTCCAGGACGGTGCGCACCGCCTGCACCAGTTTCATGTAACGCGGCAGGGCGATCCGTCCCGCAGGACGGCGTGGATCGATACCCGCCGCAAACAGCGATTCATTGGCGTAAATATTACCGACGCCCACAACGATATGGGCATCCATGAGGAAGGATTTGACCGGTATCTGCCGATTTCGGCCCCGCTGGTAAAGGTACTCCGCGCCGAAGACATCGCCCAGGGGTTCCGGCCCGAGATGCTGCAGAAGGGGATGGTGGTCGGCATCGTCAAGCCAGAGTACGGCTCCAAACCGGCGCGGGTCATGAAAGCGCAGACAGAGATCGTCCGCAAACAGCAGATCGACATGATCGTGCTTCTGCACGGGGGCGCTTTGGGGGAGGACGCGCAGGTGCCCGCTCATTCCCAGATGGATCAGGATCGTTCCCCGTTCCAGATCGAGCAGCAAGTACTTGCCCCGCCGCCGCAGGTTCAGCAGACGCTGCCCGCTCACCCGCGCCGCAAGGTCGTCATTCACGGGCAGTCGCAGGCGGCTGTCCCGCACCACGGCCCCCTCCAGGCGCCGTCCCCGCAGATGGGGAGCGATACCCAGACGGGTGACTTCGACCTCGGGCAACTCGGGCATGGCTAGATCCTCGTTCCGCTGCTCACACGTTCGCGCCCCGCCAGATCACAGCGGGTCCGCACGGCGCAGAGACCGGCGTTGCCGAGCAGGCGGCGCACCGCGGCTCCCTGATCCGGACCATGCTCCAGCAGGAGCATGCCGCTGGTCGAGAGACGTTCATATGCGCCGGCAATGATGCGTTCCAGGCACTCCAGGCCACGGGGGCCTGCCACCAGGGCATCCCGGGGTTCATGATGCAAATCGGGAAGATGAGGGTCGTCATCAGCCAGATAAGGGGGATTGGCTACTATCCGGTCAAAACGCAGGGCGCCATCCAGTGGCGCATACCAGTCGCCTTCCAGCCAATGTACCCGCGACGCCAGAAGCGCACCGTTGGCGCGCGCCACCCGCAACGCCGCCGGGCTGTGCTCCACGCCCCAGACTTCCGCCTGCGGCCGCGCCAGGGCGATGGCCAGGGCAATGGCCCCGGAACCGGCGCCGAGATCGAGCACGCGCACCGCGCCCTCCTCCGCCAGTCCCTCCAGAGCCAGGGTCACCAACGTCTCGGTATCCGGACGGGGGATCAGCACCTCCGGGCTTACGCGCAGGTCCAGCCCGTAAAAAGACCACTCGCCCAGACAATAGGCCAGAGGGACTCCTGCGAGGCGCTGGTCGAGCAGTGCGACAATCTGTTCTCCCTGGTCCCCAGGAATGGGCAGCAAGGCATTGCGGAGCAGGGCTGTCGCATCCAGCCCCAGGGCAGCGGCCAGCAACCAGCGCGCTTCCTGCTCCGGCTGATCGCTGACTACCCGCAGTCGTTCGCGCAGATGATGCTGCCAGTCGCGCAGGCTGCGTGACAGAGGGTGTGCTACGCCTGAATCAGAGGTCATCACCCATATGCTGCAGGAGATCGGCTTGATATTCCTTGATCAGCGGTTCGATAACGGCATCGAGATCACCCTCCAGCACCGCTTCCAGCCGGTACAGCGTGAGATTGATGCGATGATCGGTGATCCGCCCCTGGGGGAAATTGTAGGTGCGGATGCGTTCGGAGCGATCTCCGGAACCCACCAGCAGACGTCGGGTCTGCGCCGCCGCACTCTGCTGCTTCTCCTGCTCCTGTTCCAGCAGACGGGCCTGCAGCAGCGCCATGGCCCGCGCCCGGTTCTTGTGCTGGGAGCGGTCTTCCTGGCAGGTCACCACCATGCCGGAGGGGACATGGGTGATACGGATGGCGGAGTCGGTTTTATTGATGTGCTGCCCCCCCGCGCCACTGGCACGATAGGTATCGATGCGCAGGTCGGCGGGGTTGATGGTGATCTCGCTCACCGTATCCACCTCGGGCAGCACCGCCACCGTACAGGCGGAAGTATGGATACGGCCCTGCGTCTCGGTCTCGGGCACCCGCTGCACCCGATGTCCACCCGATTCGAATTTCAGGCAGGAGTAAGCGCCACGTCCACTGATTTCCAGCACGACCTCCTTGTAGCCGCCCCGTTCCGAATCGGAGGCGGAAAGAATGACTACCCCAAAGCCCTTACTCTCGGCATAACGGGTATACATCCGGGCCAACACTCCCGCGAAGAGCGCGGCCTCCTCACCACCGGTCCCTGCCCGAATTTCCAAAAAGACACTACGATCATCATTGGGATCCTTGGGCAATAGGCGTATCCGCAGGGCTGCTTCGATCTGGTCGAGTTCTGCCTCGGCCGCCGCAACCTCTTCGCTGGCCAGCGCACGCAGTTCCGCATCCTGTTCTTCCAGCAGCATACGCCCGCCCTCGTCCCGATCCCGCTGCCGCTGCTGATGACGGCGGAGCAGTTCCAGGACCGGACCAATCTCGCCCAACTCTTTGGAGAGGCTCTGAAAACGCTGGGTATCGCCGGCCGCACCAGGACTCGCCAGCAACTGACTCAATTCGTCAAAACGAAAGGCCAACTGCTCGAGTTGGCTCTGCAACCGCGGACTGAGGCTCATCCTTCGGCGTCACTGAGACGAAAGAGAATATCCAGTGCCGCGACCAGACTTTCGTTGGTCGCGTCCTGACAAGGCTGGCGAAGGGTCGCGATGGGGTCGTGAAGAACTTTATTCATCAAGGCCTTGGAGAAGGCTTCCAGAACCGCACGAGGGTCCTGCCCCTGATCCAGATAATGGCTAAAACGCCGTAGCTCCTCCTGGCGTCGTCCCTCCACATGATCACGCAGGCGACGGATGGCGGGCACCACGTCCAGACTCTCCCGCCATTGCTGGAACTCGCCGACCTCCTCGGCAATGATCAGCTCCGCCGCCGACGCCGCCTCGCGGCGGGCGCGCATGCCCGCCTGGGCGATATCGTTCAGATCGTCCAGCGTATAGAGAAAACACTGCGCAACACCTTCCACCTCCGGGGCGATATCCCGGGGTACGGCAAGATCCACCAGCATCAGGTCACCCCGCGCCCGCCGTGCCATGACTGCGGAGATCGTTTCCCGCGTCACTATGGGCAGCAGGCTCGCGGTGCAACTGACCACCACATCGGCATCCTGCAACAGATGGGGGATGGCCTCCAGCGCATGGGCGTCGCCCGTAAATTTTTCGGCGAGTTGCTGACCGCGTTCCGCACTGCGGTTGGCTACGGCGAATCTCTCCACCCCATGCTCCCGCAGATGGGTCGCCACCAGCTCGATGGTATCCCCGGCACCGATCAACAGCACCGATTTGCCTTCGAGACTGCCCAGCAACTGCTTGGCCAAACATACGGCAGCATAGGCGACACTGACCGGGGCCGAACCAATGGCGGTCTCCGAGCGCACCCGCTTTGCCACGCGGAAGGCCCAGTGCAGCAGGCGATTCAATACCGGCCCGGCGGCACCGTTATCCGCCGCCGCCTGGTAGGCATCCTTGACCTGACCGAGAATCTGCGGCTCTCCGATGATCATGGAATCCAGCCCGCAGGCCACGCGAAACAGGTGGCGTACGGCTTCCGCATCGCTCGAATGGTAAATATGCCCATCCAGCAATCGCGGGTCCACGCCGTGAAAATGGCAGAGCCAGTCCTGCAAGGCCTGACGATGGTAGCCAGCGCCGCCGTGAACATAGATTTCCGTGCGGTTGCAGGTGGATATGATCAGCGACTCGGCAGCCAAGCCCTGCTCCGCCAGGTCATGATAGGCTGCAGCAAGCCTCTCCGGAGAAAAAGCGACTTTTTCCCGGACCGCGATGGGGGCAGTATGGTGACTCAGTCCGAAGCAGAAAATGGTGGTGACCGTCCCTGCGGAGCGACGATTAGGGGGCTGGATTGTCGCCGATGCCGGACAGGATTGCAAGCCGGAGCCCCAACGGGTATTGTGCCCGCTGGCAAAAACGTGGAGAACGAGCGGATGAGGAGCAGGCTTGGGGGCATCGTGGCGGGTATTGCACTGTGCCTTACCGCCGGAGGTGCGGCCGCCGATTCCCCATCAGACGGCATGACCGGGGAGCAGCTCTACTATCTGCTGGTGGCTGAGTTCGCCACTGTACAGCGGCAACCGCAACTGGCCATTCCCGCTTGGCAGAAAGCCGCCAAACTGGCACCAGAACCCAATGTTCTCAGGCGGGCAACGCAGGCTATCGCCCGGTTTGGCGATTTTCAGGATGCGCTGCAACTCGCCAGACGCTGGCGGCAGGCCGCCCCGGGAAGCGCCGAAGCGGATCAGTTCGAAGCCGCGTTGCTTCTGACCACAGGCCAGGACGAGCAGGCCTTGCAATTGCTGCAGGCCACACTGGCCCGCTTCCCGGACGACCCGAAGGTCACCCTGCAGTTCGCCGAGTTATTGGTGACCCACGGGCGCAGCGGTGAGGCGCGGCGATTACTAAGCGCATTGGCCGACAAGGACCCGAAATCCGCAGCCGCCTATTATGCGCTCGGGCGCATCGATCTTCTTGAAAAACGACCGGAACACGCTATCTCCTGGCTGGAGAAGGCGCTCGGCATCCGTCCTGACTGGCAGGAAGCCGCCATCAGCCTCGCCGAAGCCCTGCAGGCCGTTCAAGGCCCGGCAGCCGCCTTGCGCAGCATTCAAAGCTTCACCGCCAGCCATCCCGAGGCTACTCTCGCTCGCCAATATCTGGCAGCGCTCTATCTTCAGATGGGCGGCCTGACCCAGGCCTATCGCCTCTATCAGGACATGGCGCGGCAGAACCCCGATGACCCCGACATCCTCCTTTCTCTCGGACTCATGGACATCGACCGGAAGGACTGGAAGAGAGCGGAAAGCGTTTTGCTGCGTGCCCGGAATCTGGCGCCCCAGTCCCCCGTCCCGGTCTACTATCTGGGCCGCCTCTACGAGGCACAGGACCGATGGGCAGAGGCGCTGCAGTGGTACCAACGCATCCATTCGGGCCCCCTCTACCCTGCAGTCGAACTACGCAGCGCCCGGGTGGAATACCTGCTGGGTCATCACGACAAGGCTATCGACAAACTGCGGGCACTGGCGGCCGCGCATCCGCAGGATGCGCAGATTCCGCTGCTGGAAGCGGGCCTGCTGCAGGACAGCGGTCACCTTCCACAGGCCCTGCAGGTAATCAACGACGCCTTGCAACGCATGCCGGAGCAGCCCAGCCTCTGGTACGCCCAGGGCGCCATCTATGAGCAACTGAAAGATTATCCGGCCATGGAAAAGGCCATGCGTACGGTTATCCACCTCGCGCCGAACCATGCACAAGCCTACAATTTCATTGGCTACAGCCTGGTGGAGCGGCACAGCGATCTGGCCGAAGCACAAAAATTGCTCACCAAGGCCCTGAGTCTGAGCCCTGACAATCCCGAGATCCTCGACAGCGTCGGCTGGCTTTATCATGCGCGGGGTGACAATGACCGAGCCCTGGGATATCTGCAGAGGGCCCATGCGGCATTGCCGGATGAGGCCGATATCAGCGCACACCTCGGAGAAGTCCTCTGGTCGCTGGGACGCCATGCGGAGGCACGGCAGGTCTGGCAGCACGCGCTGCAAAAACACCCAGATGATGCCGCCCTCCAAAGGGCTCTCAACCGCCAGCCATGAGGATTCTCCACGCCATGCCACCCACCCGGCTTCGGTCCCGGAGCACCGCTCGCACACTGGCCGCACTCCTGCTTACCGGTGTGCTGTCCGCCTGTGCGACCACCCCTCCCGTTTCACCATCCCCCAGGGTCATCCTGCCGACCGCCGAGAGAAACCAGGTCGTCGCCAGCCTGAAACAGTGGCAGGCCAGCGGCCAGGCAGCACTCAGCACCCCCAAAAGCAGTGAAGACTTCGGATTCGACTGGAAGCAGTCTCCCGGGCGCCAGGAGTTCTCCGTTTACGACCCCCTCGGCCGCACGGTCGCCCGCATTACCGTTGATCCCCGAGGCGCGCACCTGCAACTGGCCAATGGAGATATCCGGCAGGCGGATACTCTGGAGGCGCTCCTTGCGCTGGTCCTCCATGTTGATCTGCCGGCGAATGAGTTGCCGGACTGGATGCTTGGCCTGCGCCGCGGTACGGCGACTGAGCAGCAGAATGCCGCAGGCCTGCCCGAAGTCCTGCGCAGCGGCCCCTGGCGGATCCAATATCTCCAATATGCGCCGGTAGGCGGCCTCACCATGCCCAAGCTGCTCCAGGCCACGGGGCCGGAGGGCATCACCCTACGCCTGGCCATCACCCAATGGCGTATGGGGGAACCTGGCACTCCATGAGCGAAAGTTATCCCGCCCCCGCCAAACTGAACCTGATGCTGCGCGTTATCGACCAGCGCAGCGACGGCTATCACGAACTGCAAACGGTGTTTCAGTTTATCGACCTGGCCGACCGGCTATGGTTCAGCTCGCGCCCTGCCGGACAATTTTCCCGCAGCGGTGGACCAAAAGGCGTGGCAGAAGCCGATGACCTCAGCATCCGCGCCGCGCAATGCTTGGCCGAGGTCGGTGCCGTCCGCGAGGGGGTCCACATTCGTATGGAAAAAATCCTGCCCATGGGGGGCGGCATTGGGGGTGGTTCCTCGGATGCCGCCACCACCCTCATCGTGCTCAACCGGCTGTGGCGCACCGGTCTGAGTCGCGCGGAACTCATGGAGATCGGCACCAGCCTTGGCGCCGACGTTCCGGTGTTCCTATTCGGGCGCAGCGCCTGGGCGGAGGGAGTGGGCGAGCGCCTGCAGGCGCTCGACGCCCTCCAGGAAAGCCACTATGTGCTGCTGCATCCGCAGATATCGGTAAGTACCCGGGAGATATTCACCGCCCCTGAATTGACACGGCACCATGCGCCCATCACAATAAGCGCGTTTCTCGGCGGGGCGACGGAAAACACTCTGGAATCCGTGGTGTGTGCCCGCTATCCCGAAGTCCATCGCAGCATACTCTGGTTAAGAGACCATGGCGTGCGCGATGTTCGGCTGACGGGTAGCGGGGCCTGCGTTTTCGGAGTGGTGGCAGATGCCGTTGCCGCACAGCAGGTGGCCGCGCTGGCGCCCCCGCCCTGGCGGGCATGGGCGGTACGCGGACGTAACCAGCACCCACTTTACGATCCCGCCGAGCAATGATTATTGGGGCGTAGCCAAGCGGTAAGGCACCGGATTTTGATTCCGGCATTCCCAGGTTCGATCCCTGGCGCCCCAGCCAAATTGTCCTCGGACTGTTTTGCCACCTGCGAAGAGAGAACGACATCACATGGCCCACGGCAATCTCATGGTCTTCAGCGGGAACGCCAATCCCGTACTGGCCGCCCAGGTAGCGCGCTTCCTGCAAATTCCTATCGGCCGTGCCGAAGTCAGCGCCTTCAGCGACGGCGAAGTCTTTGTTGAGATACTGGAAAACGTGCGCGGACGGGATGTTTTCGTGCTCCAGCCTACCTGCACGCCGACCAATGATCACCTCATGGAACTGCTGACCATGATCGACGCACTGAAACGCGCTTCGGCCAATCGCATCACCGCCGCCATGCCGTATTTCGGCTATGCGCGTCAGGATCGCAAGTCACGCTCACGTACAGCCATCACCGCCAAACTGGTCGCCGATCTCATTACCAGTGCGGGTGCCAACCGGGTCCTCACCATGGATCTACATGCTGACCAGATTCAGGGCTTCTTCGATGTGCCGGTTGACAACATTTACGCCTCACCCATTCTCCTCGGCGACATCTGGCGCCAGAGCTATCCGGAGCTGATTGTGGTTTCCCCGGATGTAGGCGGTGTCGTCCGCGCCCGCGCCATTGCCAAGCGCCTCGAAGTGGATCTCGCCATTATCGACAAACGCCGACCGCGTCCCAACGAATCGGTCGTCATGAATATCATCGGAGATGTGGACGGCCGCACCTGTGTTCTCGTGGACGACATGGTCGATACCGCCAACACCCTCTGCGAAGCGGCCCATGCCCTCAAGGCGCGGGGCGCCGTCAAGGTCTGCGCTTACTGTACTCACCCGGTACTGTCCGGCCCCGCCATGGAGCGCATCGAGCGATCCGATCTGGACGAACTGGTCGTCACCGATACCATACCGCTCAGGCCGGATGCGCGGGCCAGCAGCAAGATCCGCGTACTGTCCGTTGCCGAG